>CALAKO010000034.1 GCA_937922955.1 uncultured Peptococcaceae bacterium | reverse complement strand
ACTTTGGCCATGGTGTGCTGGATGGCATGCTTTTTCAGGAACGCATTGAGGCGGCCTGCTATGCTCTTGGCGGCGGTGGTTACACGGCACCGGTGCAGACCGTTGGTGATTTTCTGCGCGGCAATGCGACCACCGCACTCGGCAGCGTGCAGCCAAGCGTGCGGCCGGGTCATGTGCTGAGCGACCTCAGTGGACTTTATCCGAACGCCATTACCGACAGTTTGCGCGCAGCCATCGGTGGCATGGCGCATCGTTTGCATGGGTTCGATCGGCCCGATGCCGTACTCACAGCGGCAGAAACACGCTCATCTTCGCCAGTGCGTCTCCTGCGCGACAAACAAACCTGGGAAAGCCTTAATCTGCGTGGTGTTTATCCGATTGGTGAAGGCGCTGGCTATGCAGGCGGTATTGTTAGCTCCGCCATCGATGGCATTGCCTGCGCGGAACACATCATTCGTCAGTTTTGCGCCAAGTAAAGGAGGAGCGCCATGCAACATGTGATCCTGCTGGACGAGCTGCCGGAGTGGCAAGCGCAGCTCCAGCCAGAAGCTGTGCACATCATCCAGGAAGCACAAATCGAGGGCTTCAGTCATTTCAGTAATTTTGCGCTGTTTTCTTTTGACTGGTACGACATTCACAGCGATGTGGAAGAACTCTTTCGCATACTCATTTATATGAACGACGACACAACTTTTTACATCTGTAAGGATGAGAGTGCTTGGCAGTATTGCAGCCGCACCCTGACGGAGATTGAAAAAGAGCAGCCAACACTTTCCAACGAGCAGATCCTCTATCATTTTTTCATTCATTTGTTTCATGGCGATTTGGGCTATCTGGAGAAAATCGAGGATCAATTAGACACCCTCATGGCAGATATTCTTTCAGGCGATTTGAACAATACCTTGGACGCCATCGTTGCCAAACGACGCGAGCTGGTGCGGCTCAAACGCTATTACGAGAAAATCAACATCGTATTCAACGACATGCTTTTGGACGACAGCGCCTTTTTCTCGCACAATATTCTGGACCGCTTGGCCATCCTCGATGCCCGCACCGATCGTTATGCCAGCAAAGTGCAGAATTTACAGGACATTGTTGACCAAATGCAGGACGCTTATCAAGCGCAGCTCTCCATCCAGCAAAACGACCTCATGAAATTCTTTACGATTATTACTACCATCTTTTTGCCGCTGACCCTGCTTGTCGGCTGGTATGGCATGAATTTCACCGATATGCCTGAACTCCATTGGCGCTATGGTTATCCAGCGGTCATTGCTGTCAGTGTGCTCATCGTTGTCGGGTTGTTTTGGTATTTCAAGCAAAAAAAATGGCTGTGAGGAGAAAAAATAGACACCTGTTCAAAACGGGTGTCTATTTTTTCGTTATCGTTCAGTAGATTTCATTAAAATGATCCAGAACAAATTGATCGTATTGCCACTCAGGCCCGTCGAAAAGCAAATCAAGAAGTATGTCTTGCAGTTCTGCTTTTTTTAGATGGCGAATATAGTATTCTAGTTTTTTTGCGATTTCTTCTTCAAATTCTTCTGCTTCTTCATTGGCGCGTTCCACTTCGCAGATGAACTGTTTGGCCTCGTCTGGAAAGATGGTGAAGTAGAGGGCTACCATGTGCTTGCAGACGACATAGCGTCCGGTGGCAAAAGGACAGGTGCATTGGCTCTTTTTGGGATGATCAAGATCAATAAGAACGTCATAGACGTTGTCGCTGCTCCCGGAAACGCGCCCCTGATAGTGGGTGCTGTCCAGCTGCTCGTAGTCTTTGACGGCATTGTGTGTGTAATACTCGTAGCCGCGAAACGCCGATTGTTGGCTGGCGGTGGATAGAAGATCCATGGTCATCGCTCCTTTGATGGTTGTTGATTGGTACTTACACATATCATATGATAGGTAGAGGATTTTGTCATCATTTTTGGCGAGATTTTTAAGAAAATCGTTTCTGACAAAAACACTATCGTCCACGTAATATGTACGCTATACTTGATATAGAACGCCATGATTGAGACAAACGATGAAAGAAAGGTGAAAACAATGGCTACGAAGAGACGGAAATGTTGGGCGTGGGTGTTGTGTGTGGCGATGATGTTGAGCATGATGCCTGTTACAAGCTGGGCGGATGAGGGCGATGTGGCGTATTTAGATGCGCAGGGTGTTGTGCAAACTATTCCTGATGAGGCAGTTTTTCTTACAGACACGATAACAACGTGGAGTGGATTGGATGGCGGTTCTTGGTACGTGGCAGACGGAACGGTGAGCTTGCCTCAACGGGTGGAAGTCCAGGGGGATGTGCATCTGGTGCTTTGTGATGGTGCAGTGCTGACGATTGATCAGGGCATTCACGTGACAGGCAACAACAGTTTGACGATTTATGGACAAAGCGAAGATGACGGGAAAGGAAAATTGACGATTCAAAATGTGTCTCTTGGAAAGGCTGGAATAGGGGGAGATAAAAACGAATCTGGAGGTAACATTCAAATAAGTGGCGGACGAGTTAATGTTAATGGCGGAAATGCAGCAGCTGCAATTGGTGGTGGACAGATGGGAAATGGCGGGAGAATCATAATAAATGGATATGCAGAAGTAAATGCCAATGCCGATATAGATGGTGCAGGAATTGGCGGTGGACAGATGGGGAGTGGCGGAATAATTTGGATCGATGGTAACGTAGTTGTTATAGCAGAATCAAAAAATAATGGTGCAGGTATCGGTGGAGGAACCGCTGGAAAAAGTGGATTCATTACAATAAATGATTGCAAAAAATTGAATGCTACTGCGAGCTATGGGGCAGGAATAGGAAGTGGGCAATCAGCTCCTAATAATACTGAAGAAAGTAGAATAATAATCAACGGAGGACATGTTACAGCAAATAGTAAAAATTTTGGAGCAGGAATAGGTGGCGGAAATGGCTCTTCTGGTGGACATATTGAATTGAATGGGGGAGTAATAGAGGCCACCGCAGAGAGCAGAGGGGCGGGAATAGGCGGTGGAAATGGAACATATGGATCAAGTGGAGAAATTGTGATAAGAAATGGTTCAATACAGGCAACTGGATCAAAAGGCGGTGCTGGCATTGGTTCTGGATTTGGGACGGCAAACGCAAATCATATTACAATTTTTGGCGGAATTATTCGCGCACGGGGAAGTTCATCAAGTGATTTTGGCTCCGCAGGAATAGGAGGCGGTCATTTAGGGGCTGGTGGTGTTATAGAAATTTATGGCGGAACGATTCATGCTCTTGGCGGTAAGGGAGAAAATCCTGGCGATGCGATTGGCAATGGTGGAGGATACGAGGGTGGTCAAAATAATATCGTTGTGTCGCCAACACAATCCTGCCCAATCATTTATGCCAAGAGTGGTTCGGAGCAAGTTCCCACGTTTAGTGGTAGCACAGCAGATTGGCAGGGCATTGTATTCAGTAATGACAAAGGGCAGGTTTATGGGAATGTGACACTCACATCCGACCTCGCCATTGCCTCAGGCCAAAGTTTGGTCATTCCAGAGAACACCGCATTGACGGTGCCGCAAGGGGTGACGCTGACAAACAACGGCACCATTACCGGCAGCGGTACGCTGAAAGGAACAGTGGCAGGCAATCCACCTGAATCCACTATTGATGATGGCTTGCTGGCGGTGACAGTTGGAGCAGAACCAACACAGGGCGGCACGGTTGAGGGCGCAGGCCGTTATGAAAAGGGCTCAACAGTGACGTTGAACGCAACGCCTGCGAAAGGTTATCATTTTGTGGGCTGGAAAACCGGTGACAACACTTTTGAAAATGTTGACGCAACGTATTCTTTCACGATTGAAGACGATTGCCACCTAACGGCAATCTTTGCGCAGCACGAGCCAGGTAGCTGGCAGCAGGATGCGGATGGGCACTGGAAAACCTGCACGAGCTGTGACGCGCTTATCGAGCAGGCAGAACATGTTTGGCAAAACGGCGCATGCACGATATGCGGCTATGCGTGTTCGCATAGCGGTGGTCAGTCGACTTGCGAACACCGGGCGCAGTGTGTGATTTGCGGCGAGGATTATGGAGCGCTGAGTGAGCATGCGTATTTGTATCACGAACGTGTGGCACCGACTTACACGGCGGAAGGCATGGCGGCCCATTACGAATGCAGCGTGTGCGGCCAATTGTTCAATGAAGGCAAGGTTGAGACAACGCGTGAGGCATTGATTCTGCCGCACTTGGATTGGCCGGTGGTCGTTCCGCCGGATCCGGAGCCAGAACCATCCGAAGAACCTGAGGAAGAGCTGCCGCCAAGTGAAGTCGTGCTGCCGTTCAACGATGTGGTCGAAGGTGCCTGGTACCATGATGCGGTGGCAAATGTGTATGCTCGAGGCTGGATGACTGGCACCAGCGACACCAACTTTGCGCCGGAGCAAGCCATGACGCGTGCCATGGTGGCGGCAACGCTGCATCGCGTGGAAGGCAGCCCGCTGACGAAAGCCAGTGATTTTACGGATGTTGCATCAGGGACCTGGTATGAAAATGCTGTAGCCTGGGCCCAACAGGCTGGTGTGGTCCATGGCTTTGACGATGGCACCTTTCAACCCAATGCTGTCATCACACGCGAACAGCTGGCTGCCATGCTGCAAAATTACAGCATGTACAAAGGCGAGCACACTGACGCGCGTCAAGATTTAAACGTCTACAGCGATGCCGATGCAGTCAGCGCTTGGGCGCAAGACGCGTTGTCTTGGGCTTGTGCGGAAGGTGTGCTGCAAGGAATGACTGAAACGTCTCTTTCACCGCAGAGCAGTGCGACACGTGCACAAATGGCAGCGGTTTTGCTGCGATTGGCATAAATAAAAAGGCTTGGCCATAGTGCCAAGCCTTTTTATTTATAGGCGTCTAACAAAAGGATTATTCAGCCAAGAAAGCTTTCAGATCGTCTTCACCAAGACGCTTTAACAGACGAGCGGAACGTTCGTTGCCGTTTTTCTTAGTTTCGACATAGGTGTAGAGCTTATCAACAAGTGCAGCAGCTTCTTCATCGCTGAGGCCTTCACCGACAATATGACCAGCACCAGGCAGAGTGCCGCCGTTACCACCGAGAGCAACGGTCCAGCCTTTTGCACCAGCGTGAACAGCAATGTCGCGAACGCGGGCCATGGAGCAGCATCGTGGGCAAGTCGCTACACCAACTTTGAGCTTACCAGCGTCGTGTTTCTGGGAGATGGCAACGATTTTGTCACCCATAGCGTGGCCGTCAAAACCTGGCATAGCGAATTTGCAATGGTCTTTCCCAGGGCAAACAATGATCTTGCCTTTTGGATTGCGTACGCGATCGCCAAAGGTAGCAAGGACATCGTCCCAAAGTGGGTTAACGTCAGCTTCAGCGACATTGTAAAAGCTGATTTTTTTTGCGGTGGTGGCCATCATCTGGGTAACGTTGTACTTTTTAGCGAGTTCGGCGATCTTAATGAGATCGTCTGGGCTCATAAATCCATAATCAAGGTTCACAGCGACTGAATAGGTACCATCTTTGTGCAGGGATGCGTGGGTCTTAAATTCCATGTTTCTTCCTCCATGAGTGTGATTATTTTCAAGGTGTAAGCCTGAATCGATTTCTCAACGTTTCCATTATACCGCTTGTGCGGCGTATTGAAAATAGGCGTTTTTGATGGCAGGCATGAAAAACGCTCACCCATAAAGGTGAGCGTGAAACGATTACGCATCCAGTGTCAGGTCGCCGTCTTTGACGCGGCCAAGCTTGCGCATGATGCTGTTGAACAATGGAGCCAGAATGGCTGGCAGCACAAAGCAAATCAGCACCAGGCCAATCCAATCCCAAGACGTGATGGCTGCTTTTGCGCCATTGGCCACATCGGCCACCCAGCCGGAATACACGCCAATTGGCCCAACCAGGCCACAGGTGCCCATGCCGGAGGAGACCGGCGTGCCGTTCATTTCCAGATGGAAGAGACAGGTTGCCAATGGTCCGGTGATGGCAGACGCCAGCGTTGGTGCCACCCAAATCCATGGATTGCGCACAATATTGCCCATTTGCAGCATGGAAGTGCCCAGCCCCTGGCTGACCAGTCCGCCCCAGCGGTTTTCCTTAAAGCTCATCACAGCAAATCCCACCATCTGTGCGCAGCAGCCAGCCACGGCTGCGCCGCCAGCTAAACCTGTCAAGGATAATGCCGCACAAATGGCAGCCGAAGAAATAGGCAGTGTCAGCGCAATACCGACCACAACCGATACCAGAATGCCCATCCAGAATGGCTGCAATTCCGTGGCCCACATGATGAGATTGCCGACTTTCATAGCCGCAGCGCCAAGTGCTGGTGCAATGGCCGCCGACAACCCAATGCCGACACCGATGGTGACCAACGGTGTCACGAGAATGTCAATCTTGGTTTCTTTGCTTACGGCTTTGCCGATTTCGGCAGCGAGGATGGCGACAAAAAGCACCGCCAAAGGGCCACCAGCGCCGCCCAATGCGTTGGCAGAAAAGCCGACGGTAATCAATGAAAACAATACCAGTGGTGGGCAATGCAAGGCATAGCCAATCGCTACCGCCATTGCTGGACCGCTCATTGCCGATGCCAGCCCGCCAACGGTGTATTCCGTGCCGGAAATCGTTGCCACGGTGTTGCAGAGGGCAGCAATCTGAAATTGCGTGCCAATGGTGTTAATGATCGTCCCAATCAACAGCGAGCAAAAAAGCCCCTGTGCCATGGCGCCTAAGGCATCAATGCCGTAACGTCGCAGCGAAATTTCAATATCTTTGCGCTTCATGAATGCGCTGACTTTACTCATAGGGTCATCTCCTTTAAGAACATAGATTGTCACCTGTCATGACAGGTGACAATGACAGTGCTATTGTAGCGCGCAAAGAGAACACTGTCAAGAAAAAAAGCTGTCCCCTTACAGGAACAGCTTACAAAGGTACGATTATTATATGAGAATGCTGGCCAGCAGCGTCAGCACGACAAGAAAGCCCACATTCCAAAGGGTGAATACCTTCAGAAAACGCCCTTTTTGTGTGGTGTATTCCTTGCTGAAAAATTTAAATGAAATCAAACTGGCGAGGGAGGCCACCAGCGTTCCCAATCCACCCAAGTTGACGGCCGTCAGCAGTGTGGTCAGGTTGTGCGTGAACCCAGACAGCAGAATGGCCGCCGGCACATTACTGATGATTTGGCTGGTAAGGATGCCAGCGCCCAGTTCGCGCCCTGAAACAAGTGAAATCAGCAGCGTGCTGACTTCAGGGATGCGCTTCACGTTGCCAATAAAGACAAAGAAACAGACAAACGTCGCCAAGAGCCCGTAGTCCACATGGCGAAACAGACCGCGATTGATCGCAAACACGACCACCGCCACAATGACCAACACTGGACCATAGGGCAGCACACGAAATACCACCAGAAGACACAGCACTAAGAGCAGCAAATAAGGAGCAATGGCACGCTCCAAATCATGCGGCGCTTGCACCGTTTCCGCTGGTTCATCGCTGACCAGTCGATGGCTCAGCGGCGCTTCGCGCACCGTGCGCACACTTGCCAGAAGCATCACCAGCGATAGTGCTGTGTATGGCCAGACGGCCCAGGCAAAGTCGCTAAACGCCATGTTCGACACCGAATAAAGGTAGAGGTTTTGCGGGTTGCCAATCGGTGTGGCCATGCTGCCCAGATTGGCCGCAATTGTTTCCAGGACAATCAGCTTCAGCACGCGATCTTCGCGCTCAATCATGCGAAACACAAGAATAGTAAACGGTACAAATGTAATCAGCGTCACGTCGTTGGTAATCACCATGCTGCAAAAGAAACACAGCAGAATCATAATTGTGTAAAGCATACGCAGACTGTGCGCTTTTTTTATCAGCGCCTGCCCCAGAAGTGCAAACACCCCGTGCTCCTGCAAGCCGGCCACAATAATCATCAGACAGAAAAGCAGCGCCAGCGTGCGATAATCCGGATAAGCCAGATAGCCAGCGTCCGGCCGTATAATGAACGATGAAACGAACGCCAACAGAAAAGAAATCGTCAGCACCGCTTCCTGTTTCATCCAAGCAATCATTTTTCGCATGACACCGACTCCCCTTTCTTAATGTGTTCATCTATTCAAGCGCCATCCTTTATTATACGCGCTCTTTTGCCTGGCTGCAATGATCTGCGGATAAAAAACACGCATTGCGCTTCAGCGCTTGCCGCGGATCAGCCTGCCCGCTATAATAATGAAGAAAGAGGTGAAGCATCATGAACGCACAAGAACGACGCGAAAAAATCCTACAGCGCCTGCAACAGGCAGACTCTGCCATCAGTGCCTCCACGCTGGCCAGTGAATATTCGGTCAGCCGTCAGATCATTGTCGGCGACATTGCTCTGCTGCGTGCAGCGGGCAACGAAATCCTTGCCACTCCACACGGCTACATCTGCGACCGAGCGCACGACGGCGTCATTTGCCAGGTGGCTTGTCGCCATGATGCAGACCGCATGCAGGACGAACTCAATGCCATTGTTGATCAGGGCTGCACCGTGCTGGACGTCATCGTTTCCCATCCCATCTATGGCCAGATTACCGGCCAGCTTGATTTGTCCAGCCGCTACGAAGTGACGGCTTTCATTGAAAAATCCACCAATGCCGCCGCTCAGCCCATCAGCATTCTCACCGATGGCATCCATCTCCATACTTTGCGCTGCCCTGACGAAGCCGCCAGCGATCGTGTGCGCGAGGCTCTTCGCGCTTTAGGCATCCTTATGGAATAGCGCCATGCTGGAACCATAACCAGTATGAAAATTACAATTGCAAAACCCCTTAAGATATGGTGTAATTGATTTGTCATTATTGAGATGACCGGTTTTCAATGAACAAAAAAATGGACGTTCTTACAAGGAGAGACAATCATGAATCTAAGAAAAAAGGTTCTGGCCTTGGTGCTCATGGGCTGCATGCTGTTCACAGCAGGATGCGGAAGCAATAATAGTGAGGCCACCTCGGCAGAATCCGAACAAACGCCAGTGGAAACGCTGGATTTGGAAGGAAGCTGGATTGCGGAAGTCCAGGACAGTGGCTACTATCTTGCAGGCTTCATCAAAGGCGATCTCATCGAATTGCACTGGGTGTCCAGCTATGACCAGTATGGTTCCGTTTATTGGGCTGGCAGCTACGATGCGCCAAAAGACGACCCAGACACCTACACCTGGGAATCCGAACGCGACGAAGACATCATGGCCACTACCGCCTATGGCTCCAGCGACGAAACACGCACCTTTACCTATGCCGACGGCAAGCTGACGTTGGAAGGCTCTGCAACAGGTGCGGAAACCGTGCTTATTCCATCCGACATTGACTATACTTATCTGGCCGTCGATCTGCCGGAAAGCGATGATGACGACGATAAGGACAAAGATAAAAATAAAGATGACAAGGACAGCAAAGACGACGATGAAACCACCGCTTCCGATGCAGAAGCGGCTGCCAACGAAAAGGTGAAAGACATCGAAGTGTTGGACACCGGCTACATTGTTGAAGACATGGACGGCGGCAATTCGTTGATTTATTACGCTGTTGAGATTAGAAATCCAAATAAATACAACGCCATCGTTTCGCCAAACATCGAAATCACCGTGCTCGACAAAAACGAACGCGTGCTGACCAAGCAAAACTGCTCCCTCTCAGCCGTCGCCCCAGGCGACACCCTCTGCTTTGGCGACTCCATCAACTGCCCGAAAGGCAAGCCGGATAAAGTGGAAATCACCGTCGAAAACAACGACTACGACTTCACCGCCTTCGCAGGCTCCGACATACCATCTGTGAAAGACCTGACCGTCAGCGACATCGACGAAAAGAAATCCAAAGGCAGCACCACCTTTACAGGCACCGTGACCAACAACATGGATAACGACATGGAAGGTGTCATTGCCACCATCGTCTTCAAAAACGGCGGCAAAATCATTGGCGGTGTCTCCGAAAAAATTGGCACCATCGAAGCTGGTGGCAGCGTGGACTTCAACATCTCTGCTAAAAGCGGCTTCAAAGACTTCGACTCTTACGAAGTCTTCGCCCTCCAGGAGCCGGAGTGATGGCACCCAAACAACAAACAAAAAAAGCTCTGAGCGACCGCTCAGAGCTTTTTCTTTACTTAGGCTGCGCATTCAGCGCCTGATACTTATCTTTGAGTTCCAACAAATGCTTCACGCAAGGTGCAACAATCTGGTCGTGGCAGCGCCCGTCTGGCTGAACGCCCCATCCCAGCAAATCGCCGCAAAGCGTGTGCTGGAACGTTTCCGTGAACCATTCGGTGTACTCCTTGATTGCCTTGATCATCTGCTCCTTGTCGTCAATATACAGCCCCAGCACCATGGCACCGCCAGTGATTGCGCCACAGGTAAGCTGCGTGCGAGCACCCCAGCCCAGAGCGCGCAGCGCCTTCTGAGCCACCGGAGCGTCCAGCTCCAGCGCATCCAACCCAGCCAGCTGAAACATAATCTGCGTGCAGCAGTAATCCTTTTCTTTCTTGAGATCCTTGACCTGTTGTTCAATCGTGGCCATCTTCATCAGCTCCTTGTTTAATAATCCTTTGCTCCATTGTAGCACAAAGCAGTACGAGCGGAAATGGGGGCTATTGGAAATCTACTATTGACGCTTGCATGAAATGCTGGCAATTTTATTATCTTATGTTTGAGTGCCTCATTTTATATTTATGGAATAATAATGGAGACTTCAAATATTGCCTTTTCTTCGGAGATATTTAATCTTCCATTATATTTTTTTACGGCTTGTTGAACATTTTTCAAGCCTAATCCATGTTTTCCCGGATGCCATCGTTTGCGGGTAGTTGCGTTAAACGTGTTGGCAAAGTGGATGGATAGTGCACCGCTGCGCTGCATGATTTCAACACACATTTTCCGTTCCATATCTGGGGATAACAGAGTGCAGGCTTCCAGTGCGTTGTCAAAAAGATTGTCCAGGATGACGCAGAGGTCAATGTCTGCGATTTTTAAAGGGCCTTCCAGACGAACATTCATATCAAAGGGGATCGTGGCGTTCTTTGCGCGTCGTTTCTGTTCAGTCAATAAAGCACTTAATACAGGATATCCCGTGCGAACAATTTTTAAGATATTGTCCATTTCTATTTCCAAGTCACGAGCGTATTGGGCAGATGGTGATTGTTCATCATTTTTGATCAATGATTTCATTAGAGTAATATGTTTTTTCATATCGTGCCAAAGTGCCTCAGTTTCTTGCTGATGTTCGTTTAAAAGCTGATGATATTGTTTTTCCAAGGACAATTTATATTCAGCGGTTTCATTTTTACTTTTATATTCAAATGCTTCCTTGATTCGATCAAAGTACCAAAAAATAATGATACTGATATAAAT
>CALAKO010000033.1 GCA_937922955.1 uncultured Peptococcaceae bacterium | reverse complement strand
TTGTAATTCTTCCATATAAATACCTCTTTTCTTTAAAAAAACATTATAACAAAAAATCCAGACTCAAACGAATCTGGATTTTCTCATCATTCAACAATGTCTACATATACTTTCTTATGCTGAACATTGCCAACGGCTTTCATGATTGTACGAATCGCATTAGCGATGCGCCCGTGTTTGCCGATAATTTTGCCCATATCATCTGGTGCAACAGACAGCTGCACGGTCACAGACTCTGGTGTTTCATCAATTTTTACAGATACGGAATCCGGCTCATCAACCAACGACTTTGCAATGTGCAAAACCAAGTTTTCCATACAAATCATCCATTTCTTATAAAATCAATTAGCGTACACCAGCTTTTTTGAGCAAGCTGCGAACGGTATCGGAAGGCTGTGCGCCGGTAGCCAGCCACTTCTGAGCAGCCTCAACGTCAACCTTAATTTCAGCAGGATTTACATTTGGGTTGTAGTAACCGATTTCTTCGATGGTACGACCATCTCTTGGAGCACGGCTATCTGCAACAACGATACGATAGAAAGGTTTTTTCTTTGCACCCATTCTTCTCAGTCTGATTTTAGTTGCCAATGATGTCACCTCCTTATATTAATAGTTATTTCAAGCCTAGAAATGGCAGGCGCGCTTTTTTGCCGCCTTTGCCACTTGCCATGGCTCCAAATTGCTTCATAAATGTTTGAGATTGTTCAAACTGCTTGATCAACCGATTCACATCCTGGACTTTAAGTCCACATCCAGCCGCGATACGTTTTCTGCGACTCCCGTTAATTATCTTCGTGTTACGACGTTCTTCTGGTGTCATAGAAAGAATAATCGCACGGGTATGGTCCATTTCCTTTGCGTCAAGCTTTACGTTCTTGAGCATTTTTTTACTTACACCTGGAATCATCGAAATCATAGATTCCAGATCACCCATTCCCTGCAACTGATCCATTTGATTCAGGTAGTCTTCCAAAGTGAACGACTGCGTTTTGATCTTTTCCTGAAGTTCCGCCGCTTGTTTCTGGTCAAATTCTGCCTCAGCTTTTTCAATGAGGGTCAGGATATCGCCCATCCCAAGTATGCGTGAAGCCATTCGATCTGGATGGAAAGGTTCGAGTGCATCGAGCTTCTCACCCATCCCGGTAAACTTGATAGGCTTTCCTGTTACACTTTTAACGGAAAGTGCTGCACCGCCTCTTGTGTCACCATCTAATTTCGTCAACACAACGCCGGTAATATCCAGGTTATCATTAAAGTGTTCCGCTACGTTTACCGCATCTTGACCGGTCATTGCATCAACAACCAGCAATATTTCATGCGGTTCAACGGATTCTTTGATCGCCACAAGTTCCTGCATGAGAACTTCATCAATATGCAAACGACCAGCTGTGTCGATGATCACAACATCATTGCCATGCGCCTTAGCATGAGCAACGCCATCAGTTGCAATATCGACGGGTGAACGTTCTGTGCCTTCTTCAAAAACAGGGATCTCCAACTGCTGTCCCAAAACAGACAACTGCTGAATGGCTGCTGGACGATACACATCACAAGCCACCAAAAGCGGTCTCTTGTGCATCTTATCCTTCAAGTAGCGCGCCAACTTCCCTGTTGAGGTCGTTTTACCAGACCCCTGCAGCCCAACCATCATAATAATGGTTGGCGGTTTTGAACTAATCGAGATCTTCTTTGTTTCGCCACCCATCAACTGTGTCAATTCGTCATGAACGATTTTCACGACTTGTTGCCCAGGGGTAAGGCTTTCCATTACATCAGCGCCCATGGCTCTGTCTTTGATATTACCTACAAAGCTTTTAACGACTTTATAGTTAACATCCGCTTCCAACAAAGCCACACGTACTTCACGAAGCACATCTTTAATATCTTGTTCGCTGATTTTACCTTTACCTTTCAATTTCGCAAAGGCATCTTGTAGTCTTTCGCTTAATCCATCAAGTGCCACGATTAATCAGCCTTTCTGATTGTTTTTAGTTGTATCAATACCTCTTCGAAATCATTCGATGACCATTCTCCTGTCTGCAACCCAGTTTCAATAGCCTTAATTGCATGATCCAGAGCATCGTCAACCTCTATTGAACGTTGAAAGACACCCAGAGATTTCTCAAAAGATTCCAGCGACTCTTCACAACGCGTAATGCTGTTGTGAACGGCCTGACGGCTTGTCCCGACAAGATCGGATATTTCCGCAAGCGAAAGGTCATCATCAAAATAGTATTGAAACAACTCCCTCTGCTTTTCTGTCAACAGCTCGCTGTAACAGTCAAACAGACAGATCATTCTATTTCTGTAATCCATAGAAAATGACATGTTAGCACCTCTGTCAACCTTTTCGACTTGACACTTCGATACTATATCTCATTTCTTAGTTTTTGTCAAGATTTTTTTCGTCAGTACTGCCAAATCCACCTGTTCTTGATGCAGAAGCTTGGTCGTCATTTGTTAATAAATATGGTAGAAAAATTCCTTGAGCAAATGCCTGACCTTTTTCTACTTTGAGAACCGCTTGTTTATCTGGATGATCATTATAAAGAGCAATCATAATGTGTCCTTCGTTATCTGCGTTCTGATAATCAGAATCAATAATACCTACCGTATTCATTAGTTGCAATTTATGTCGAATACCCTGACCGCTTCGCGGAGCCAGGATCAGTACCACGTCCTTTGGCATGCAAGCGCGCAAACCTGTTAAAATAGTGATTTGTTCACCTGGATGAAGAGTAAATGCATACGGTGCAAAAAAATCATACCCTGCGGCACCAGCTGTTGCTCGCTCCGGCAAACGAATAGCTCCGTACACTTCCGCAGGCTGTTCGAGACGCTCTTCATTTCTATGACGCCAGTCGCCCAAAAACTGCGGCCAAGAAATTTTTTCAAACTTAATCACGGTAATCGGTCCTTTCTTTGATGATAGTCTTTTCCTGTATTGAGAATACAGTGCATATTGTATAAGCGCTTTCAAATCTTTGTACGGTGTCAAGATGAATTTTTTTCTTAATATCCATTGAAATACGCCATCTCTACTATTATAATAAAAAATGCGCATAAATTAAACCTAAGGAGAGATATGAATGGGTCGTATTCATAATATTGAAGGAAAGAAAAATAAAATGGATAGTCTGCGTTCTACCGCATTCACCAAACACGCACGCAACATTACTGTAGCTGCTCGTCAAGGCGGCGGTGACCCAGCCTATAATGCTGCTTTAAAATTAGCTATTGATAAAGCTAAAGCAGACAACATGCCAAACGATAACATCAACCGTGCCATTAAAAAAGGTATTGGTGCTACCGATGGCGAAAAATATGAACATATCACTTACGAAGGTTATGGCCCTGGCGGCGTCGCTCTGATCATCGAATGTCTGACCGACAATAAAAATCGTACCGCCGGTAACGTCCGCCATCATCTTGATCGTTGTGGCGGCAATCTTGGCACCGATGGCTGTGTAAGTTTTATGTTTGAACGCAAAGGAGCCATCGCCATTGAAAAAGAAGCATGCCCAATGAGCGAAGACGAGCTGATGGAATTGGTTCTGGAAGCTGGTGCTGAAGATTTTGCCATTGAAGACAGCCATTATGAAATCATCACCGCTCCTGAAGATTATGTTACCGTACGCGATGCTATTGATGGCGCAAATATTCCAGTTCTTTCTGGCGATATCACCATGCTGCCATCAAACTACACAGAAGTGCCTGCCGACAAAGCAAAGAGCATGCAAAAGCTTCTTGATGCCCTCGAAGAAGACGACGACGTACAAAACGTATACAGCAACATGGCTCAATAATAAAAAATGCAGTCCGATAATAGGACTGCATTTTTTATTTCTTTATTCCATTTTTTGCTTTGCCGGACGAATGAAAAAGGTACAAATCAATGCAATAACTAAAAAGATTGCAATATAAATATAGTCTGTATTTACGGCTTTTACTGCTGCTTCACGATAAGCTAGCGACCCTTCATCCGGAGTTCCCGTATTTCCAGATGCTAAATAATAACGCGTCAAGTTCATGCTTAACAGCACCGTTAAAATATTGGTCGACACGGTTTGTACAAGCTGTCGTCCCCAGTTATACATGGACGAAGCGTGTCCCGATAATTCACGTGGCACAGCACTCAACCCATAATTTGTCATCGGCATCTGCGACAGTGAAATGCCAAAAAAACGCAAACCAAAGCAACACATTACAAATACCAAATTGCTTTCAAGACTCAAATTGCACAATCCAAAATTTCCAACAAGCGCGCAAATAATACCGGTTGTAATCAAGCTTTTCATCAATCCTTTACGATGCAGGAAATTGGTTGTTGCATTCCCAATCAACATCATTATCGACGGACAGAGCAATAATAGTCCTGTTGCAGCCGGCGAAAGCCCCAAACCAGTCTGAAAATAAAACTGCGAAAGAATCGCATTGATCCCGAGTGTCAGCGCAATGACACATTGTAAAAGCATAGCAAAAGCAAACGCCTTATATTTCAGAACCCTGAAATTCAATAACGGATGATTCGTGTGAAATTGACGAACAACAAAAATCACCACAAGCAGCAGACCTATGACCACGCAGGTCCAGAAAGTTACTGAGCGCCAGCCCCATGTATCGCCCATCGAAAATGCCAGCATGACCAGTCCACTGCCAAGAGAGACTTGACCGCAGCCCCAAAAATCAATTCGATCAACATCCATATTAATGGATTCATTAGGGATGCTCTTCTTTGCTGCCCACAAAACCAAAAAAACCATTGGAAGATTGATTAAAAACAAGACATGCCAGCTGGAAACCTGCAGCAACAAACCAGAAATCGTTGGGCCAAGCGCAGTCCCGAAAGATTGAAACAACATGCTAGTGCCCAAATATTCCGCTTGTTTCTTCGCTGGCACGTACCTGTAAATCATCGCCATAGAGGATGGAATAATAATCCCGCCGGCGATGCCCTTTAAAAACCGGAACGCAACCAACATAAAGAAATTGATTGACAGAGCACATCCGAGCGAACACACACCCAGGGCCACCATAGCAATCAAAAAAACTTTTCGATAACTGTATCGCTCACACAAATACTCGCTCAATGGCATAACCATACCAAGAGGAAGCATATATCCTATAACCACCCATTGAACAGTATTAATATCTACGTTAAAAACAGCCATATATGTCGGAAGAGAAATTGTAACCGTTGAAGTATTAAGCATGGTTACCACGCCAGATAACAAAATGGCAAGCAAAAACACACGCGCATGCGCATCGTCAATTTGTACTTTTTGTACAGGTTCTGTCATGATCATCATCTTCTTTCAAAAAAATAACCGCCCACATTCGTGCGCGTTTCTTTTACAATGACTTCCCTTAAAAATATATTACAACATTTTGTCGAAAAAAGATACCTGATGATCCATCAAACAGTATGTTTCTTCATACAAAAAACAAAATCACGACTCGTTTTCCAAAAATAGAATCTATAAACGCATTGCTTATAGGTATCATTTTATTGTATTAACAACCCCCTACATGGTTACATATGAAAACAGAAAGATAATCGTATCATCCTCTTGTTTTTTTGAAAAGGCCTCCCTATAATTCGAATTGAATAAACGCGATGGATGGATGTTTTACTTCTTATCCATCTTTCACAGAAAGGGGAAATATGAAATGTTATTAAATGAAAAATCTTCTCAAAATGCTAATGGTTCGGTGCAAGTTACTGTTCACACTTTCCATCCATCCGAAAATAAAGGTGTATTAACACATCTTTCCAGAATCTTTAAGCATGACATTGTTGGCTTTTTCAGAGAGGTTCGCAATATCCTTCGTCAAACAGAAGGTTTGGAAGCGTATGCAACATGCAAACAAAGTGCTACCTGCTCCGATGCAATTGAAGAATACCATGTTCATATTCCTCCTATGTATGACGAAATCCTCACTGATAAACCAGTAGCTCCTACGCCTGGTTCTGCAACACTAAGCGCACTAACCAGCGCAGCACAAGCTGCTGGCGGAATTCTTGATGATGTCGGAAGCATGGAAGCATTCGCCAATCGTCACCAAAGCTTCCCTGGCGACCCAACAAAGTTTGACCCGAATCGTCCACAATCTCGTTTATTTGCTGATGTCGACAAGCGTATCAAAAGCAAGGTGACTGTAACCGAAGAATTAAAAAAAGAAGCCTAAAGCCTAAGTTAAAAAAATGCTCTCAGTTTTTGCTGAGAGCATTTTTTAGGCTCTTCACGAATTTCGGTTGGAAAATAAAATAACTACACAAAAACACGAGCA
>CALAKO010000032.1 GCA_937922955.1 uncultured Peptococcaceae bacterium | reverse complement strand
TTTTTCTTCATCTTTAGACAGACTCTTAATCTTAGGAAAAAATTAGGAATTTCTTAGACAGATGTTTATTTATAGTGGGCTGAATTTTGTTAATATATTATAATAGTTAAAGGAGAATGATCAGGAGGGTGATACAAATGGCCGACAGAATTTTAGTGGTCGATGATGAAAAAGAAATTGTTGACCTTGTGTCTCTATACTTGCGAAACGAAGGATATGACGTCACCACCTTTTACACTGGGCTCGACGCCCTAAAAAGCGTTCAACAAGAAGTGTTCGATCTTGCCATACTGGACATTATGATGCCGGAGGTTGACGGCCTGATTCTCTGCCGCAAAATACGTGAACGCCATCAATATCCGATCATCATGCTTACTGCCAAAGGAGAAACCCTAGATAAAGTCACAGGATTGACACTCGGTGCTGATGATTACATGACCAAGCCTTTTCTTCCATTAGAATTGGTTGCCCGAGTGAAAGCGCAATTGCGTCGTTATAAAACCTACAATCAATCTCAGACACAGCCACCAGAAGACATTATTGTTTTTGGCGGCCTGGTATTAAACATCGGTACGCATGAATGTTTTTTAAATGAAAAGCCTTTGTCATTAACGCCAACAGAATTCGCCATTTTACGCAGCCTTTGCCAACACAAGGGAAGTGTTGTCAGCGCGGAAAACTTGTTTCACGAAATATGGGGTGAAGAATATTACGATAAGAAAAACAACACCATTTCTGTTCATATTCGACATTTAAGAGAAAAGCTTGGAGATTCTTTTGAAAACCCAAAATACATCAAAACCGTCTGGGGGTGTGGTTATAAAATTGAACAATAGGCGCAAAGTTATTCGACGCTTTTTTCTTCTAATTTTTTCAGGCTTTATTCTAACGATCGGTTTTTACTTTTTCATTGACAAAGGACTGGAAGGCGTCTTCACCAACTGGTTCGAGGACCATCTCATGGCGGTCTATGATTATTACTATACAAACAATGGCGAACCAATCTATATTTGGCGGCCGGATTGGACAAAGGTAAAACTAACCATTTTGCTTCTATTTGTTTTTTTCGTATGTGTCGGCAGTGTTCTAATCTTGGTTATGGCAAAAATTCTAACAAGAGCCGATGTAAAAGATCACATGGAAGAGTTGGGAGAAATGATCCATAAATACATTTTTTCTGATAAGGAAGCATCCGATGTATTTCCAAAAATCTATAACGACATCGCTTATCAAATGACCGAGGTGAAGGATAAAATGCGACAACACGAACGGTTGCTCAAAGATGAAGCGGCACGAAAAAACGATTTGATCACCTATCTGGCACATGATTTGAAAACCCCTCTTACTTCAGTGATCGGCTATCTAAGTCTTCTCTGCGAAGCGCCTGATATGCCATTGGCGCAACGCGCAAAATATACAAACATTGCCTTTGAAAAAGCACAACGTCTGGAAAGCTTAATCAATGAATTTTTTGATATCACCCGCTTTAACTTGCAGCAGGTACGATTGGACATTGCTCCATTGGACTTAACGTTTATGCTGGTACAAATGACGGACGAATTCTATCCACTTGCCCAAAAACACGGCAATGTGATCCATTTGGACACACCAGATGATCTCACCATCAATGGCGATTCCAACAAACTGGCACGCGTTTTTAACAACATTCTCAAAAACGCCATAGCTTACAGTGACGCCAATTCGGAGATTCGCGTGCTTGCCGAACAGAAAAACGACCAGGTCATCCTGACCTTCACCAACAGCGGACCTACCATTCCAACAGAAAAACTGGATCTTTTATTTGAAAAATTCTTCCGCGTCGACGATTCCCGTTCAAGCCAAACTGGCGGCGCGGGCCTGGGGCTTGCAATTGCTCATGAAATCGTCACCCTACACCATGGTACCATTTCTGCCGCCAGCCAGAATCATCAAACTACCTTCACGGTTATTCTGCCAACAAAATTGCCGCTCAACGTCACCAGTTTGCATCAATGCTTCCAATTCATTTTAGACAACAAAATCCCAGGTTTTCTAAATCCGGAAAACCTGGGATTTTTCTTCGAAAAAACCCCGATTTTTGATAAAATCGGAGGTTTTCAACTTATTGAAAAGTTTCGTTTTCAATAAACTTCAAGAACTCTTCAGCAGCCTGCGTTTTGAATTTTTTCTTATGGTATACGATACGGAAACGACGCTTAAACTCATCTTCTTTGATTTTAACCATCGCAAGGTTGCCCATTTTAAGGTCATCTTTTATTGCCCAGCGAGAAACAATGGTAAATCCATATCCATTGCGAACAGCACTTTTTATGGCGCAGGTACTGCCCAACCGCATCATGACATTGAGATTGTTTGGTGAAAATCCTGCCGCCTTAAGATGCTGTTCAATCTCGGCGCGGGTACCAGAGCCTTTTTCTCGTGAAATGTATGGATATTGATCCAATTCAAAAATGGAAATGGATTCCAGTTTGCTCCATGGATGATCCACGCTCGTGATGACAACGAGTTCATCATCCAAAAACGGCACACTTTCCAGATCTTTATCGACAGGAGGCCCTTCAACAAGGCCAATATCCAGACTGGTATCGTGAATAGCCATTTCAATTTCATCAGAATTGGCGACTTCCAAGCTTAACGTTACTTTTGGATAATGTTTTTTAAAATTACCGAGAATGTATGGCGCAATGTATTCACCAATGGTAACACTGGCGCCAATACGCAGACGCCCTAAAATAGTGTTATTCAATTCTTGCATGTCTTTTTCAAGACTGGTTTGCATATCACTCATTTCAGTTGCGTACTTATACAGCAGTTCTCCAGCTTCAGTAAGAATAATATTACGGCTCACACGATCAAAAAGCCGTGTACCATAATGTTCTTCGAGCATTTGAATCTGGAAGCTGACGGCCGGTTGAGTAAGAAACAGCGCTTTTGCAGCCTTGGAAAAGCTTTTCTTTTCCACGACCATCAAAAATACGCGAATACTATCGTTTAACATGGACCTTCTCCCTCCTTAAAAATGCTCGTAAATCTCTTTTTCTGTCACTTCACCCAAATAACGGATGAATTTGTTACATGCTTCAGATTCAAAGTTTCCTTGATTTAAAATGATACTAAATGGGCGACTGAGTTTCAAATCTTTAATAGAAACAGTATGCGCCACTCCAGCTTGTTCCAAATCGCGAACGGCCCATCTAGACATTACGGAAACACCCAAACCATTGATGATTGCACTCTTAATCGATGTTATACTTCCGATCTCCATAATTACGTTGAGATCCTCAACATCAAATTCCGCATCAATCAGCGCCTGTTCGAAAACCAGTCGACTACCAGAGCCAGCTTCTCGAATAATGAAAGGTTCGCCCTTTAATTGATCAATGGTAATTTCTTCTTCATTTTCCCAACGATGTCCTTTTGGAACAACAAGAACCAGTTCATCACTTAAAATGTTTTGGAAAAACAGCTCTTTATGGCGAATATCCGACTCAACGAGACCGATGTCCAAATATCTGTTTAATACATTTTCTTCTACATGTTTAGTATTGTAAATTTCCAGCGTTACATCAACATCTGGATAATCTTCCTTGAATTTACAAATAACATAAGGCAGTACATACTCACCAACGGTACGGCTAGCACCAATCATGAGCTGACCTTTAACGTGGCCCGTCAACTGCTGCATCTTACGCTCCAATTCCGATTGTAAGTCGTTCATCGACAGTGCATATTCCAATAATAATTCTCCAGTTTCAGTCAACTTTACATGTCGGTTAATGCGGTCGAAGAGCTTTGTCTGATAATATTGTTCCAGCGTTTGAATCTGAAAACTAATGGCTGGCTGTGTCAGATTCAACGCCTTCGCCGCTTTAGAAAAGTTTTTCTTATCTGCTACCGTAATAAAAACTTTTAAACTATCACTAAGCAAGTGTATTCCTCCTCTACTTCATCATTTGAATGCGGGTAACCGCTTTTTTAAAGCTCTCTGGCGGTCTGCCAACTGCAACAATACGCTCTCCTGTTATCGGATGAACCAAAGAAAGCCTCAGTGCATGCAACGCTTGCCCATGAAAGCCAAAAATATTTTTTTTCTCGCCATATAAGGCGTCTCCAACTAATGGGTGTCCTATTGATGCCATATGTACACGAATTTGATGGGTTCTGCCCGTCTCTAATTGAAAGCGCATCAATGCATAGGAGTAGTTTTGGTATACACATTGATAGTGGGTAATAGCCTTTTGTCCACCATGTTCAACAATCATTCTTTTCGTGCCATGCGCTACATCATGAGCAATGGCTTTATCGACAGTACCCTTTCGAACATCAAAAGGATGCTCTACGATGCCAATATATTCCCTAATAATTTCATGACGCGC
>CALAKO010000031.1 GCA_937922955.1 uncultured Peptococcaceae bacterium | reverse complement strand
CAGGAACGCGTGAACGGCGAGAATCGCACACGCATCAGTTCTCTAAAAGAAGCGTTTGAGATTATTCTCGATAAGCTGGAAAATGTGGATGAAGAAAAACACCGCCGTTATCAGTTTGTGTATTCGCGGCTCAAAGATTTTCACGATTATATGGTGTCGCTGGGTGTTGACACAGAGCCGTTGGACGGCGTGCCGGTGCAGGCTGAAACGATGCCGCCGGTGGCTTTGCAGAATACGGATGAGGCGGTGCAGTCGCTGGTCTTCATGGGCGTGGAGACGAACATTGCGGTCATGCATCGCATGGGCGCAGGGCGTCAGTTCGGAAACTTTTTGGAACAGGCGCGCAGCGAAACGAATCAGCGCAGTCTGCAGGTTTATCTGCGTCTGTTCGATCGGTATACGGCCTACACCGACGATGAACAGAAGCGTCAGACGGCGGCGTATCTCTACGAATTGATGATGCATCGCGATGGGGATATTCGTGTCGAAGCGGCACGATTGCTGGGGAAAACGATTGCCCAGTTCAATTATGGTTATCGCAAGCGCTACCCAAGTGGCATGAAAAACGTCGATGTGCTGCAGGGATTCGACTTATGGCGGCACTACATTGGTGAGATTTTGCGCCCAGATTTGAAGCTGACGGACGTGCAGAAGCAGCGCATTCAGACGAATGCCAAAAACGTACTGGCGTCGCTCTTGCACCACGCGTCCAGTGAGGATCGGGACACGTTCCTGGAATTTTTCATGACGAGTTTCGACGAGCCTTCCTATTGGAGCGCGGAAGAGAGCATGGCGCTGTTGAACACGGTGTTTGATCTGCCGCTGCAGGCGATGAGCGATGCCGATTTGACACGCATCGGCCGTTGTGCGTTGGCCTGGAGCGACTGCGAAGAGTATGAAACAAAGGTTGCAGCTTGGCGTGCCATGCATTGGCTGACGTATTTGCGGCCGCAGTTGGCAATAACGGCTGAGATTGCAGAGTTTTTGCAGAAGCAGAATGTTCGTGAAAACATCACGCTGAGCTATCTTAAGTATAAGATGTTGAGCGAGCTGGGAAAAAACAGCGATACCTCGTGTCAAACGTTTTGCAATGCGGATACCATTTCCGACATCTTCTTGGAAAATCTGCAGACGGCAACGCCTTGGATTGTCAAGGCGGTGAACATTCGTCTGCTGAGCGACCAAATTCGTCAGGACCCAAGTCAGCACCGTCTGCACATTGCGGCACATTTTTCAAATTTGCTCAAAGTCAACGACATCATGGTGGTGCCGCGTGACGCTGGTCAGGCCATGAGCCAGCTGTTCCCAGTGCTGCGCATCGACGAACGCAACGAGGTGGTAACGGAATTGGTCGGTGCCCTGGAAGTGGCCGACGCCCGTTACTCGCGTTACATTCCGGAATATTTAGCGCGCACGCTGCTGTGGCTGCCGCCGACGCAGCTGGATGAAATGATTGCTCATATCACTGGCCTTTTGGCGAGCAGCAACGACGGCATTGTTATGCGCGCGTTGGATACAATGGGGTATTTGCTGCGTTATTTCCAAAATTATCCGGAGCGGTTTGCCATCAGTGAAGAGGATTATTGCCACCGCAGACATCTGCTTTTGGGTGCTATTCTCAAGGGCATGGCCTGCTATCGAGAAAACGTGCGTCAGGAAGCGATGATGGTACTGAGCGATGTTTTCAGCTCAGACGTTGGCCTGGAAGACATGCTTATGTCGGTCGAAGAAAAGTATTATCTTTTTACAACGGGCTGTCGTAAAATCCTCTTTTTGCTTTCAGAAGTGGATGGCGGCGACATCAGTCTCTTTGCTCGTGCGTCAGCGGTGTCGTCGATTTCAACCTTCATCAGCCAGTGGCGCATGGATCATCAGACCTTCGATGTGGTTGAATGGTCGAAGGTGGCATTTTTGCCGGGAACTTTTGATCCGTTCACACGCTCGCATAAGGAAATTATGCGAACCATCCGAGATCAAGGATTTGAGGTGTACCTTGCTGTTGATGAATTTTCCTGGTCGAAAAAGGCTCAGCCGCATCTGATTCGCCGCAAGATTGTTAATATGTCTGTGGCGGACGAGTTTCACGTCAATATTTTCCCGTATCAAATTCCAATCAATATTGCCAATCCACGGGATTTGCAGCAACTGAAAGAGATCTTTGCGCCACGCGAGGTCTACATGGTAACGGGCAGCGACGTCATCACCAATGCGTCCAGCTACCGCAAACCGGTGACGGAGCATTCCATTCACACGATGAATCATATTATTTTCCGTCGCGGAAAAGACATGGATTCGGATATTCTTGAAGCATTGAAGACGGTGCACGGCAAGGTAGAAATTGTCGATCTTCCAAAAGAATTCCGCGATATTTCTTCGACCATGCTGCGTGAGAACATTGATTTGAATCGTGATGTGTCAAATTTGGTGGATCCAATGGTCCAGGGCTACATTTATTCCAGTGGTCTCTATTTGCGTGAACCGGAATACAAGCCGCTGGTGGATGGCAAGGTGTTGTCGTTTGAAATGGTGGAGCATCCAACTGAGGAGCTGATGGAAGAGATCTACAACAGCATTCTTGCGCGTTCGGAATACGCGGACATCATCTGTGACAACATGAATTGTTCCGGCGATATGTTGATTTTATTGCGCAATCGTCTTCGTAACAATCGCCTTGTCGGGGTGGTTCGCGGTCGGCTGATGGCGCCGGAATCTCTGTATGATGTCCTAGGGGATTTAGAGCTGGCCGATCAGGTGCGGCGCAACACCACTGGGAAGATTTTGCTCATCAGCGGACTCTATACGAGTCGAGATGAAATCATCAGCGATCCCGCTCAGCTGCTTTTAACGGAGGCATTGGCCGGAGCTTGTGCGGAAGGCTGCGGATACGCCATGTTCTTCCCGAAAGATGCCATGCCAAGCGCTTACATCATGGATGCTGTGCAGAGGCAGGGATTCGTGCTGGCGGAACAAATGGAAGCTGCCATGCCGGTGTACATTGTTGATATGCGTCAGCCGATTGTTATTCTGCGCAATTTGCAAAACTACATCAAAGAGCCGCTGATCAGTGAGCCGCAGGTGGTGCGAGTGATTGAAACGGGGTATCGTCGGCTGCAAACGACACTGCGCGCGCTGTACCCTGGCGAGTTGGTGCTTTCACTGGCATCAGAAGTTATTTTCCCACGCATGGTGGAAAAAATCACCGCCATCAACGGGGTGCCAAATGAGACCGTGACACCGCGCTTGTTGGGCGACAACATGTGCGTGCCGTTTGGCCGCATTTTGCGGGAACGTGTCATTCCAAACACGGTCACAAAAACCATGCATACGGACACGGTTTACAAGGAAGATCTTTCCGACTACAGCGTTGGTCCGTTTGAAAGTTATCCGCCGCTGGCCGATCAGGTGCGGATGATTCGTTCCTTTGATCGCCCGGTCATCCTTGTTGACGACATCATGAACATTGGTAAACGTTTCACGGCCTTGGACGAATTGCTGCAGCAGGAGTCGGTGCCGATTCGCGAGCTGGTCTTTGGTGTCATTACTGGCGTTGGACGTGACCGCATGAGGCGCCGTGGTGTGGAAGCGGACAGCGTGTACTACATACCGAATGTACGCAAGTGGTATGTGGAGTCGTCACTCTACCCGTTCATTGGCGGCGACACGGTGGACCGTGCGCATTTCAATATTGCCAAGGTGTCTCCGTCGGTCAATCCCGTTTTGCCGTACACCAACCCGGATTTAAGTGGCGCGACTCGCGATGCCCTGTTTGAGTTTTCAGCCTGCTGCATTCGCAATGCGCGTGATATTTTCTATGCGTTGGAAGAATCGTACCGTGCCCGCTACGGACGCAATCTCACCATGGAGCGTCTCGGCGAAGTGATTACCGTTCCATCGGCGCCGGATCGCGGGGCTTGCGTGACTTACGACCCAAATCTAGCGGCGAGCGTCTATCTGGATAACGATTTGAAGATGCTCGATCGGTTGAAGCAATAAAATGCCGCAGCTTTCGCGGCGATTGTCTGTGGCGGAAAGGAAGAAAGAACATGTATTATTATCGTGTCAACAACACGGTGTGCTGCAGCTGGACGGCACTTGATTTGCCCGAAGCAGCGGCAGCAGAGCAGCAGGACGTGTCCGTGTTTCTGTTTGAGCGCCCGTTGATGGCATCGCGCGCACATTTTCAGGTGACGCACGACGCGCAGCTTTACCAAACACAGGAGGACGCAGGCTGGCTGTCAACGACGGTGCTGGAACAGCAGGCCGCCGCACAGCGGAGGCAATGGGGACCGTTGGATGCGCTGGTGCAGGCGGCGATCGCGGCTGGCAGACTGCGTGCGGTGAACCATCTGCATCCACGCTGGCAGGAGCTGCTGACGGAAAAGATGCCGCTGTCTGGCGGCAAGAAGAGGGTGCACATTCTGGCGCTAGGCGATGTGGGCAGTCACATTCTTATTGGGCTGCATCTCCTGGGGGGCGACTGCATTGAACGTATTGGCATCTGCGACCTGAACGAAAACGTGGCGGCACGCTGGGAATTTGAGGCCAATCAAATCGCGCTGCCGTGGGAGTATGATGCCTTGCCGGCGGTGGAGATCGTATCACAGGAGCGGCTTTTTGACTGCGATGTTTTTGTGTTTGTGGCGTCGGCGGGGGTTCCGGCTGTTGGCAGCAGTGTGGACGATGTGCGTATGGTGCAGCTGGAAAAGAACACCGCCATCATCAGCGCCTATGCCAAACAAGCACGAGCGGCGCAGTTCCGCGGGTTGTTCTGTGAGGTTGCCGATCCGGTAGATCCGTTGGCGAAAGCGGCCTGGCTGGCGAGCAACTGCAACGAAGCTGGGGAGTTTGATGGACTGGGCCTCTTGCCGGAGCAAATCCAGGGGTATGGGCTCGGTGTGATGAACGCACGGGCGGCGTATTATGCGAAAAAAGACAATCGCTTTGCTAGATTTTTAACGGAAGGCCGCTGTTTCGGCGGTCATGGCAAGGAGTTGGTCATCGCTGATTCGATTGCGCATTACGACGATGCCTGCTCACGGGCGCTGACCGAGCTGGCGCTGAATGCCAATGTACGTATGCGTGAGATTGGCTTCAAGCCTTTTGTGGCGCCAGCGTATTCCTCTGGTGTGCTGTCGATTCTGGCAACGCTGCGTGGCGAATGGCATTATGGCTCCGTTTTTCTAGGCGGCAGCTATATGGGGGTAAAAAATCGCTACACATCGGCCGGTCAGGCACATGAAATGCTGCCATTGCCAGAAACATTGATGGCGCGTATCTATGACTCGCAGGCTTCATTGAGAGCCATTAACTGACGATTTTTCAGAAAGAAGATGAAAATGGAATGGAAGACAACCATTTACTCGTAGTCATGCCGCGTGAGGCGGGCGATAAGGAAAATTCACGTCTTGCTGCAGTGCTGAAGCAGGCACTGGACCAGGTGGAATCGCACTTGATCTGCAGTGCGGAAGAAGCGGAAACGTACTTTCTTTCGCATCCGGTGGCATTGGGCGCTGCGTTTGCTCGTGTGCTCTTCGTCGTCGATTTGGGCAGCGATGGCATCAATTTTGAACTTGGCCGTTTGCTGCGTGTGCTGCGTCGCCAGCCTCACTTGCTGGAAGGCTGGCTCGGCGGTGTCATTGTGGATGCTCAAAGTGAGCTTTACACCAAATCAGTGGCTCAAGAACTGGTGTTGGCCGCCAATATGAGCGGTTGTGCCTTTGTGGGGCGTTCCCTTGTGGAAGGCACCGGATCGCTGCGGAATTTCACCGTTGCAGCTCATAAGCTGGGGAATGACGATCTTATGGCGGCTTATGCGGAGGCGGCTTGCCACTTGGTGACCGCGGTGATGGCTTTTGAAGGCCATCGGTATTCTATGCCAAAGCTGACCGTGCTGCATGCGTCTAATCATAAAACGTCGAACACGTTTGCTCTCTGGCATGCCGTTAGCGCCGAGCTGGAAGGTTTTGCTGTTGAAGAAATTGGGCTGCGCAATGGTGCTGTGCAGGATTGTGCCGGCTGTCCGTATAAGGCCTGTCTGCACTTCGGTGAAAAAGAAAGCTGCTTTTATGGCGGTGTGATGGTGGACAATGTGTATCCGTCTATCAAAACTGCCAACGCCATCGTCATGGTTTGTCCGAACTATAACGATGCCATCTCAGCCAACTTGACCGCATTTATTAATCGATTGACAGCGCTCTATCGCAAACGGGCGTTTTATGACAAAGCGCTCTTTGCAGTGATTGTCAGTGGGTACAGTGGTTGTGACATTCTCGCCAAACAGCTCATTGCAGCGCTCAATATGAATAAGAGCTTTTATTTGCCGGGTCATTTTGCCATTATGGAGATGGCAAACGACCCAGGCACGGTGTTGCAGCTGCCAGGTATTGAACAACGTGTGCAGGAATTTGCTGAGACCATTACGCGCACTTTTCGATCGAATGAATAGAAGAATGTATGGATAAAGAAAACGCCGCGATCACAGGTTGTGATCGCGGCGTTTTGCTGTGCACAATGCGTTTGCTTGATTCAAATAGAAAAGTTTTTGCGGCAGAAAACAAGGCTGGTGGCGGCATACAAGAGAACTGCGCCCAATAAAAGAAGGCTGCTGTAGGCAAGAGCGTCGAGGTCGCCGGCTGCAAGTCCACTGGCGTCATAGAGGGTGAAAAAAGTGGCGTATTTCAAGTCCGCAGCTTTGTCACCGGCGTTGGCAAGCATCTGCAGCACATACATCAGCGTCGGAATGCCAGCGCCAAAAGCGAGGCTGTAACGAGTATCGGCAAAAAGGCTGGAGAAGAAGAGACAAATGCTGCCGATAAAGAGATGCAAACAGAGCAAGCCGCTGTTAACGGCCAGCAGGCCAATAAGATCCAGCTCGCCAGGAAAATAGTGTTCAGCCACACCAATTTCCAGACCGGTCGCAAAGAGCAGCAGCAACACAATGCCGCTGATGAGTGCGCCAATTTGAGTGGAAACGATGGACCGGCGGCGCACCGGTGCAGCCAGCAGATAACTCATGGCACCGCTGCTGGCATATTTGGCGAGCAAGCTGTTGCTGCGCAGAATGCAGAACACCATTGGAAACACCAGTAAGATAAACCCATACAAATAAGAAATCATAAAGCCGAGCAAATCGGTGGCGCCGGCGGTCATGCCAACGGCGGCCATTATTTCTGGCATAGCCTTGGCGTAATCGTCGAGCAATGCCATCATTTCCGGTTCGTACATGTAAATGATGATGCTGATGTACATGGCCATAACAGCGGCGAGAATGAGCAGCAGCTTAAGGCTGTTTTTCAGTTCTCTTTTATAAAGCGTTGCGTTCATCGTCCGTTCCTCCTTCGTAATAATCCAGAAAAATACTTTCCAGATTCTGGCGGCTTGTCACCGTGACGCTGGTTCCATCGCAATGCCCGTCGAAATCGGCAGCAAAGTTTTGCGCCAGTTCCGGTGTGTCCAGCTGCACCGTGTAGGTGCGTAGGTGACGGCTTCGCAAGGTGTCCACCGAATCGATGGCGACCATGCGTCCCTGGCGGATGATGCCAATGCGGTCACAGGTGCGTTCAACTTCTTCAAACATGTGGCTGGACAGGAGAATGGTTTTGCCGCGTGCCTTTTCTTCCGCAATCAGTTGAATGAAAAGGTTTTGCATCAGTGGGTCCAGGCCGGACGTGGGTTCGTCGAGAATGAGTATTTGGGGATCGTGCATCAAGGCGGCGACAATGCCGAGCTTTTGCTTCATGCCCTTGCTCATCTTTTTGATCTTCCCTTTTGGATTCAACTCAAAGCGTTCCAGCAATTCTTTCTGGCGATTCTCTGCAGGAATCTGACGATAGCGAGCCATGAAGCGGAGAAACTCCCGCCCGCTCATATCGTCAAAAAAATTGATTTCACCAGGAATGTAGCCGAGATGTTGCTGGATTTCGGCGCGTGCTTTCCAGCAGTCTTTGCCATCAATGCGGCAGCAGCCCTTTTTCGGGCGAATAAAGCCCATGAGATGGCGAATGGTGGTTGTTTTTCCAGCGCCATTGGGGCCGAGAAAGCCAAAGACCTCGCCTTCGCCGACGCTGAACGACACATCGAAAATGCCTTTTCCGTTTCCGTAATCGTGTGTCAAATGGTCGATTTGCAGCACATTCATTGAAATTCCTCCTTATACGATGCCTTTTTCAACAGCTGAACCCAGGTGTTGAACGCCTCCGTCAGAGACTCAAGGTTGTGGGTGTTACCAGTAAACTGCTGCAGATGAATGTAGCCATCTGCCATCCATGTCAACATATTCAGCACTTGTATGGGATCCACGCCGTCAACGAATTTGCTGCGGTCAATATTTTGGAAATAGACTTGGTAGATCTCTGCAATGTCGCTGCCCATCTTTTCTTTGAGAGGTGCTGCAATTTCTTCTTTTTCGCTGTAAAAAGTGCGTAGTGAAAAGTCATAGAGATAGGGCATTTTTGTCATGATGTGCAGCTTTTTTTCAGTGGCGTAGGTCAAAAGCTCAAAAAAATCCGTGATTTCAAATAAATGCGGATCATCAATGGCTGCCCGGCCAACCCGCATTACGTAATCATAGGTTTCAAGATAAAGCGTTTTTTTGTTATGAAAGTAATAGAACAGAAGCCCCTTTGAAATGCCAG
>CALAKO010000030.1 GCA_937922955.1 uncultured Peptococcaceae bacterium | reverse complement strand
CGATAATATCAAACCCTACATGTCCAGTATAGTAATATAATGACCATTTTTAACTTTTCTCAAAAAAAACTTCACTAAAAAGCGATAACACTGACAATATAACTCCATAAAAAATAATGCCCTCTACTATTGCTAAAATAATAGAGGGCATTTGAATCAAAAGCTTAAACATGACGAAAACGTCGACGATTCAAAACATACACCAGCACCGCAGCTGGAACGACCAGCGCAAGCACCGGATAAAACAACGCAATGTTCACATGACCATATAAAAATCCGCCAAAAATTGGCCCCAATGCCATACCAAGATCAAAACCGATATAATAGGTACTGTTTGCCAGGCCACGTTTTTCTTCGCCAACGAGAAGAATGGCCGTCGATTGGCAGACCGAACACATGATGCCATAACCGGCCGCCATGAAGACAGCCGCTGCAAAAAGCAGCAGATTATTGTCCATAGCATTGAGAAAATAAAGGCTGATCAACAAACAAATGGAACACATGCTAAAAAAGAAATAAAACGGCTTTTTATCAAACCAATTCGCCAGCGACAGACGCAGCACCAACAATCCAGCCGCATACAAAGGAAAGAAAAAGCTGGCGCTGACCGAGAGATCCCGTGCCGCAATGTAACTGACAAGGAAAGACTGGGTGGCGCAGTAAGGAATGGCGAAGAGCATAATGATGGCCGCCACGGGCAGCACATCCACCGCCACAAAGCTGCCATGACGACTAGCGGACGCCAGATGCTGAACCTCACCTTTGTTGTGCACAAACTGAATCGTCACAACAACCATCACAGCCATCACGGTAGCAATCACAAAGGCCGCCCGATAACCAATATGACCATAGAGGCTGATGCCTAAAGCTGGTGCCATCGCCATGGCCAGTGCATTCATGGTGCCATAGAGCCCCATACCAGCTCCGATGCGTTCCTTCGGCAAAAGATTGGAAATCCAGGTTGCCATGCAAACGCTGCAGCAGGAAAAACCAACGCCGTTGATGACACGCGCCGCCACGATCACTGCTGGTGAAGGGGCCAACACATAGCCCAAACAAGAAAGAATCATCAAAATCGAGCCAATAGAGGTCAGACGATATTTGCTGATTTTATCCGCCAAATTGCCAACGAAAGGCCGGCAGCATAGAGAAACAATGTTCATCATCCCGCCAACCAAGCCCATTAAAACCGCGCTGGCGCCGAGGCTTTCAGAAAAACCAGTGATCAACGGCGTCACCATCATCGGGCAAGCCATATAAAAAAAGCTGGCCACAAGAATCAGCCGCACATCACGCGTCAGAAGCTTAGTAATCACGCTGTTCCTCCTCTCTCAGAATGTCCACAATAATGTCCACGCAAGTGGCCACACCGAGCACAGAAGAATCAAGGCTGACATGAAAATGTCTCGCATCCCCCCATCTCAAACCAGTGAAATGCTCGTAAAAATCAGCACGGGCACGATCCTTTTCACGCAGACGAGTGAGGATGTCGGTGTCATCCATGTCCCCATAGCGCTCCAGCACACGCTGCGCACGAAAATCGTCATTGGCATGAATGAACACATTGAGCGCTGGAATGCCCGCCTCCCGCAAAATGTGGTCTGCAGTGCGGCCGACAATGATGCACGGCGACGCTGCATAATCCAGAATAATATGCCGTTGAATGGCGTACAGCTCATCCTGCGGATCCTGGTAACCCGGCGCATTGGAACGCAAAAAACGATTCCAGAAACGCTCGCTGGAACTCAAGTGCTCCCCTTGATGCGCCACAAAATCCTCGCTGAATCCGCTTTTTTCAACAGCCGCCAGTACAATCTCCTTATCGTAAAAGGGCACACCGAGCCGCTTTGAGAGCGCCAGGGCAATGCTGTGGCCGCCGCTGCCAAATTCGCGGCTGACGGTGATAACCGGAAAAGGTTGTGTCATGATTGATGCCTCCCAGATAAAAGTCTTCCTATATCATAACACTTTTCCTCTGCACAAAAAGAAAAAGTCCGACATAAAAACCGGACAAGACCTCTATTCATGATGGAATTTCCTGCGATTGAGCGCATAGACCAACAACGACAGCGGCACAGAAAGAGCCAGCAATGGATAAAACAAGTTCAGCGGCAAATAGCCGTAGAGAATCCCGCCAATAAAGGCTCCCAGCGCCATGCCAAGGTCGATGCCAATGTAGTAGGTGCTGTTGCCCAAGCCGCGCTCGCTTTCGTCCACCAACAGCACCGCCGTCGACTGACAGATGGAGCACATAATGCCATAGCCGCCAGCCATGAAAATTGCCGCCACCAACAGCGCCACATTGGACTGCATCACATGCAGCAGAAACAGACTCACCAGCGCACAGCCTGAGCTGCTGAATAAAAAGAACGAAAACGGCCGTTTGTCAAACTGGCTGGCCAACGACAGACGCAGCACCAGCAGCACCAACGCGTAAAATGGGAAGAACCAACCGGCATGCACCGACAATCCTCGCGCCGCAATCAGATTCACCAAATAAGACTGGGTGGCGCAGTAAGGAATAGCAAATAGCATAATAATCAATCCCACCGGCACCACATTCGCAGCCACAATGCCACGATGACGCTTACGACGCGCATCCGGATGCGGCTCGCCCTTGTCGCTGACAAAGTGCACGAGCACCAATGTCAAAAGGCAGAGCACCGTGCCCAACACAAAGACCGGACGATAGCCCACATGGTCGTAAATAACAATCCCCAAGGACGGCGCAATCGCCATGCCGAGAGCGTTGGTTGCCCCGTAGAGTCCCATGCCTGCGCCAAGGTTTTCTTTGGGCAGCAGTCCAGCAATCCAAGTAGACAGGCAGATCGAACAGCAGGACATACCAATCCCGTGAATGATGCGTGCCACCATCACCAGCCAAGGAGCTTGTGCACACACATAGCCAACGCAGCCCAAAAGCATCAGCACCGCCCCAATCGACGACAACTTATACCGACTGAGTCGATCGGCAAGATTGCCCACAAAAGGGCGCGACAACAACGCCACGGTGTTAAATGTGGCACCAATGACGCTCATAAACAGCGCACTCGCACCAAGGCTCTCCGAAAAGCCTGCAATCAATGGTGTCGCAATGAACGAACAGGACATATAAAAAAAGCTGGCTGCAAAAACCAGACTGATATCGCGATTAAACAGTTTCAAAATCACGGCGCAGTACCTCCTCCTTGAAGGCAAAATCCTTCATTAATATACTACCACCGCTGGGCGCCTCAAGGTCATTCATTTTTCTGGTAGATGGTGTTCGATAAAATCGGTTAGCAACTAGCAATTGACAGAAAGTTACCCTTGGCGTATTATAAAGTTAGTCTTATCTAATTATTGATCGTTCCCATTGAAGGAGGCTTGTACATGCTGGCAGAATATTTGCGGCACAATCACACAGCTGTTTGGAGTCACCCCACCCAGGGCGTCACTGTTTGCCGGTTTTCCTGCGATGATGCCGCATCATCCACCTTTCATTCGCTGATGCCTGTTTTGCCGCCAAAGCATTTTGAAGCCTTTTTCTGTCGCAGCGGCCGTCTCAGCCTGCAACGCAGCCATCAACGCCAGCTGATGGTGCTGGAACGAGAAATCTTTCTCCTCAGTGATGCATCCACCATCGAATCGGCCTGCTTCAGCGGAGATTTGAGCGGCATTGTTGTGATCGTTGACGGGCAGCAGGCTCAAGACAGCCTGCTGACGCTCTGCGCCCTGACTGGCGGCTCGCAGCTGGACACAACGGCCGTCGGCCGATGCATGCACAAACACGACGGCTGTGCCGTCATCGGCGCCGCGCCTTGGTCCAACGCCGTCTTTGACAGCCTCGATGCACTGGACGAAACAGAGCACGCCCGCTACAGTCTCTGGAAGGCCCTGGAACTGCTCTATCTGCTCAGCTGCCGCGATTTTATCGCCGAAGCGACACCTCAGCGCACCCATCATGCTAACAGCCTGGCACCCGTATTGGTCAAAATGACGACCTACATGCAGAAGCATCTCAGTGAGAAGCTCACCATCGACATTCTCAGTACTCGTTTCGGCGTCTCGCAAACGGTGCTCAAGAAAGAATTTCGACAGCTCTACGGCCAACCCATCCACGCCTGGCTGCAAGAACAGCGATTGAGCCAAGCCGCCGCGCTCTTGCGAGACAGCGACATGACCGTGCTGGAAATTGCCCAGGAAGTGGGCTACAGCAGCACCAGCCAATTCAGCAACGCGTTCACGCGCCGCTATGCACTGACACCTGGGCAATACCGCCGACGTTCTGTCTGATCGGGCTTTTTTTCCGTCTGTTTCGGAACGAATGCTGCCTCTTTCATTGGTATAATAAACGAATGGAACAAAAGTAGCTGGAAGGAGGGAATCATCTTGAAACAACATCGTTTTTGGGCATGGAGCGCCCTTATATGCATGGTCATGCTTTTACTCACCGGCTACAATCACAAATAATCGAAAGGATGATAATTAATGAGCATCATTCCAAGAATCGCCTGCTTTGTCGGCGGCACCTTATTCGGTTCTGTCGGCATCAAATTATTAACCAGCAAAGACGCTAAAAAAGCCTATGTTCATGCCACAGCGGCCGGGCTTCGTATCCGTGACTGTGTGATGACAACCGTCGACACCGTTCAGGAAAACGCGAACGACATCCTTGCTGCCGCTCAGGACATCAACGATGAACGCGCCGCTCAAGAAGAAGCCGAACGCGAAGCGGCCGACATTGCGGACGCAGCCGACGATGAGGATGAAGAAGCCGACACTGAAAACGGCAAAGACGCATAAAGCACCTAAAAAGAGCCGTGGAAACGGCTCTTTTTATCATTGGAGGAAACATTATGAAGGCAACCATTGTACATGAAAGCCGCGGCCGCATGCGTCTGCGAGTGGCCAACAAACCACTCAGTATCGCAGATGCCGACCGTCTGGAAATCCATCTCGCAGCACACCCTGCCATTACTGAAGTAAAAATTTTTGAGCGCACCGCTGGTGTCATCATTCGCTACGATGGCAACCGCGCTGATATTCTTGAAGACATCGCCCGTTTCCAATGGACGGAAGCGGCAGACGCTCTCGCTCTGTCCACGCCATCCAGTCGTGCCATCAACCGCCAGTTCCGAGAAAAACTGGTCAGCAAAGTACTGGTGCGCGTTGGCTGCCGGCTTTTTCTGCCGCGTCCCTTGCGGCTGCTGCGGTTGGCGCGTCACCTGCTGCCGTTTATGGGCCGCGGTCTTCGCTGCCTCTGCCGCCACCAGCTCAGAGTAGAACTTCTTGATGCCATTTCCATCGGTCTCTCCGTCGCTCGCCGTGACTTTGGCACCGCTGGCACCGTCATGTTCCTACTCGAGGTTGGCGAGCTGCTTGAAGATTGGACCCGCAAAAAATCCGTCGCCGACTTAGCACGCTCCATGTCACTCAACGTGGATCGCGTCTGGGTGCGCGGCGAGGACCAGCTCGACATCCTCACCCCGATCAGCCAGATACAGCCCGGCGACACCATTGTTGTCCGTGCTGGCGGCATCATCCCGCTGGACGGCGTTGTCTGCGACGGCGAAGCCAGTGTCAATCAGGCATCCCTCACCGGCGAATCCATGCCTGTGCCGAAACACATTGACAGCGTCGTTTACGCCGGCACCATCGTTGAAGAAGGGGAGTGCGTGATCGTTGTCAAACAAGCCACCGGACAAAGCCGCTACGATCAAATCGTCGCCATGATTGAACACTCGGAACAGCTCAAGAGCGCCAGTGAAGCCAAAGCCTCACGCCTGGCCGACAAGCTCGTTCCTTACACCTTCCTTGGCAGCCTGGCTGCCCTCGCCATCACCCGCACACCGGCACGTGCCCTTTCGGTATTAATGGTCGATTTCAGCTGCGCCCTCAAACTTGCCATGCCATTGGCTGTGCTGTCCGCCATTCGCGAAGCCTCAAAAAACCACATCACGGTTAAAGGCGGCAAGTTTCTGGAAACTCTCGCCACCGCCGACACCATCGTGTTCGATAAAACCGGCACTCTCACCCGCGCCTGCCCTAAAGTGGCAAAGGTGATTCCGTTCGGCGGCAGAGATGAAGCCGACATGTTGCGTCTGGCCGCCTGCCTGGAAGAGCATTTCCCGCACTCCATGGCCAACGCCGTCGTCGCCGAAGCCAAGCGCCGCGGCCTCAAACACGACGAGTACCATTCCAAGGTGGAATACCTGGTCGCACACGGCATTGCCAGCCATGTCGGCGACGAACGCGTGCTCATCGGCAGCCATCATTTCATTTTCGACGACGAGGGCGTCACTTTGCCAGTCGGCGAAGAAGAGCGTTTTGAATCTTTACCGCCAAAATATTCCCATCTCTATCTTGCCATCGGCGGCCAACTTGCTGCTGTCCTCTGCATCTCCGATCCGCTGCGTGAAGAAGCGCAGGCTGTTCTGACCGCCCTTAAAAACCTCGGCATTAAGCGCACCATCATGCTCACCGGCGACAGCCACCGTACGGCTGAAGCCATCGCTGCCGAAGCTGGCGTCGATGCCTTCCATGCAGAAATGCTGCCAGCCGATAAGGCCCGTTTCATTGCCGACCAACGCGCCGCTGGTCACACCGTGCTCATGATTGGCGACGGCATCAACGACTCGCCGGCTCTTTCCGAAGCCGACTGCGGCATCGCCATCAGCGACGGTGCAGCCATCGCCCGCGAAATCGCCGATGTCACCATCGCTGCCGACAGCCTCTGGGAGCTTGTAACACTGCGCCAGATTGCCACCGCCTTGATGCGCCGCGTCAACACCAATTATCGCTTCGTCATCGGCTTCAACGGCAGCCTCATCGCTCTTGGCGTGATCGGGCTGCTCTCGCCAGCCGCCTCCGCCACCCTGCACAATCTCTCCACCCTCGGTGTCAGCTTGCGCAGCATGAGTTCACTGCCACTGCAAATCCGGTCTCATGAACAAAACAGCTCCCAAGCTCTCCCATAAAAAAAGGGACACAGACGATTCTGTTCTGTGTCCTTTTTATATAGATTCAATCCATCATATAACGAAATAAGTAGTATTTGTGTTCGATCCGATGCGGCCATTTTTTCCAGATTTTCTTTTAATTGTTACTGGCTTGACCCTTTTTGCTTCGCATTTTGCGTTACAATAGAATGGCAATGATTGAATGAAAAAAGGAGATGACATTCATGTCCCGTAGAAAACAGCTGGTCAGCATTCTCATGCTGTTTATATTGGCGTTCTCGGTGGTGCTGCCAGCAGCTCAGCCGGAACAAGCCGACGCTGCCGATATTTCCATTTATGTGAACGGAAAATATCTCGCTACCGATCAGCCTCCTGTCATCCAGGATGGTCGTACCATGGTGCCATTGCGCCCTATTTTTGAAGCGCTTGGCGCCACCGTCGAATGGTTTGGTGATACTCAGACCATTTCAGCCTATGATCCAAAAACAAACCGTATCATGTCTCTGGTTGTTAATCAGAGAACCATGTTCTGTGCCGACTACACCTTATTCCAAGTGTACGAAGCCAATCCAACCTCGCAAGCCGCCATCGAATTTGTCCTTTCCCATACCAAGGAAATCGATGTGCCACCTATGATTATTAACGGCCGCACCATGGTACCGGTTCGCGTGATCGCTGAAGCATTGGATGCCTCCGTAAACTGGGACAATAACACCCGCACCGTTACTGTCAACCGTTATTAAAAGCAACAAAAAACCGCAGCTCATCAAAAGCTGCGGTTTTTCTTTTTATCATTCGTCAATCAGATGGTGCCGAAAATACGGTCGCCGGCATCACCCAAGCCTGGAACGATGTAAGCCTTGTCGTTCAATTCTGGATCGCATTCAGCGGCATAAATTTCTACCTCTGGATGTTCTCGGTGCAGACGTTCAATGCCCGGTTTCGAAGCGATAAGGCAGACAAACTTGAAGCGACGGACGCCGTGCTGTTTCAACGTGGCAATGGCATCGCAGGCAGAACCGCCCGTGGCCAGCATCGGATCCACAACAATCACCGTTGCTTCTTCCACGCCCGGCGGCATCTTGTAATAGTATGCTTCTGGTTCATGGGTTTCCTCATTACGCGCCAAACCAATGTGCCCCACACGCACGAATGGCAAAAGCTTCTGGAAGCCTGCTACCATTCCCAAGCCTGCTCGCAAAATTGGCACCACCACCATGCTGTTTTCATCGACACGGCGGCACTTGGCCGTAGCCAATGGCGTTTCGACATCCACTTCGTAGGTTGGCAGATTTTCCAACACTTCAAAAGCCATCAGCAGCGACAGCTCTTCCACCAAGTTGCGAAAATCGGTGGTATTGGTGTTTTTGTCTCGTAAGTAGGAAATTTTGTGATGAATTAACGGATGATCAAAGATATGAACGTTGTCCATAATACGGCCCCCTTGCCTCTTGGTCGTTCTTATTCATAAAGTGGATAACGGTCCGTGATGGCTTTTACCATCGCTTTACCCTTTTCAGGTTCTTTGTCGATGAGAATGACTTTCATAATGTTTGCCAATTCGCGGAAATCGTCTTCTTTCAGGCCGCGAGTGGTCGCAGCTGGTGTACCCAAACGAATGCCGCTGGTAACGGTTGGCTTTTCGGTATCAAACGGAATACCGTTCTTGTTGCAGGTAATGTTGCAAGCATCCAACGCTTTTTCAGCTTCGTCACCGGTGAGACCCATGGACTTCACATCCACCAAAAGCAGATGATTGTCGGTGCCGCCGCTGACGAGGCGGAAACCAACCTGCTGCAGCGCTTCAGCAAAGGCCTGTGCGTTGCGCAGCACCTGATCAATGTAATCTTTGTATTCTGGCTGCAGCGCTTCACCCAATGCTACAGCCTTGGCTGCGATGATGTGCATGAGCGGACCGCCCTGAGCACCAGGGAAGACGGATTTGTCAATGTCCTTAGCAAGGTCGGCCTTGCAGAGAATCATACCACCGCGAGGACCACGCAGCGTCTTATGGGTTGTCGTCGTAACAATGTCGGCATATTCTACTGGGTTTGGATGACGGCCGGCGGCAACAATACCAGCAATGTGCGCCATGTCAACCATCATCAGCGCGCCAACGGTGTCGCAAATATCATAAATGCGTTCAAAATCAATCACGCGTGGATAGGCACTGGCACCAGCCACAATGAGTCTAGGACGCACTTCCAGAGCCTTGGCTTTCATAGCATCGTAATCGATGGTTTCAGTGTCTGGAGATACGCCGTATTCTTCAAAATGATAGAGCTTGCCGCTGAAGTTCACCTTGGAACCATGGGTCAAATGCCCACCATGGGACAGATTCATCCCCAGTACGGTGTCGCCAGGCTTCAGCACCGCCTGATAAGCGGCATAGTTGGCCTGTGCCCCGCTGTGTGGCTGAACGTTGGCATGCTCTGCGCCGAAAAGTTTCTTTGCGCGTTCACGTGCCAATTCTTCCACAACATCCACATATTCACAGCCGCCATAGTATCTCTTGCCTGGATAACCTTCGGCGTATTTATTGGTTAAGCAAGAACCCTGTGCCGCCATAACCGCACGGCTGGCAAAGTTCTCAGAAGCAATCAGTTCAATTTTGTCACGCTGACGCTGCAGTTCATGGCCAATGGCTTCAGCCACAGCAGGATCTTGTGGCGCCAGGAATTCGGTGATATCACTCATTCTAAGACCTTCTTTCACTTTTTTGAGTTATTGATTTCATTATAGAATACATCACAAAAAAACCCAACCATCCATTTTTCTATAAACAATAAAATCTAGTAATATCATCGGAAAAAATTAAAACAGCGCCTGCTCCCCGAAGAGGGGGAGCAAGCGCTGTGTGTTTATTCTTATTCGCCGATGGCGTTGCCGGTGTAGAGTTGATAATAGCGTCCTTTTTCGGCGAGAAGCTCGTCGTGGGTGCCGCGTTCGATGATACGGCCCTGTTCGAGGACCATGATGCAGTCGGCATTTTTAACCGTAGAAAGTCGGTGCGCAATGACAAAGGTGGTGCGGCCCTTCATGAGGGCATCCATCCCCTGCTGCACAAGACTTTCCGTACGCGTATCAATGGAAGACGTGGCCTCGTCAAGAATGAGCACTGGCGGATCAGCAACGGCAGCACGAGCGATGGCCAACAGCTGGCGTTGGCCCTGGCTGAGGCTGTCACCATCGCCGGTAAGCATGGTGTCGTAACCATCCGGCAGACGGCGAATGAAACCGTCAGCATTGGCGAGCTTCGCCGCCGCGATGCAATCGTCATCGCTGGCCTCTAGCCGGCCATAACGAATGTTGTCCATGACACTGCCTGTAAACAGGTGCGTATCCTGGAGCACAATGCCCAGACTGCGGCGCAGGTCGGCCTTGCAGATCTTGTTGATATTAATACCATCGTAACGAATCTTCCCGTCGCTGGTATCATAGAATCGGTTGATCAGATTGGTGATGGTGGTCTTACCGGCACCGGTGCTGCCGACAAAAGCAATCTTTTGTCCCGGTGTGGCGTAAAGCTTGATGTTATGCAGAATGGTTTTTCCTGGGTCGTAGCCAAAATCCACATCATCGAAGGTAATGTCGCCTTCAAGCTTCACCAGCTTGAAGCTGCCGTCTTCCTGTGGCACTTTCCATGCCCAGAGGCCTGTTGCCGCAACGGTTTCGCAAAGCACGCCAGAAGGATCTTCCGTGACGTGAACCAGCGTAACATTGCCTTCGTCCACCTCCGGCGTTTCATCCAACAGCGCAAAAATACGTTCCGCACCAGCCATAGCCATGGTAATGGCGTTCAACTGCTGGCTGATGTGCGCCACCGGCATGGAAGCGTTTTTATTCAAAGTCAGGAAAGACACCAACGTCCCCAGTGTCAGTCCGGCATAGCCTCCAAGGGCAAAGACCGCACCAACCACGGCGCAGAGCACATAGCTGATGTTGCCGATGTTGGCATTAACCGGCATGGCAATATTCGCAAAGGTATTGGCTTTGTCGGCGCTAATGCGCAAGGTGTTGTTGAGACGATCAAAATCCTGCATCGCCGCATCTTCATGGCAGAACACCTTGACCACTTTCTGGCCATCCATCATTTCTTCGATGAAACCATTAACAATGCCCAGGTCACGCTGCTGAGCCGCAAAATAGGCGGCCGATTTGGCAGCGATGCGCGTCGTTACAAAAAGCATGAGCACAATCATCACAAGAGTGAGAATGGTCAGCGGGATATCCAACACCAGCATGCTGATAAAGGTGCAAACGATGGTAACACTGGAGTTGATCAGCTGAGGAAGGCTCTGGCTGATGCACTGACGCAGCGTGTCCACGTCGTTGGTATAGATAGACATGATGTCACCATGGGCGTTGGTGTCAAAATAGCGGATAGGCAGTGATTCCATATGCCGAAAAAGCTCAACACGCAGGCGCCGCAAGGTCCCCTGGCTGATGGAGACCATGATGCGGTTGTAGCCATAGGCGCACAACACACCCAACGCATAAGTCGCCGCCAGCGAGCCGAGCGCCGCAGCCAGCGCCGAAAAGTCCGGCGACTGGGACTGGGTCAGCGGCACAATGTAATCGTCAATCAGCGACTGCATGAACAATGTCCCACGCAGCGTCGCCAGTACCGTGCCAATGATGCAGAGCACAACAAGGGTAAACGCCAGCTTGTAGCTGTGCATCACATAGGCCAGAACACGCTTCAGAGCAGCAAGCTGCTGCCGAGTAGACATTTTCTTTCTCATTGCTCTGCCTCCTCTCACATCAATGCCTCGTCGAAATCGCCGCCGCCCTGAGTTTGGGCAATGAAGATTTCGCGATAAATGGCGTTATTTTCAACCAGCGCTTCATGAGTGTCAAATCCGCTCACGCGCCCATCGTCAAGCACCAGGATGCGGTCGGCCTCCTGCACGCTGGAAATGCGCTGTGCCACAATGAGCTTCGTCGTACCAGGGATTTCCTCAGCAAAAGCGCGGCGAATGCTGGCATCGGTGGCAGTATCGACAGCGCTCGTTGAGTCGTCAAGGATGAGCACCTTCGGCTTTTTCAGCAAAGCCCGCGCAATGCAGAGGCGCTGTTTCTGACCGCCGGACAGATTGCTGCCACCCTGTTCGACCCAGGTTTGATATCCATCCGGAAAGCGCGCAATGAACTCATCCGCACAAGCCGCACGACACGCCGCTGCGCATTCTTCTTCGGTGGCCTCCGAATTGCCCCAACGCAGATTGTCGAGGATCGTTCCAGAAAACAGCGTATTCTTCTGCAATACCACCGCTACTTGCTCGCGCAATGCCTCCATGTCGTACTGTCGCACATCGATGCCGCCAACCCGCACACTGCCGGCATCCACATCGTAGAGACGGCTCACCAGGCTGACCAGCGTGGACTTGCCGCAGCCCGTTCCGCCAATGATGCCAATCGTTTCGCCGGAGTGAATGTGCAAATCAATATCATGCAGCACCAGCTCACCGCTGCCATGGCGATAAGCGAAATCCACATGGTCAAAATCAATGCTGCCATCGCGCACTGTCGTCAGTGGCTCGTCGGGATTGGTTAGGTACGGTCTTTCTTCCAGCACCTCCGCAATGCGGCGTGCGCTGGCGGCACTCATCGTAATCATAACAAACACCATCGACAACATCATCAAGCTCATGAGCACACTCATAACGTAACTAAACAGCGACGTCAGATTCCCTGTGGTTAAGTCACCCGCTACAATAAAATGCGCCCCAAACCACGACAGCGCCAGAATGCAGCCATACACAACAAACATCATCACAGGATTGTTCAACGCCAGCAGCCCTTCCGCCTTCACAAAAAGACGATACAGCCGCGTGGCCGCCTGTTCAAACTTCTCATTCTCGCGCTCTTCACGTACAAACGCTTTGACCACTCGAATCGCCGACACATTTTCCTGCACGCTCGCATTCAAATCGTCGTACTTACGGAATACTTCCGTAAAAATCTTCGTGGTGCGCTTCATAATGAACACCAAAGCGGTCGCTAAAATCAAAATCGCCACAAAAAAGATGCAGCTCAGCTGCGGACTAATGATGAAGCACATCACCAAGCTGCAAATCATCATCAGCGGCGACCGCACCGCAATGCGCAGAATCATCTGATACGCGTTCTGCACATTCGTTACGTCCGTCGTCATACGAGTGACCAAACCAGCCGTGCTGTACTTGTCAATGTTGGCAAAGGAAAACGTCTGGATATTAGCGTACATGCCGCTGCGTAAATTGCACGCAAACCCTGACGACGCCTTTGCCGAAAAACGCCCAGCCAACACACCGAACGCCAGCGAAAAAAAAGCCATGATCAACATCAGAATGCCATAACGGTACACTTCATGAATGTTTCCCGCCTCAATTCCCTTGTCGATCAGTTCGGCAATAATAAATGGAATCAAAATTTCCATCAATACTTCCAGTCCAGTAAACAGCGGCGACAACCACGACGCCCTGCGATATTCTTTAAGCTGAGACAACAGCGTTCCAACCATAAGCAAAACTCCTTTCACATCAAATAAGGACTATCGTCTCTATTATACGCAAGCTGTCCTTGATTTGGAATTTAGAATATGCTACCATTGGTAAACAAAACTTACTAATTAGAAAGGAGTCTGCTCATGAACACCGATCAGCTACGTTGCTTCCTCACTGTCGCCGAATATCTCAACTTTACCAAAGCCGCCGAACACCTCCACGTCACCCATCCTGCCGTGAGCCAGCAAATTCGCAATCTCGAAAAAGAACTCGGCACCACCCTTTTTGAACGCAGCACCCGCTCCGTCAAGCTCACCGAAACCGGTCACATCTTCCTCAGTGATGCACGCCAAATGCTCGAGATCGCCGGCCGCGCCAGACGCCGATTCACCAATCCCGAGGATAACCGCATCGACATTCTCAACCTCGGCACCAACAACTTCCCATCCCTCTTCCGTCTCACCGACGCCCTCGCTGCCCTGCACCAGAGCCACCCCTCTCTGCATCCGCGATTGCACGTCATCCCCTTCCAACACATCTTCCGCCGCCTCGATGATGGCGATCTCGACGCCGTCATTTGCTTCCATGACCCGCTCTACAAACGCAGCACATTCACAGCCCTTTGTGATGTGCCGATGGTCTGCCTATGTCCCACCGATCACCCACTCGCCAGCGCAACCGCCCTCTGCCTCAATGACCTGCGCCAGACACCGCTGGTTGTCCTCTCGCCGCCCCATACCACCCTGCCAATCGTTACCCTTCAGGGCAATCTTATGGGCGAACGACCACTCTCCGACATCTTCCTCTGCGACTCTGTCGAAGCAGCCACCACCCTCGTTCGAGCGGGTTACGGCATCACCGTGCTGCCTGCGCTGCTTGCACCACAAGCCCCACACCTCAGCGCCATCCCTATCAACGACACCACTCCGGTCTCCTTCGGCATCTACCACCGCAGCCTCGATGAAAAACCGCTCCTCAGCGCCTTCATCCAGGAAATGCGCAACCATTTCAGCTAAACAACAAAATCCCCACCCTGCACCGACATCAGCCTTAGCTGGTCACCGGTGCAAGGTGGGGATTGTTTTTGCAAAAAAATATCGCCGGCTGAGCCGACGATAGATATTGATCTTACTTACCACTAAAGAAGGATTTCAGCTTAGCGCCGAAGCCTTTCTTCTGAATACCGAGCAGTTTGTTGATTTCATCGCGATAGATGTTAGGATCGAGCGCACCTGGAAGTGCTTCCTGAAATTCACCATCGTTGATGATGCAGGTCTGTGGCACCCCAACTAAATTCCAACTTTTGAACAAAGCGCGTGCATCTGGATCATGAATTTCCATGTTGTAGAAATGCATTTCTGGATGTTCTGCACTGTATTCATCAGCGATTTTTTGCATGTTTGGCATCAGACGGCCGCAAACAGAGCAGTTCTGTTTGGTGAAAATTAAAAAGCATTTTTCTTTTTCAGCCACGATGTCATTGTATTGTTGAATGGTGATCATTGGAATTTCCATGAGTCAGCCTACCTCCTAAAGTTCATTCTCACTATTATCCCTATATACTATCTTATCATTATCCATACGCGTTGACAAGGAATACTCGTAGGAAAAGCGCCAATGGTTTTCATGATATTTTATCATCATTATAGCTTTACAGTAAATTTCTGTCATTAATTTCATAGTAACGCCACAGCGTGTCAATCTTGCAGAAATCCTTCACGCTTTAATAATTGTTCCAAATCGTCGTAGGTGTTCATCAGACACGCATCGCGTCGCAATGCGGCCGCATGCGGCAGACCTTTGACGTACCAACCGATCTGCTTGCGCATTTCCTGCATAGCGATGCGCTCACCTTTATACTGACAAGCAAGGGCTGCATGGTCCAACATGACGCGGGCACGTTCACTGATGCTTGGTTCTTCTGGCAGCGGCTTCCCCTGCCAGTCGGCAAGCAATTCCGCAAAGAGCCATGGCCGTCCCAAAGCGCCACGGCCCACCATCACGCCTGCAGCACCGGTGGTGTCGAGAATGGCACGAGCACTGGCCGCATCGACAACGTCGCCGTTAGCAAGCACAGGTATCTGGACAGCGTTTACTACCTCGGCAATAGCGCTCCAGTCGGCGTCGCCGCTGTAATATTGACTGCGCGTGCGGCCGTGTACAGCGAGAAAATCACAGCCAGCCGCTTCCAGCCCACGTGCAAAATCCGCAATATGCGGGTCGCGTTCTTCCCAACCGATGCGAATTTTTGCTGACAGCGGCACATCGACGGCGTCACGCATGGCACGAATGATGGCAAAGGCAGTTTCCGGTGTGCGCAGAAGACCAGAGCCTTCGCCGTGGTTGGCCACTTTCGGCACGGGACAGCCCATGTTGACATCGATCATTTTAGCGCCATGCGCAACGGCCAAACGTGCCCCTTCAGCCATGATGTCCGGCTCACTGCCAAAAAGCTGAACAGCGATCGGCTCTTCTTCATCGATAAGGTCAAAGAGTTCGTAGCTTTTTTTATTGTTATAGTGCAGCGCTTTAGCACTGACCATTTCGGTCACTTCCAAACCGACGCCATAACGGCGGCAGATGAGACGCATGGCTTTGTCGGTCACTCCAGCCATAGGTGCCAGCACAAAGGGGTTGACGTTAAAATCGATCATGCCCGTCGTCCTTTCTTTACGTTCATTAAATTATTTTTTCTTTCCAGATTGGTCAGGACTGGAAGAAAACCATCCCCAGAGAGCAATAAGGATCATCACACCAAAGAAGATGACATGCCAGAGGGTGCTTTCTGGAAATTCTGCTGGCAGCACACCGATGCGTTCATGGGCCAACGTGACGATGACCAACTTGATCCCTACCCATGTTACAAGCATGAAGGCCGCTTTTTCGAGCTTAGGACGTTTGTCGAGGAGTTTGACGAAAATGGTAGCGGCAAAACGCATGAGCACCACGCCGCAAAGACCACCACAGAGCACGAGGATGAATTCGCCAGCATCCATGCCACCGATGTGACCCCAGCCAGTTGGCGGCAGAGAAATCGCAATGGCAACAGCCGCTAAAATGGAGTCTACGGCAAAAGCAATGTCGGTAAACTCTACTTTGACAACCGTCATCCAAAAATCTTTTTTGCTATGTAAGTAGGATTCCGGTTCCCCTTTTGGCATGTTTTCCTTTGCCGCGTCACCGCCATTTTTATGCTCTTTGTTGTACTGATAAAGGTTGTGGAGACCAACGTAGATCAGGTACGCTGCCCCCAGCGCTTGGGCCTGCCAAACGTTCGCCAGAAAGGAAACAAAAAAGAGCGCTGTGAAGCGCAGCACCACGGCCCCGATCAAACCATAAAACAGCGCTTTCTGACGTAAATTTGGGGACAGCGGCCGCACCATGACCGCCAAAACCAGGGCATTGTCTGCCGAAAGCAGCCCTTCCATAGCAACGAGAATGAAGAAAATAAAAATGTATTGGATCAGAAGACCTCCGTCCAATGCACCAAGTGACAAAACATCCAATTCAACAACTCCCTTTCGTTTTTACAAACAACGTGTTTTTCTATAGTCTATAACATACTGCATCACCAGCATCGGTCGAAAATGCCAGCGGCCTTGCCCGGCTTGCTCAACATCGTTGATCCACCACCAACGTTGAACAATGCCTGGCAAGGCACGCAGATTATTTTATTTCGTACGATCGATTTTCTCAGCCTCATCGGCAGACGCTTCTTTTGGCTTGGACGAGAACCATCCCCAAAGAGCAATGAGCAGCATCACACCATAGAAGATGACGTGCCAGAGAGTGCTTTCTGGGAAATCGTGTGGCAAAATGCCGAGACCGTCATGAGCCAAGGTCACAATAACGAGCTTGACCCCAACCCAGGTTACGAGCAGAAAAGCCGCCATTTCCAGTGCTGGGCGTTTGTCCAGCAGGTTGACAAAAATCGTCGCTGCAAAACGCATGAGCACCACGCCGCAAAGGCCCCCGATTAACACAACGAGGAACTGGCCGCTGTCCATGCCACCGATGTGGCCCAATCCGGTTGCCGGCAGAGAGATCGCCAGCGCTACGGCTGCGAGGATGGAATCCACGGCGAAGGCAATATCGGTGATTTCAACTTTAGCAACGGTTTTCCAGAAATCTTTTTTACTGTAGAGATAGTTGCGTTCTTCATCTTCCGGCAACTTATCTTTGGAGCTTTCATGCCCTTCGTTCTGAGCTTTTTTGTATTTATAGATGTTGTGAAGACCTACATAAATCAGGTAAACAGCACCGATGGCCTGAGCCTGCCAGATGTTGACCAGGTAAGAAACGAAGAAAAGCGCCACCAGTCGCAGCACCACCGCCCCAACAAGGCCATAAAACAACGCTTTCTGACGCATGTTCGGAGCCAGAGGACGTACCATGACCGCCAACACCAAGGCATTGTCTGCAGAAAGCAGCCCTTCCATGGCAACCAGCATCAAAAGAACAAAGAGGTATTGGATAGCCATGCCGGCATCCACGGCGCCAAGGGCGCCAAAGAGTGTAAGTTCCATTTTAGTCTCCTTTTCTACTTTGATTTTTGCACAAAAAAGGCCTTTGCCTTTCTTGTACGACAACAAGGAAGGCAAAGGTCTTGCAATCAAAGGTCATTCCTTATATGACAGAACCGGTGAATACTCACGCGATGACGATTCTGCCTCTGGCTGGTTGGCCAGTGCTACTCCCCTTTGCATTTGAGGATGATAGAAGTATATCATCCGCCTGTATCTCTGTCAATAACGACTTCCTTATAGAAGACTGTGCCGCTCGTTTATTTTTCTTCAAAGCGTAACGTGGTCGTTTTAAGGTTATGGCCAGTGTGGCAATTCGGGAAAATCTCCCGTGCCTGCGGCAAATATTCTTTCGGATTCAGCATGGCCGGGCTATAGTGGGTGAACCACAACTCTTTGACATTGGCCTCAGCCGCCAGACGAGCCGCTTCACCGAACACCATGTGCCCCTTGCCGGCAGCATCCTGCAGCTTGGCATTGTCGCCGTAAAGGCCTTCTGCCACCAACAGATCGCTGTCGCGCACCAGCTCTGCCAATGCCGGCGCCGGACGGCAGTCGGTAGCATAGCTCAGACGCAGTCCGCGACGGGCTGGTCCCAGCACGTCTTCCGGTGTAAAGGTGCGCCCTTCGTGTTCCACACTTTCACCGTTCTGCAAATGCGACCACAGCTGCACGGGAATGCCCGCCGCCTTGGCCCGCTCCACATCGAAACGGCCAGCGCGCGGCAGATAACAACTATACGCCAGGCAAGGCACGCGGTGCTTCACCGGCTGGGTGGTCCATTCCAGCTCACCGGTTTTAAAATGAGCGCCTTCTTTGAACGGCAGCTCATGCAGCACCAATTCAAAAGGCAGCGGCCCGCAAATCACCGTCAGCCCGCGCACAATGCGTTCCAAGCCCTTGCCGCCCCAAAGATGCAGCGGCTCCGTGCGGTGATTGTTAGCCACCGTCATCAACAATCCCGGCAATCCGCCAACGTGGTCACCGTGGTAATGGGTAAACAAAATGTGATCAATATGACGGGCGCTGAATCCCGACAAATGCAGCGCCACCTGCGTGGCTTCGCCGCAGTCGACGAGCACACAGCTGCCTTCATGACGCACCAAAAGTGCCGTCAGAAAACGCTTCGGCAGCGGCATCATGCCGCCGCAGCCCAACAGGCAGACATCAAGCATGTCGGCGCCCTCCTTTGTTACGCTGGGCAATGAGACGCAGCCCTTCCAGCGTCAGCATTGGATCAATGGTGTTGACATAACGGCAGTTCGTGCAGATGGTTTCGCTGTGACCGCCTGTAGCAACCACAAACACCTCTTCTGGCGTGCTGCCCATTTCGCGAGCAATGCGCGCAATCATGCCATCCACTAGGTCGGCATAGCCGAATACCAGCCCAGCCTGCATCGCATCCACGGTGGTGCGGCCAATGACATGGTCCGGTGCCGTCAGTTCCACCTTCGGCAGCTTGGCCGCATGACTGAACAACGCTTCCATCGAAATGCCAATGCCAGCATTGATGGCACCACCAAGGTATTCCTTGTCGGCATTGATGGCACAAAACGTGGTCGCCGTGCCAAAGTCCACAATAATCAACGGTGCACCGTAGCGTTCAATGCCGCTGACAGCATTAACAATACGGTCTGCACCCAATTCCTTCGGATTTTCATAACGAATCTTGAGCCCTGTCTTAACCCCGGCTTCCACCAGAAGCGGGGAAATTTGAAAATAGGCTTCACACGTACGCACCAAAGTGCGAGTGAGGTCCGGCACAACGGAAGAGATGATGATCTGATCGATCGCTTCAAAGCCGAGACCCTTCGTGGCAAAAAAGTTCGAGCAAAGCACCGCGTACTCGTCGGCTGTGCGGCGCGCATCGGTGGCAAAACGCCAGCTGGCAAACAGGCGGTCTCCTTCGTAAACCCCCATAACCACATTGGTGTTCCCTGTATCAAAGGCCAAAAGCATTGTGCCTTCCTCCCTTTCTTCTAACGTCTTAATTACTTTCTATAAGTTGGCATTGCACGCTGAATCACACGCACCAACGCTACCGTCAGCACCGTCGCCAGAATCAGCTCAACAATAAACTGCGGCAGAATCATCAGCCAAATGGCCATCGGATAATACCCCATGAGAATGGCCATGCCAATGTAGCCCACCGTGTTGGTTATCGTGCCGATGAATCCGGCAAACGCAGCGCCCAGTGTCGTGTGACGGCCAAAGGCGCGGTACACATACGCACTGATCACACCGATGAGAATACGTGGCAAAATGGCCACAAATGGGTTCGGTGGGATGGCCGATGCCGTCATAAAGCTGTAAATCCCCATGATCAGCCCCGTAAAGGCGCCAACCACTGGCCCTTCCAGCACTGCGGCAATGATGACCGGCAAATGCATGATCGTGGCATGCCCACTTAGGTTTGGCACTGGGATCATCCCAATGCCACTCACGCCCAGCACCACGCAAATGGCACCGAACATGCCGCCCATCACCATACGGCGTATGTTCTGTCTTTGCAACGCTCTTTTACTACTTGCTGTGTTTCTTGCACTCATTTTGATTCCTCCTAGCTTGTTTTTGCCAGGACCGCGTTCTCCACGCAGTCCATCCCGGGCCTTCTCAGCTCCAGGTGGCTTTTTCTGAGATAGAAACGCAATAAAAAAACAGGCTCCGTGCAGCGTCTCGCGACTGCCGCCAGATACCTGTTATATTGTAGCGAATCCACCCCGCCCGCGCAAGTCAGAAAATGCCCGAAAATCATTCGTTCGCCATCGCCACGGAAGGTCGCCAGCAAAGAAAAAGCAGGAAGTTGGAAGCCCGTCGCTTCCAACTTCCTGCACCGGAACAAAACCATTATTCGCCGCGCGCTTTCCAGCGGGAGACAATGGAAATTTTTTCGTATTCATCTTTGAGAAGCCCCAGCACCCATTGATCCACGTATTCACCACCGGTGAAAACATGGCTGCGCAACTGCCCTTCCACACGAAAACCAAAATTGGTCGCTGTGCGAACAGCCAGCTGATTGTTATCATTGATGCGCATGTAGCAGCGATTGAACCCAAACTGGTAGAAAACAATGTCGCAAAGCACAATCATCAGGTCGATGCCGTACCAGCCGAGACGGCGTGAGGTATCAGCAATCCCCAAAGAAATGCGCGCATGCCCGTTCTGGCGGTCGATGTTACTGATGGATGCGACGCCAATTGGGGTATTTTTATGTTTGGTGGAAACCAGAAAGTTGACACGTTCCGCATGAGGATCAGAGATGTCGGAGCCATTGCGGATTTCTTCCATAATCATTTCCAGTGAGTTACCGGTGTAACCATCGTAAAGCTGACGGAATTCTTTATTCAAATACCACTGCTGGAGCACATCGGCGTCCTGAATCTGTGGTTTGGTTAAGACGACTTTTTTTCCAGAAAACATTCTCAATCACCTCGTCATTTTCTTACTAATATAATACCTATTAACTGGGAGAGGGTCAATGCTCAAATATAAAAAAAGCACCCGTCCCAATGGACAGGTGCACCGTAACTGGGGTACTAGGATTCGAACCTAGGAATGCATGGGTCAGAGCCATGTGCCTTACCGCTTGGCGATACCCCAACAACGCAAGAATTATTATAGCGTAAGATGCTCAGGGACGCAAGCGTTTTTTACGAGATTTTTAACTTTTTTTCATCTTTTTTCGCATACGACTCTCCAGCGCACTCCAGAGGCAGCCCACTGCCACACAGAAAGCATCACCAATGAGCACTTTCAAAAACAGCGGCAGCTCGCCAAGCGGCGCACTCCAGTGCAGACGGAAAAACAACATCTGAAACAGATAGATCTGCCAAGTGGAGCAGCCAATGGTGCGCACCAGCATGTGCAGCTTGCCAGGCAGCTGTTTCTGTTCAAAGAAATGAAAGGCAAAGACCGCCACCGCAATGTAATAAAAACTGGCGTACACGTTCGTGTTGAGCCAATACGTCGTCAGCGGCCAGTCGAGGCCGAAATATTCCAGCGCCGTAATATAGCCCAGGCTGAACACCGCTCCCAGCGCGACCATCCACAGCCGCACACGGCTGCGCCAGAGATAGAAGTAAAGCCCAAACACCGCAATGAACAAATAGCGAATGAAAAGCAAGCGGTTCAGAGCCCGCGGAATGTCCAGCGCGCCCACAGCAAATTCGTAGAGCATATCCAACGCCAGCGCCGCCAGAAGCGTCTGCTCTGGCCAACGACGCAAAAGCAGATACAAGAGCGGCGCAAAAAGCAGAAACTGCCAATAGATGCAGAAGAAGTAACCACCATGGCTGCCGCCGTTCAAGCCGCCGCTGATGTAGGCATAGAGCAAATCGCCCAGCGAATAGCCCTTGCCCAGCCAAAGGTTGGCCGCCAGCTCCACCACAAATAGCAACGTATACGCTGGCAGAATCCCGCCAAAGTGCTTCTTCATCTGCGCCGGTGCGTAGAGCGCGCTCAGCGTGTTCAGACCATGACGCTCTGCCGACATGGCAAAATTATAGCTGGAAATAAACATGAACAGCGGCATCCCCATCTGAATCACATAGATGAAGAGGGCAAAATCCTTGTCCTTATACGTGAAAAAATGCGTCGTCACCACCAGCACAATAGCGAACGCTTTGAGATAATCAATGATTGGAATGTATTTTTTCTGCGCCATGACACCCTCCCCCTGAACGGCCCAGCGTCCATCCCCATGAATGTTCCACTAAAATTATACCGTAGAAACCGCCGTTTGCCAAAGTTTTCCAAACTTTTTCGTCTTCCTTCTATACGCCAATGCGCCGAACGTGCTATAATCCCTATAGACAATAAAAGTTTGAAGGAGGCATTTTTTATGCAGCATACAACCAATACCCACGTTATCTTTGCAGACAGCGCTGAAGACGCTAAGGCTCAGTTTCTCGCTCTCGGAGTAAAGCCAGACGAAGATCCAAACGCTCAGCTCGATATCTGCAAATGCACCGAAGAAGAAGATTTCGATTTCGAATCTCCATTCAACCTCATCGGCGAAGTTTCCCTGAGCCCAGAATACATGGAAACCATCAACACCGATCCACAGCGCGCTTACGTTCTCTACTACATCGAAGAGACCGACAACGCTCAATAATCCATCCAGCGCCTGCCCTCGGGCAGGCCGTTTTTTATTCAAGGAGGTGCACCATGGACCCACTGGACCCACAATCACCAGACGAATACCAAAGCGTCGCCGCTTATGGGGAAGACGAATTCATCATTGAAAAATCCCGCTTCATTGGCTACGCTCTGCCCGTCGCCACAGAAGAGGAGGCCCGTGCCTTCATCAAAGACCTGCGCGATCTCCATCCGCAGGCCACTCACGTTTGCTCCGCCTGGATCATTGGCCGCGGCGGGCTCACCATGCGCTTCTCCGACGACGGCGAACCATCCGGCACCGCTGGCGTGCCCATGCTCGAAGTGCTGAAAAAAGAAGGCCTCACCGACGTCGTGGTCGCCGTTGTGCGCTACTTTGGCGGCGTCAAGCTCGGTGCCGGCGGCCTCATCCGCGCCTACACCCGCGGCGCCGTGGTCGGCCTTGACGCCGCCCGCATCACCACCTGGACGCGCCACCGCGCCCTGCGCCTCTCCGCCGACTACAGCTTCCAAGGCGCCATCAGCCACCAGCTCGAAAAAACCGACTGGCTCCTGGAAGACACCACCTACGACGACCGCGTCCACTACCAGCTCTACATCCCCGCCGATGAAGAAGACGCCGCCAATGCCCAAATCGCCAACTGGACCAACGGCCGCGCCGACCTCGACTGGGGCGCCCTCTGCTACAAAGGGCGCAAGCAAGCTTAACTCTCTGCAGCCTCTGGCACCGCCAAGGCTGCTTTTTCATGCCCGCAGGCAGGAAAACAATCAACCACTGTCCAACGCTTCATCTCCAACGTCCTTCCACCCCATGCACGACTTGCCATAAAATGATTGCAATTACTACAAGAATGGGGGATAATAAAGAAAATGGAAATTCTCAAAAAAGGAGGCGACCCCTGTTGCTTTTGGACTACGAACTTCCAACACACGTCATCCTGCAGAAGGATGCCCTCGCTGAACATTCACAACTCATTGCCGGAATGGGCAAGCGCGCCATGCTCGTCATGGACGCCGGACTCGACGACGCCCATCCCGCCAAGCAGGAAATCCTCTTCTGCCTCGATTTCAACAACATCGAACGCACCATCTACCTGCACACCCGCAAAGTGGCGCCTGGCATCGGCAACCTCGAAGCTGGCGCAGCCATGGCGCGCGAAACGCAGGTGGATTTTGTCATAGCCGTCGGCTGCGACGCCACTCTGGAAGCAGGCAAAGGCATTGCCCTCCTGGCTGCCCAGGACATCGCCGACGCGACCCTCTTTCAGACGGCCATCGACCATCCGCTGCCAATCGTCTGCATACCAACAGAACCTGGCAGCGGCACCGAAGTCACGCCGGAAATTCACGTCGCCCAGAGCGGCCTCGACCGGCTCACTCTTGTGCGCAATCCACTGGCCAGCCCTAAGCTGACCTTCCTCGATCCGCGCTACACGTTGCACATGCCACGCAACATTGTTGTGTCCAACTACATCAAATCTCTTGGCCGTGCCGTGGAAGCCGTCACCTCGGAAAAAGCCAACCCGATCAGCGACGCCATTGCCATCGCTGCCCTTGGCACCGTCAGCGACCTCGCTAGAAAACTGAGCGACCCGGACACCGACATCGACATCGACCTCCACGAACAGCTCATGCTGGCCGCCAACCAGGCCGGGCTTGCCATCGCCGCCAGCGGCGCTAATCTCCTGGAAGCTCTCGCCTCACCGCTGACCTACGTCACCAAACTGCACCTTGGCCAGGCCTACGGCCTTATTATTCCACCAGTGCTCGCCTACCTCATCGACCGTGCGCCACTGGTCAGTGACGTGCTCATGCAGAGCCTCTACTTCGACAGCCTCGAAGACCTTGAAGACTGCCTCTGGAACCTCATCGGTGAAATCGTCCCAATCACGCCGGACGATCTCGAACGCTGCGCCAACGCCGCCATGGGCAACCCACTTCTTAAAACCGGTGTTCTCTCCCTTGAATTCAAGGAAGTCGCCAGTTGCTACGCCCATTTACTGGCCGAATAGCCACAGCCTCAACCACAAATCGGC
>CALAKO010000029.1 GCA_937922955.1 uncultured Peptococcaceae bacterium | reverse complement strand
ATTATTACCTAAGCATTTGCAAAATAAACATCATTAACACTTATTTCTTTTTGAGCATTTCTAATTCTGCTGGCTGTTCTGGCTCATAAAATGTAAACAAACATGCGCTATTTGCAGCAAATGTTGCCGCCATTATGGCTAACGGCGCTAAAACTTTCCCACCTTTCATTAATAATACGTCGGTTGACAATTTAAGCTTTTTCATGTCATACCCTCCTTTCTAATATAACCATTTACCTATTAGATTGAAATTTTGCAACCATCATGAAAAACGATTCTGCTAGAAGTGCCAACAGCATTGCAAAAATAAATGTATTATTTTGAAATAGGCTTTGGCCAAGCACAATTATAAAAACTTCTGTTGTACAGATCATCAATGCAGTTTTTCTATACATTTTCCGGCTTTTCAAGCTGATTTTATGATTCTGATGTGCCACTGGGGCAAGCAGCCAAACAATGAACAAGGACAGCATGCTGCCAACCCAGGCAAAAGGCAATAGCAACGCAACCGGAGTTATTAACAACATCATTGAAAAAAAACCATACACGGCCAATGACATTAGATAGCAGCGCAAACGCGTTTTGGCATGATAACCGCCAGCATACACGCGCAACGGAATAAACGCTGTAAAAAACAGGATCGTTTGCAAAAAATTACCAACAAAAAAGGATAGAAAAAGAATTGTTAACAACTCCAGCAGCGAGGAATAGAGGGCTTCCAAACCATAGCGATACACCGCTGTATCTTTTTTGGCGATAATGCCCTGTACTGCCAATTGATTGGCCGTCTTTTGCGCAAGCTTTTGCATGAATTTTCTCACTCCTTTGCTGTGACTGAATCTTAGCATAAAAAATCGGCTTGTGCCGTAAAGTGGCACAAGCCGCAATAAAATGACCATAAACTGCAAATTACTGACCGGCGTCGCTCATAAACAGCATGAAGCTCAATGTAAACCAGCCCTTTTCCCAGACGACCAGCGGTGCTCCGCCGTATTTTTCCAGCGACGCGGTGAGGTTGGCGAAGCCAAAGCCGTGGTTGTCCTTATCCGGCTTTGAAGTGGCAAGGGAACTGTCATCGCTCGGCGGCGCTGTATTAGCCAGCTGACAAAACAGCGTGTTGTCTTCCTGACGCAGGTCCAAAACGATGCGCTTGTCCGCTGTCTCAAGCCGCTCGCAAGCTTCGATGGCGTTATCCAACGCGTTGCCAAAAATCACACAAAGATCGATCGGATCAACGGTTAAGTTTTCTGCAATACGAATATGATGCTCAACATTGATGCCTTTATGCTCAGCAATTGTTTGCTTAGTGCTGAGAACCGCATCCAAGGCAATGTTGCCGGTATCGATCACTGCTTCAATGTCGCTGATACGCTGGAGCAGGCTGTCCACATGGCGCATGCCGCCAGCAGCATCCCCACTGGCAAAATAGCCTTTCAAAGCAACCAGCTGGTTGGATACATCGTGCTTAAAGCCGCGCAATGCTTTCTGCTTAATGAGCAGCTCATCGAGATGCTTGAGCTGTGATTTTAAGTGCTGCTCATACTGCTCCTGCTCTCGCAACAGAACACTTTGTCGGCCTAAGCGTTCATACAGATACAGTGCAAAAATCGTCCCAAAAAACAAAGCAAACGCAGAGAAAACCGCCAAACCATTGTAAGCAGTGGTGTCAATTTCATAGGTCAACTTGAAGATTAAAAAGACAGCAACCAAGGACCCAAAAAATAACATAAAGAACAACAACCAATACGCTCTATTCACCTTGTATTGTTGTATGTTCGAACGAATGCGTATGCCGTTACAGATAGACAAGCCCCAAATTTTTGAAACAATGGTTCCCAGAAAACGATACTCTTTAATTTCCATGACATCGTCAACTTCTATATGAAACAGCCACATCATAAAATAGGTTACAACCATTTCCGCCACCGCTATAATCAACACACCAAGAATTGCCGCTAAGATTCGATGAGACCAGGATCCCGTATAAAAAAACGAACAAATCAGTGCTGCGATGAAAAAAATCAATACATTCAACTCGGAGAAAACAAACCAGTGGCTGCTTAATGCAAGCAATGCAGCCAATGTCAGACCACCGACGCCATAACACCAGCTCGACCATTCTTCCCGTCGTTTTAGAAACGCCTCAAAAAGCATGAAAAACATCAGTGCTTCAATGAATGGCGTGAGCACGTCGGCAAAATCAAACACCGTCATAGGCACAGCCTCCTTGCGTGGCGCACCAAGAGCGCCTGCTTGAACGATTTAACATAGGCGCGGCCAAGGGACAGCACCGTGCCGCTGTCCCGAAGATGGAGGGCGTAACCCTCAATGGTACGCACCTGATCGAGGTTGACAAGATGGCTCTTGCTTGCTCGAGCGAACAGGCTCGGTGTCAGCATGCCTTCAAGGGCGGTCAGCGTCATGCGCGTGCGGAAAACCTCCGCGGCGGTGTGAATCTCGACCCAGTGGCCGTCGCTTTCGCAATAAACGATCTCGTCGCAATACAGGCGCACCATTTTTCTATTGTCGCTGAAGGTGATGCTCAGCCGCTCTTCCTCCACCTTGCGGACAATGGCTGCAAGCACCTTATCCAGCGCGCCTGTCTCCACCGGCTTGACAAGAAAATCCAGCGGCTGGCACTGAAAGCTTTCCCGCATGTATTTAGTGTGGCTGGTGACAAAGACGATGATGGCCCGCCGGTCCAGCGCACGAATAGCGTTGGCCGTGGCAATGCCATTCATACCGCCCATTTCCATGTCCAGAAACAGCGCGTCATAGCGGCGGCCATTCTGCGCATAGTCACGCAGCAACTCTTCACCGCTGGCGTACACTTCCGTGTCGATCGCCAGTGCGCACGCCGCAAAATGTGCCTCCAGCGCATGCGCAAAAGCGGCATCATCGTCACAAATCGCAAATCGCATTGCGCCCCTCTCCCTTCATTGCAATTCTTCTCTCATTGTAATGGATGGCAAAAAGAGCGTCAATCACGCAGCAGCGCCTGCGCACGTTCTACTGAACATGCGCAGGCGCTGTGATTGCGGTTTGATGGCTTAATCATTCATTTCTTCTGCATGGCGCAATCGTTCTTCATCAATCGCCATGTCGTCACCAACAAAATAGCTGTAGTTTGGCTGATCGGTGTAGTCCGAGCGCTGGAGCTGGCTGAACGAATAGGTGGTCAGCCATTCGTCTGTGCTGTCGCTGGCTTTCAGCTTTGCGAAAAGGTCACTGTCGCCATCCTCCGGATCAAAGATTACGTTGACCAGCTGCCATGGTTCGGCGTCGCCAGGCACATTTTTAAAAATATAGGCTTCTGTTTGTTCGTATGCAGGCGCTTCGGCGTCAGGCTGCTGGAATTTGTAAGACACGATTACCTTTGCCGCTTCTGCCTGAACATCCATCATGAGGTAGTCCACAAACATTTCACCATCTTTGCTGGTGTTCTCCGTGCTTTCATAGGCTAGATAGCGATAGCGGCAATCCATTTCATATTCCAGACCATCTTCGGCAATCGCATCCCCATTTGCGATGCGCACTTCGCCATTATAGCTGCTCGCTGTCGCGCGCAGATGTTGCTGGACCACATCCATGATCTTTTCCTGATCGTCAGAAAAAGCGCCATCGTTCAATACTTGTGCTCTGTCGATATACAGGATGTCCCCGTTGTCGTACTCTGCGCAGACTTTTTCAGCAGATGTTTGATAAAGCGCGGTGGCCGACACTGTTTCATAGCTGCTGTTGGTGCTGTTGTTGCTGCATCCCGAAAAAACCAGTGTTGCGCACAGGATCATTCCTGCAAAAATATAAGCCGATTGTTTCATCATTGCTGTCACCTGTCCTTTCAATCACATTCAGGTTTACACATTCTTACGAACCACTTTTATATCGTTAGAGAATATCCAGTGTTTTTTCACTCGGCACTGCTGTTTTCGGTCCAGGTGCCGAGGCGGTAGTGGCCGGTGATGGCGGTGCCGTAGCTGTCGAGGGCGTCCTCTTCGTAGCGCTGCTGGCCTGGGTAGGCGTGGTGAATGAGATAGGGCACGCCGCTGCGGTTGCGGCGGTCGCTGATGATGCCGATGTGGTTGTCGTCGAAGATGACGATGTCGCCGCCCTGCCATTGGTCGATGGCGCTGGTGTCGGTGGTCAGCGCGGTGGCATGGCGCGAGAAGTAGACGGCAAGGTTGGGCACGCGGCGGTAGTCGATGTTGCTATCGGGCGGCACGCCGAAGTATTGATCGGGCGCTTCGCGCTTGTCGGCATCGACAAGGCTTGGCAGGTCGTAGCCAGCGGCGCGCAGGCCATAGGCGACAACATCGGTGCAGACGCCAGTGCCGTCGGTGGGCCAGCCGCCGTCAAAATAAGCGCTCTTATATTGAGGCCGCGTGGCAACATAATCAAGGGCGCCCTGGAGGATGTCCTGCTGATCGGGGATGCCGTCGGAGTCGGCGTCAGAGGTGCCGGTGATGGTGGTCACCTCGCCATGGTAACGGTTGGGCAGGCGGCCGTCTGGCGTGGGGCCATAATTGGTCCATGCCCAGGCTGCCACAGCACCAAGGGCGCAAAGCACAAGCAAAAACGATAAGAACCCTTTGCCATGTTTTCCAGCCATGGTGATCGCCTCCTTTTTGCCCATCATACCATGGGGAACAAAAGAGCGGCAATAAAAAACACAGGCTGCGACCAATTCGCAAAACCTGTGTGGAAGGCTGTCATCACTTGCGTGTGGTTCCAATCAACGGCAGGGCGCAGGTAACACAGACACGTTCTTCCTGGAAGAGACGCTGCGCCAGCCAATGGGTGAATGGTGCCGCGGCAAATAGGTTCCAGAAAAACGCCATCGGAAAATTGCGCAGCAGCGTGCCAAGCCAAAGAAACGGCAGCTGGCCCAAAGCTGCATGCCCAAGGGCATAGTTAAACAGCAGTGTTGCCGCCAGACTCATGGCCGGACACATGAAAGCAATGGTGCCAGCCTGACGCATAAGGCGGCAAAAATAAGGGTTGTCACGCGTCGGGTCGCAGTGTTTGGCGGCAAAACGCGCACCGGCTTTGTTGCCCCAAAGGCTGGAGATAATGATAACGAGCAAGCCCATGAAGGTTGTTTCTTTGAGCGCATTCACCAAAACAGCGCCGCTCATAGCGGAAACACCGCCCATATTAAACGCATTGTTGTACATTTCCATGCCGAAGGTCATGGCGTAGGACATGATGACCCCGAAGATGATTCCTTGCATTTTTGTTTTTGGCATAAAGCCACCTCTCTTTCACAAAATAAAAAACGAGCAGCGTGGGCGCGCAACTGGAATTACGCGAACACGCTACTCGTTGTACTTATAGTATAGCGGATTTCATGCAAAAATTGCAAAGGAAAATTGTTCCTCGTTGGCAATAAAATCTCGTTATGAAGATCGATAAGCCCTCAGCCGCGGCTCTTCAACCCTCGGCGGCTGATGACGGCAACCACAGCATAAGCGCAGCAAAAGAGCACGATGTGCGCCGGGCCTGAGCGAACCGGATAAGGCGCCACCCAGCCCTGATGAAGGACAAGAATGGAAAGCCAGCCGGTGAGCATGGACACCGGCATGAAGGTAATGCCGAGCACGTTCAGCCACATGACGTAAAACGAGGCTTTCGCGTCCGACAGGATGTTGCCAATGAAATAAAGCGCCACGCCGACCGCCTGTATGACCATGGCGCCCGCAATGGTTTCCATGCGCTGCAGCTCGTACCAGCCAGCAAAGGCACAGAGCAAGCCAATGGCGATCAGCGCTGTCGAGGCAATATAAAGCACTCGGCTGGCAAGGCTGCGGTCGCTTGGTACTGAGACTGTCTCCTCGCGCTCAATGCCTTTGAGCAGATAATCGGTGGTGACCTCAAAAAAATCGCTCATCAAGATGATTTTATCCACGTCCGGCGTGCTCTGCCCATTTTCCCATTTCGTCACCGCCTGCCGCGACACGCCAAGCTGTTCCGCCAGTTTTTCCTGCGACAAGCCACGGGCTTTGCGCAGCTGTTGAATGCGTTCTGCCAGGTTCATGTGATCATCCCCTCTGTGTTTGTTACTCAAATCATAACAAAATCACCGGTAGCAAGCCACCATTTTCGGTGCGCCATTTGGCAACCAGCGGTTGCCTTTCGTAAAAAACCCTGCAAACGACTCTTCTCCACCTTTTTCAACGAAGCAACTCAGGCTGCTGCCAGCACGCGGCTAAATGGCTCTAATCATAAAAATGTATTTGACTTTGGTTGCCGATGGTTGTACAAAAGTATTAAACGCGCCAGGACATTGGGAGCTGGTGCAGCAATTGGAGGTGACGCAGGTGATTGTCGATAAAAACTGGGCCGTTTCCATAACGAGGGTTCGAGAATTTTTTGACAGCCAACCGGATGTTCAGGCCATTGACGACGGCTATCGCTACAAAGATTGCCAGATTACCCTTACGGAAGTGCCCCTTGAACAGCAAGGGCCTGTGCGTTTGCCACGTACACAGCTCCATATCAACGGCCCGGATGCGGAAGCCGAACACATTTACCACCGTTTTTTCCTGCAATTTTTATCCGCTGGCGGCTGATTGCCTGTCGGCGATGCTGCCTTTACAACGAGAGGAGATTGTTTTATGACCCATCAAGCGGTTCCTTCATTTGACGACTGGTTGAACGACGCAAAGAAAGATAAGAATGCCACAAAGATTGGCATGTATCTCTGCCACAACGGCATCGTGCGCGAGAGCGCAAAAGCTCAGGTGCGGCAGGGCAAGCAGGACACCCAGCCTGTGACAGGCATGACGTTTGCTTACGATGCAGAAAAAGTGGATCGCATCATTACCGAAACTTACGCACTGCCAGGCATTTATTACGTGCGCGTCTGGCTCAACGAAGGCGAGCTGGCTGTCGGTGACGACATCATGAAAGTATTGATCGGCGGCGACATTCGGCCACATGTGGTCGATGCGCTGCAGTATCTGGTCGGGCGCATTAAAGACGAGTGCGTTCAGGAAATTGAGCGCTATTAAAAAAGAGCACCTTCTTCATTGAACGGTTCCCGCATCTGCGGGGCCTTCAAAAAGGAAGGTGCTCTTTTTATCGTGCGCAATCGGCAGAGCCTTCGGAATAAAGCATATCCAGGCCATGCATCACCGGATCAAGAATGGCGCGGATGTTTTCTTCGGCGGCTTTTTTGCTGCCAGGCAAATTGATGATCAAGGTTCGCCCTCTGATGCCTGCAACCGACCGCGAGAGACAGCCTCGTGACGTGATTCGCATGGATTCGGCACGCATGGCTTCTGGAAGCCCTGGTGTCAGCCGTTCGACGACGGCCAAGGTGGCTTCCGGTGTGATGTCCCTTGGTGAAAAACCTGTGCCACCGGTGGTAAGCACCAGCGCCACCTGTTTGTCGTCGCAGCAGGTCTGCAACACTTGTTTAATCGTCTCGAATTCATCCGGGACAATGGTTGTGAACACAACATCCACGCCCTGTTCTTTTAAGAGCGCACACAGATTTGGGCCGCTGGTGTCCTCACGTTCACCGCGCGCTCCTTTATCGCTCACTGTAATAACTGCTGCAGAGTAGGTCATGTTGTTATTCCTCCCGTCTATAATCGCCATGAACGCCGCCGGTTTTGCTGAGCAGGCGGATGTCGTCAATGACCATGTCTTTTTGAACGGCCTTGCACATATCATACACCGTCAGCGCTGCAGTGGTGACGGCGGTCAGCGCTTCCATTTCCACACCGGTGCGCCCGTCACAGGACACGGTCGCCACAATTTCCACAGAACAGCGTTCGGCATCCAGCGATAAGGACAGATCAATGCCTTCGATCATGATGGGGTGGCACATTGGAATGATGTCGGGCGTATGTTTCGCCCCCATGACGCCTGCGATCTGAGCAACGGTCAATACGTCTCCTTTTTTCATGCCGCCGCTTTGAATGCGTTCAAACGTTTCTTGATTAACGAGCACGCGGCCAGCTGCGACGGCCACGCGCTGCGAAACAGGTTTTTCGCCGACGTTCACCATTTTGGCCCGCCCTTGATCGTTAAAATGCGTAAAATCGTTCAAGATTATCCTCCTATCTGATTCATGTGCCGTCCTGCATGGGAAGGATGTTGAGCGTCCAGATCCCCATGCCAGGAAGGCTTGTTCCAAATGGCTTGCTGCAAGCGATCACGCATGGCGTCTTCGCTCAGCCCTTTCAGCGACACCTCTTCGGAAGAGTGCAGGCAAGGCTTTATCTTGCCGTCTGCCGTCAAGCGAATGCGGTTGCAGCTGTTGCAAAAATGCGCACTGACCGGGCTGATCAAGCCAATGTTTCCCTGCGCGTCGGGCAGGCGGTACAACTTCGCCACGCCTCCGTCGGCCTCAACCGGTGTTGCCTCCGGCAGCGCGTCCAGCACTCGGGTATACGGAATAAACGCGCTCTCATCAAAATCAGGATGGTTGACCATCGGCATTAATTCAATAAACCGCATATCCACCGGATAGCGGCGCGTCAGTTCCGCCAGCGGGCGAATTTCATCGTCGTTAAATCCGCCAATCAATACCGCATTCAATTTTATTTTTTTGAACCCAGCGGCCAACGCTGCCTCGAACCCTTGCCAAAAATCCGATAACTGGCCCAAGCGGGTGATGGCAGCGTATTTTTTGGCATCCAATGTATCCACACTAATATTCAAACGGCTGACGCCAGCTTCTCGCAGCGGCTTGGCCAAAGCCGGCAATTTGATCCCATTGGTGGTCATGCACACTTCCTCTATGCCCTCCACCTCAGCGGCCCGCTGGCAAATGGAAACAATGTTCGGCTTTGTCAACGGCTCACCGCCTGTGATCCGCAATTTTTTGATGCCCAGCGATGCCGCCGCCCGAATGGCCATAATCAATTCGTTTTCCGTCAGCATGTCCTCGTGGCGCTTTTTCAAAACACCCTCTTCAGGCATGCAATACCGACAACGTAAATTACACAGTTCCGTCACCGAAACCCTTAAGTAAGTAATCGCTCTCCCATGCTGATCCATCATGATCCGCTTTCCACCTCCTATAAGACTCCAACCCTGTTTTTTCTCCATCCGCCATCACCGCTTCAACCATGCTTTGCACTGCGCGGCAATTTCCGGCCAGATGCAGCCACGAAGGACAAGCCATTGATTCAATCAAACTTCGTTCCGGGCGCAAGCCAACGGCAATCAGCAGCGTGCGGCACGGCAAATGCCGTCCATCCGTCAGCACAACGCCGGTCAGCAGCGGATCTCCGCACAGTTCTTGAATGCTGCTCTGGCAGTAAAGAGTGACCCATGGATTATTGAGACAGGTTTGGTTGCGCTTCAAGCCTCCGCAGACCTCGCGCTTTTCAACCAAGGTCACCGGAATGCGATGTGCTGCCAGATGTGCCGCCATAATCAGCCCCAAGTCCCCGCTGCCAAGAATCACAACCGGTCCAGGTGGCAGCCGCTGCTCCAAGTTCATCATTTCCTGCATTTGTCCGGCCATATAAACCCCTTGCGGACGCGTGCCGCCCAAAAGCAGCTCGCCGGGAGCAATTTCGTAACAGCCCGCAGCAAGAACCAGCTGCTGAAACCCAATCCTCGCATGATCATGACCAGGGCCACAGAGCTCTGCCTCGCGCTGAGGATGGATGGACAGCACCGTCGTTCGCGGCAAATAGCGAATGCCGCTGGGAAAATCGGCCAGCAGCTGCTGGATCATATCTGGTCCGGTTTGCCCATGAGCAAATCCGTGGTGAGCGCATTGCCGCAGCACACCGCCAGGATCAGGCTTCGTATCCACCAGCCAGACGCTGGGGCAGCCACAGCGATACGCCGTTTTGGCAGCGCTGAGGCCAGCGGCTCCTGCGCCGACGACAAGAACATCACAGTTTTCCATGGGCATGAGCCTCCAATAGTTTCTCAATCTGCAGCCGACAGCGGCCGCCCTGGCAAGGCCCCATACCGGTGCCCACACGATGTTTGACTCCATCGACCGTTGCTGCCCCTTGTCGGATTGCTTCAAGAACAGCGCCCTTTGAAAGCTGGCTACACAGGCAAAGAATTTCCTCATCCTTCACCGGCACCACGTTGCGCTTGGGATTAAAGCGCGGATTTGGCGGCGCCTGGAGATACGATGCCAGCTCGGCCGCCACTGTTTCGCCCAGGCTGTTGGCGCAGGTCAGCCCCGGTGTTTTCACGCCAATAAGGCTGACAAACCCTGGAGCCGGGCGGGCAATCACAAAATCATGCGCGCTTTTTTTCGCATCACCAACGTAATATGGGTTTGGCCGTACCGCTGCAAAGGACGAATAACACGCTGCACATTCAAGTCCGGCAGCAGCGCCGCAGCCTCCTGTTGCAGCGTCTGCAGA
>CALAKO010000028.1 GCA_937922955.1 uncultured Peptococcaceae bacterium | reverse complement strand
TCGTTTTCCTACAAGGCCAAGGCTGAGCTGTGCCGCACGGCGGTGCAGCGGCTGGCGCTTCGTGAAGCAGCGAGCGGTGCGCTGTCGCAGACGCTTGCGCAAGGTCTGCGGGCGGTGTCCAGCGAGGCCTGGGTGCGGGAAGGCAACGCGGCGTTGGCGGCGATTACTCTGCCAAGCGAGGCCGCAGCCTTCGAAGATTTCTGGCAGCGCTATGGGCAGCCGGAGTATCGCCTCTTGCCGGAACGCTTGCTGGCGCACACCGCAGAACTGGCCGGACTGATCGACGAATGGCTCCAGCCTCGGCTGTCTTTTGCCTTGCAGCTGGGCTACCACATGGCTGGCGGTCAGCGGTTGATTCAGGCGGTGTTGGATATTTTCTGCGGGAAAAAGCTGCCGTCCTACCTCTTCAACCGTGAAGCCGCGTTCGGCGGTGCGGCCGTGGGCTGGATGCAGGAGCATCTGGCTGGACGTTCGCTGCTCGCGCTCGGTGTGTCTCTTTCCCAGGCAGAAGGCGAGGGCCTGCAAACGCTGGCAGCGTCTGTGCGTGCAGAGGATTGGCAGCGGACCTTGCTGAATCTCTTCCGCCTGGCCGAGCAGCTCGACGCGCAGCAGGAGGCCAAGGCTTTTGCGGCACTGGGGCGTTTTGTGCGGTCAGAATGGGCCGTTTTATTTGATGAGAGCGGTGCGCAGACGGCGCAGAAGGTGTGGCAGGCCGTGGAATGGGAGCGCGTGCTGAATCGCCTGACGCCTTGTTTCGAGGTGGTGGGAGCGGCGCTCGTGCAGCGGCGCGATCTGGACGCCTTGCTGTCCGTTCCAGATGGTCACTTTGCGCAGGCCTGGCAGCAGATGCGCCAGTGGCGTCCGGAAGAGGCGCAAATGGGCCATGCCCTTGCGGCTCACCTGTGGAACATGGTGTCGCCGTCGTGCATGGCAACCCTGACCATCGAAGGGCGGCGCCTGCTCTTGCTCATTGATGTGCCGGGCCTGGTCGAAGAACGCATCAACGCTTTGTCGCCGAAGATGCTGGAGACCTTGATGCGCGGCATTGCCCAGCCGTATTTCAAGCGCGTGGAGCGCATGGGCTGGCTGGGTGCTGTCGTTGCCGTTCCGGCAACGGTCGTCTCGCGCATGCTCGGTGGTTTTTAATTGAAAGGAGTTTCTATGAAGTTCTTCCATTTGGCTGATTTGCACATTGGAAAAAAAGTCAACGGCTATTCCATGATTGACGATCAGCGTGTTCTTTTGAATCAGATTGTTGCGCATCTGGCGGCCGGGAAGCCGGATGCGTTGATTTTGGCCGGCGACATTTACGATCGCCGCAATCCGCCAGTGGAAGCGGTTGCCTTGTTTGATGACTTCGTTTCCCGCGTCGTTTTGGAGCAGCAGGTGCCCATTCTGGCTATTGGCGGCAACCACGATGGCGGGGAGCGGCTGGGCTTTGCCAATGCCATTCAGGCGAAGGCGGGGCTGCATCTGGTGGGCAGCTTTGCCTGGCCTCTGCCAAAGGTGCGCCTGTACGACGCCGACGGTCCGGTGGACGTGACCCTCATGGCGTACGCCGACTTGGCGGTGCTGCACGCGCTGGTGCCGGAAACGGCAGAGCTGGATTTTCCGCAGGCCATGGACTGGGTGCTTCGTCACACCGATCTGGCCCCGGCGGCGCGGCAGGTCTTGGTGGCTCACGGAGTGGTCACTGGCGATGCGCCGCTTGAAACCTGCGACTCAGAGCGCGAGCTGTCGATTGGCGGCACGGAATACTGGCAGAGTGCCTCGCTGGCTGGCTTTGATTACGTGGCGCTGGGGCATCTTCATCAGGCGCAGCGGGCAGGCAGCGCGCGCATTCGTTACGCAGGCAGTTTGATGCAGTATTCGTTTTCGGAAGAAAACCAGCAAAAGGTCATGCTGTCGGTGACCCTGGACAAAGACGGGGCGCTGGACGTTCAGCCGCTGCCGCTCGTTGGCCCACGCCGCCTGGTGACGGTGAAAGGGCTGCTCGACGAGCTGCTGAGCGTGCCGGAACGTGTGCGGGTGCATCAGAATGATTACCTGCGCGTCGTTCTGGAAGACACGGGCAGCCTTCTGGAGCCGATGCAGCGCCTGAAACAATGTTATCCAAACATCATGCTCATGGAACGTCAGGCGCTGCCGGAGGTGGTGCTGGACCAGCCGCTGCCGCAGGCGGCGGAAGGCACGAAACGCTCGCCGCTGGACATGTTTGCTGCGTTTTATGAGCAGGTCATGGAGGAAGCGCCTGGTGAGGAACTGTGCGCGGTGATGAAGAGTGTGTTTGACGAGGTGCAGAAGGAGGACGTATGAGACCCATTGAATTAACGCTGTCTGCGTTTGGCCCTTACGCAGGCACAACGACCCTGTCCTTTGACGCCCTGGGCACGCAGCGCTTGTTTGTCATCACGGGGCCAACGGGGTCGGGCAAGACCACCATTTTTGAAGCGATATTGTATGCGCTCTATGGCAAGTTGAGCAAGCGCGGCATGGACCCTGCCAGCCTGCGCTGCGACTTTTTGAAACCGACCGACGACACGGTGACGTTCGTGGACTTCACCTTTGATATTGGCGGCAAGACCTATAAGATCCATCGCCAGCCGAAGCAGCGCGTGGCGAAAAAGCGCGGGGAAGGCACGCGGGAAATTGGCCAGGAGGCGGTGCTCGAATGCGTGGGGCACGAGGCCTTCCTGCCTCTGAGCCGCATCAGCGACGTGGACAAAAAAATCACCGAGCTGATCGGCCTCGACGACGAGCAGTTTCAAAAGATCGTGATGCTGCCACAGGGGGCGTTTCAGGAATTTTTGATCTCGACCACAAAGGACAAAATCGAGCTCCTGCGCCATATTTTTGACACGAGCCTCTACGATCTGGCGCTGACATCGCTGAAAAGCCGTGTGGCCGACGTGACAGGCGCCTACAACGACTTGAAGACGGCCTACCGCTCTCAGGCGGCCATGCTGCGTTTTGAGGAGCCGCTGACCATTGGCGATCAGCCGTCCGAGCGGGCGCTGCAAACGATGGAGCAGCTGGCGCAGGCCGACGAAGGCGCCATTTCGGCGCTGCAGCAGAATGTGGCGGATGAGAGCGCGCGCTATCAGGCGGCGGTGCAGCGTTTGAATCAGGAAAAACAGCACAACGACGACGTTGAAAAGTGGCAGCAGGCTGGCCAGGCCCTGCAGGCTCTTCAGGCGGAGAAGCCGACGATGGATGCGCTGGCAGCGCGCCTGGCGGCGGCGGATCGTGCCCGCGGCCTTGTGGACAAAGAAGCGCGCGTCCAGGAAAGCGCGGCGGCGACGCAGGCGCAGACGCACACCCTGCAGCAGGCGGTGGAGGCCCAGGCGGCAGCGACGCAGAAGCGGACCCTGGCAGAAGCGGCCTATAAAAAAGCCGAACAGGAGAAGGCGGCGGCCGATCAGGCGTACAACGAGTGGCCAGCCCTGACGAAAAAGCTGGAGAAAATGAAGGATTACGTTCGTGCGCGTGCGGACTTAGCGGAGGCCCAGAAGAACGCCAAACACGTCCAGCAGACGCTGGCGGCGCTGGAAAAAACGCTGGCGGCGACGGCGCAGGAACTGGCCGATCTCGACCAGAAGGTGCAGGAGAAAACGCGCCTGCAGAACGAGGTGCATCGTCTGCAGCTGGACCGTGAAAAATTAGGGCGTCAGCTGGAGAACGAGCGCCGTCAGTATGCCCTGGCGAGAAAAGTTTTGGACGCCCAGCGGGATCGCGCAAAGCTGGCGAGGGACGCTCAGGACGCCGAGCAAATCTTTCAGCAGGCCGAACAGCGGCTGCAGGAAGCACGCGCCCAAAATCGCCGACAGCTGGCAGCGACGCTGGCGAACGAGCTGAGCGACGGCGAGCCTTGTCCGGTGTGCGGCGCGCTGCATCATCCAAATCCAGCCGCAGCCTCGAACCATCAGGACGAAGAGGAACACTGCCTCGCCCAGCGCGACGAGGCGCAAAAGAAACACCTGGCGGTGCAGGCCGCCTTGGCGCAGCAGGACAAAAACCAGGCAGAATTTTGGAACGAGCTGCAGGCCGAGGTGCCTGCATTAACGGCCATGGACGAGGTGGAGGCCTTTGCGCAGACGCTGAAAGAGCGCGGTGTGGACCATAAGTCGCAGTTCCAGGCGCTGCAGGCGCAGCTGACCAGCCTCGACGAGAGCCTTCGCCGGCTGAACGACAGCGAGGCTCAGCGTGAGACGAAAAAAGCGGCTCACGACCAGCAAAAGGACGAGCACACTCGCCTGATTGCCAGCCAGAGCCATTGGCAGACGTTGTGCGACAGCCATCAGCACAACGTGGAAGACATGGAACAAACGCATGGCTTTTCAGCCGACGTGAATCCGAAGGCCCTCGAGGCGCAGGTCGCACAGATTGAGCAGGCGCATCAAGAGGCGGCCGCTCAATTGGAGCGCGCGGCTCGGGCGCAGCAAGACGCGCAGATGGCGCAGGTGCAGACGGACGAAGTGGTTCATCAGGCACAGCGCCGTTTGCAGGAATTGACGCAGCAGCATGCGGCGGATCTCGCCCTGTTTGAAGAGGCGAGGAACGCAGCCTTTGCGTCGCCGGAGGCATATGCGAGCGCGAAAGCGGACATTGCGGCGCGGACGGCGCTGCAGCAGCAATTGGATCGCTACGCGGAACAGCGCACACGAGCCGAGACCCTGTACGACGATCTGAGCGAGCGCTTGAAAGACGACCGCAGCCTGCACGATCTCAGCGCCAGCGAAAGCCAGTGCCGGGCCGTTGAGCAAGCCTTGAATGAGGCGAACGACCGCCTGGCGGCGCACAAGTCGAGGTGTGAGGCCAACCGCAAGCTGATCGAGGCCATTCGTGCGCTCTTCGACGAGTTCCAGAAAATGGAGGCGGACTACGCGCTTCTGGGCAAACTGCGGGATGTGCTCGACGGTAAAAACCGCTTTAACATGAAGCTCGAAACCTTTGCGCAGGCCTATTATTTTGAACAGATGCTGCAGCACGCCAACGCACGGTTGGCGCGCATGACACACGGGCGCTACTCCTTCCGACGCAAAGAGACGGTGTACGATGCGCGGCGTCAGGCTGGGCTGGACTTGGCCGTTATGGACCAATACACCGGCCGGGCGCGCGACGTATCGACCCTCTCTGGCGGGGAAAGCTTCAAGGCGTCCCTGTCGCTGGCGCTGGGGCTGGCGGACGTTGTGTCCAGTGAAAGCGGCGGCGTGGAGCTGTCCACCATCTTTATTGACGAAGGCTTCGGCACCTTGGACGAGGAATCGCTGGACGACACCGTTGAAACCTTGATGAACCTGCAGAACAGCGGCCGCTTGGTTGGCGTGATTTCCCATGTGGCGGAACTGAAAGAACGCATTCCGGCGCACCTTGTTGTGGAGAGCGGCGCCAATGGCAGCCAGGCCCATTTTGAGGTGCGAGAATGAAGCGCATCCATTACACCGCTCAGGCAAGCGACGAAGGACGGCTGCTGCGCGAGGTGATCAGCAGCAGGATGGACGTGTCGAAACGTCTCATGAAGCGCTGCAAGGCGCATCCGGAAGGGATTCTGGTGAATGGCGAACGACGCACGGTGCGCTATGTGGTTCATGAAGGCGACGACGTGTCGCTGATCATGGCGCCGGAACTGGAAGGCAGCGACATTATTCACGAAGACCTGCCCTTGACGGTTGTCTATGAAGACGATATGCTACTAGTTGTCGACAAACCGCCAGGCGTGACCATGTTTCCACGGCGGCGCGGCGAGCGCGGCTCGCTGGCCGGTGCGGTGCTGGCGCATCTGGCAAAAAACGGCGAAGCCGACACTTTTCATCCAGTCAGCCGTCTGGACATTGGCACCACGGGACTGGTCCTGCTGGCGAAGAACAGTTTTGCGGCCGGGCAGCTGAGCCGTCAGCGTGCCAAGAAATATTACCAATGTATTGCCTTTGGGCAGCTTCGGACACCAATGCATTTGAACGGCGACATCTGCGACGCGTCGGAGGCTTTACGACATGCCGTTGGTCCACTGTTTTATGTGGGGCAGGGCGGCAAAGCGTGCCGCACCATGGTCCAGCCGCTGGCTTATGTGGACGCTTTGCGCGCGACGGCGTGCTGGGTGCGCATCGACACCGGGCGCCGGCATCAAATTCGGGTGCATCTGGCGCATCAGGGCCATCCGCTGGTGGGCGATGTGACCTACGGCGGCCCGCCGATTGCTGCAGGCCGTCCTCTGCTGCATGCGGCCGCACTGTGCTACCAGCATCCTGGCGATGGGCGGTACATGCAGCATTTCCTGCCGATGCATCGTTATGGAGCCGAGCCAGAGGCGATTAATATAGAAGCGTTTCAAAAAAATTATTCAGAAATGGGGTGATACCATGGACATTCACATTCCACAAGGCGCCAAAGAGCTGATCAAACGCCTGGAAGCGCACGGCCACGAAGCCTACATTGTCGGCGGCTGTGTGCGCGACTCGCTGATGGGCAAGCGGCCCAGCGACTGGGACATCTGCACCTCGGCACAGGCGGACGAAATGCTGGAGATTTTCAGCAATAAGCGCGTCATTCCCACCGGCATTCAGCATGGGACGCTGACGATTTTGGCCGAAGACGGCGCCTACGAGGTGACCACCTTCCGCATCGATGGGGAATACGTGGATCATCGACATCCCAAGAGTGTGGCGTTTACCCGAGAACTGGCCGAAGATTTGAGCCGTCGCGACTTTACCATCAACGCCATGGCCTGGCATCCGGAGCGTGGGCTGATCGACATCTTCAACGGCAAAGAGGACCTGCAGCGGCGCTTGGTGCGCGCGGTTGGCGATCCGATGCAGCGTTTCAACGAAGACGGCCTGCGCATGCTGCGCATGGTGCGCTTTGCGACGGCGCTCGATTTTGACTACGACCCGGCAACCTATGAAGCCGTGACCGCCTTGAACCACCTGCTGCAGTACATTTCCAAAGAGCGCATTCAAGTCGAACTGAACAAAATCCTCCTGGCCGAACACCCAGCCAGAGGGCTGGAAGATCTGTACGCGCTGGGCATGTATCCGTACATCATTCCTGTGATGTGCCACACCGTTGGCTTTGATCAGCACGGCGGCCATCATTTTCTCGATGTGTTCGAGCATTCGCTGCTGTCGGTGGGGCTCATTGAGCCCGACTTGGTGCTGCGCCTGACCATGCTGCTGCACGACATTGGCAAGCCGTTCGTGTGGGACAAGGACGCCAGCCTGTCGTACGACCGCTTTGACGACCACGCGGCGGAAGGGGCGAAGATTGCCAACAGGGTGCTGCGCGATCTCAAGTACGACAACGCCACGCGGAAGGATGTGGTCGAGCTCATCGCCCATCACAACGACATTCTTTTGCCCGATCCGGTGAATGTGCGCCGGTCTTTGGCGCACTTGGGCGAGCAGCAGACACGCCGCCTGGTGAAAGTGAAAATCGCGGACTTGGTGGCGCACGATCTGGGCGATCAGCGAGCCGAAATGATCGACTTATTTACACGGATTCGTGATGTGATCGATGAGGTCGTGGCACGCGGCGATTGCGTCAGCGTGAAAGCCTTGGCGGTTGGCGGCGAAGACATGAAAGCGCTGGGCCTTCAGGGCCGCGCCATTGGCAAGATGCTGAATGGGGCGCTGATGCAGGTGCTGGAGCATCCTGAAATGAACGAGCGCGAGCAGCTTTTGAACTGGATTCA
>CALAKO010000027.1 GCA_937922955.1 uncultured Peptococcaceae bacterium | reverse complement strand
CCCATGACACACATGGATAAGTCGCTAATAAATTAAATAGTGTATTATTTTGCTACAGATTTTAGAGGAATAGTGGCTGGAAACTAGGGCCTCTATTATAGAGTTTGGTACATTTTCAATATAAAAACTTCCGGTGAGTTTTCTGGAAGAGTAATGGATATGCCTATATTTTTCGTAAGGAGTAAGAACAATAAATGTTGTGTCCATAATGAAAATTTGTGACGTTGTGGTATGTTTTGTTTTGTGCCAAAGCATAGTAGTTCAATGAAGTTTTGATTTGAAACCTTAGAAATATCAAAAAGCGTTTCATGGATTTTCCATGAAACGCTTTTTTGCATTGTAAAAGAGTATTAGTTGGTACCTTCGGCTTTTGCGATTGCTTCAGTAAGATCGGCACTAAGATCAAGATCATGAAAATTGTCATCGTCAGGTAATACCATTTCATATTTATTGGTTTTCTTAAAATGAGCGACAACTTTTGTTGCAGATAGATCGAGGATATGTCCACCGTGCTTTTTGTTTGTCGAAATGAAATGGCTGTGCCAGCCAACGGTATTTTGTCCTTCCATGAAACGCGGACAATAAAAGGCGATGACGGTTCCATTAATATTTGTGTGTTCAAATATCTCCTGTTGGCTCATGACAATATCCAATGGTGGATAAGGTTTCTGTTGTGGATATTCACTACGTACTTGGACTCGATCAAAGTGTCCAGTAATTTTAGCCATGTAAAAAGAGTTAACGCCATAATCGGCTATTATGACTGATAAGTTGTCATGTAGATCTTTTAAAGAGGATGCATTGACTCTGGCAGAAAAATCCTCTTTGAAAAATGTAACATCGGCGAATGGGACCATAGCGTCATCGACAGCTTCAACAACGCTGCCATCAGAGAGTGCTTGGTAAACCAATCCATCCAACATGATCAATTCACCATCCATACTGTCAAATGTGCCAATGCCTATGTCACCATGTTGCTTGAGGGTTTTTACTTTGACAAAGCCGTCATATTGTCCAAGTGTTAATGATTGCAACAGTGCTACTTGGTAGATTGTTTCGCGATCGCTTTTCTTTACCAAAATGTAGATCTCCTTTAAAAGTCTTTTTGTTTATTTGAATAGACCAGACCTTACACCCATTCACGGCAGCTGACAAGAAGATCGATTTTCTTCCACTGGTCGTCTTCGGTGATGGCGTTGCCTTCTTCGACGGAGGCGAAGCCGCATTGTGGGGAGAGGGCGAGTTTGTCGCCGACGACGGATTTTGCTTCTGCGAAGCGGGCTTTGAGGGTTTCTGGATCTTCGAGGACAGGATTCTTGGTCGAGATGAGGCCGGCAACGAAGGTTTTGTCGTTGTCTTTCATGCCTGCCCATGGTGCAAAGGAGCCAGAACGTTCGTCGTCGTATTCGACGAAATAAATATCGTATGGAATTTGTAGGATGACTGGTGCCACGGCGTCGTAGAATCCGGCAAAGAGTGGTTTGCCTTTGAAGTTTCCTTTGCAGAAATGGGTGGCGATGGTCATGTCTTCTGGATGATTTTCCAGCGCTTTGGTGGAGACGGTCTGGAACCACTGCAGCACCTGCTCCTGAGAGTAGCCGTTGGCAGCCACTTTTTTGAGGAAGTTGTCGTCAATGAGGTAGGTCCAGGAGGTGTCATCAATCTGCAGGTAGCGGCAGCCGTGGTCGTAGAAATCCTGAATGGCGTCCTGATAAGCCAGACCGATGTCGTTGATGAGAGCATTCAGATCATTGCCATAGTATGGGGTTTCCGTGTTGCCCAGCTGCAGCACGTGGTCAATGAGGATCATATTTGGGCCGGAGATGCATTTTTTTGCGGTGATGCCGTCGTACTTCTGCGCCAGGCTGTGCAAATAGTCCCAGGCATACATTTCAGCATGGGCTTTGTTTTTATCGTAGGAGAATTTCCCAGTTACCTGGCCGTATTCCACTTCGTGGACGCCGCCAGCCAGCTGCTTGGTAACGTAGATGGTGTCAAAACCGTCGAATTCTTTGAGCCAATCCAGGTGCCACCATCTGCGGCGGAATTCACCGTCTGTTACAAATTGCAGCCCGTGCGCCACTTCTTTTTCAACGAGTTCAGCAATGGCTTTATCTTCGATGGCGGTCAGCGCTTCACGTGTAATGCTGCCTTCTTTGAACGCGGCGCGTGCTTCTTTAATGGTGTCAGGACGCAGGAACGATCCGACGACGTCAACTTTAAAACTAATCATTATTCAAACCTCCTTAATAGGTACGTGTTTATTATACAGGATTTTTTACATAGGGTGAATCATTATTCATGGTAAATAAAAGAAAGATTTGCTTGAAATATTTTTGGCAATCTTTTAGAATGAACCTAACGCAAGTCATTTGCGTGCAATCATCATTTTAATATTAAGCCGGCTTTTAAGCGTGAAATCTCAAGGAGTGCTTATCCTTGATGATTTCACGCTTTTTTTGTTTGAAAGGAGAAATTTTATGGTAGAAGAAAATAAAATGGCGTTGATGCCTGTGCGAAAGCTGTTGTACTCCATGGCGGTGCCGCTGATGATGTCGCTGCTGATTCAATCGTTGTACAACATTGTCGACAGCATGTTTGTGGCGCGCTTGTCGGAGGATGCGTTGACGGCGACGTCTTTGGTATATTCTATTCAATTTTTGATGATTGCTATTGGAGTGGGGACCTCTGTTGGACTGAACGCTTTATTGTCGCGAAAGGTGGGCGAGAAAAAGACCGAAGAAGCTTGTCGTATTGCGACGACTGGGTTGTTGCTGATGATTATAACGGCTTTGTTTTTCAGCTTGATTGGTGTGTTGTTTTCAAAGAACCTCTCTATGATGCTGGCCGATGACCCTGCATTACAGGGATTGTGTGAGGATTATCTGTCGATCAGTCTGATTTTTGGCTGGGGAATATTTATTCAAACTTATGGTCAACGTTTGCTGCAAGCTGTTGGTGATACGTTTTTGTCGATGGTATCACTGGTGGTGGGTGCTGTGTTGAACGTTATTCTCGACCCGATTATGATATTTGGTTTCTTAGGATGTCCAGCATTGGGCATTAAAGGTGCTGCTATCGCTTCGGTGATTGGTCAGCTTGCAGCTTCGGCAACAGCGTTAATCTTGAACCGCATGAAGAATCCGGTGATCCACGTTCGGTTTCATGGCTATCACTTTGATTGGCAGGATGTTGCGGATATTTACCGCGTTGGACTGCCAACCATCCTCATGCAGGCGATGGGCAGCGTGATGATGCTTAGCATGAATGCCATTTTTATCAATGTTTCGGCAACGGCTGTTGCATTCTTCGGAGTGTACTATAAACTGCAGAACTTTCTCATGATGCCAATGAATGGGCTGGGACAAGCCGCTATTCCTGTGGTTGGGTATAATTATGGCACGGGGAATAAGGCGCGCATTCAGCAAACGTGGCAGGTTTTAATTCCGACGGCCGTCGTCTTCGCTTTGCTGGGAATGGTGATTTTTATGGTGTTCCCGCGTCAATTATTGTCTCTTTTTGCCGCCAGTGAAGCCATGATTGCCATGGGCGTACCAGCGTTACGCATTGTGTCTGTTACTTTTGTCTTTGCCACGGTAACCATGATGAGCGGCTATTTTGCTTCCGGTTTAGGCAACGGTGTGATCAACATGATTGGTACCGCTATTCGCCAGTTGGTGCTTCTGCTGCCAAGTGTCTATGTGCTGATTCAGTGGGTAGGTCTACCTTGGGTGTGGTTTGCATTCTGGATTTCCGAAGCAGTTGCTTTTGGCTATAGCTATTTTGCGGCAAAGAGATTGTTGAACAACGTCTAAAATACAAAAAAGAAGCCGGAATATTGGCTTCTTTTTTGTTTGGGTGGTGCATCATTTGACTTTTAATATATTGCGCTGATATAATTAAGCAAATATATCAGTGAACGCAAGATGTAGTTTTTAAAGGAGACGCCCAATGTCCAACTCTAACAACATGCCGGAAAAGAAAGCGAAAGCAGAAAAAAACGATGAAATGGTGCAGGTTATTGGTGCAAATTTGAAGCGCATTCGAACGACCCGCAAGCTTTCTCTGGAAGAAGTGTCCCATATGAGTTCTGTGAGCAAAAGCATGCTTAGTGAAATTGAACGCGGTACAAAAAGCCCTACGATTTCTGTGTTGTATAAGATCTGTAAAGGCATTCACATTTCTATTCGTGATTTGTTGAAAGTGTCTACTCCGGATATTGAAATTGTTCGCGGTACGGAGTTTGAAAAAGTTGGTGTCATGGACTTTTACACATTGTATGAAAATGATGTAGAAAATCCTATGGAAATTCAGAAAGTGCGCATGGAACCTCACACTTATCATTCGGCTGACAGTCATGGGGAAGGTGTGAGGGAGTGTGTGTTGGTGATGGATGGCGAATTTACATTGATTCTGGGCGAGGAGACTTACCGCATCAGAAAAGGGGAGAGTCTCCGCTTTCGAGCAAACTGTCATCATATTTATGCAAACGAATCAAATGAGGACGTTTGGTTCTATAACATTATTTCTTATGGATCTTGATGGTGATTATATTGCTGCAATTAATGCATCGACGGCTTCTTCGGAAGTATTCCATGATGTAGTAATTCTGACAGCGTAATGGCTGTCATTCATTTTTATCCATTCCATTACTTGAAAATCTTTTTCGAGTTCTGTTAGCTTTTCAGGGGAGAGAATTGGAAAAAGTTGATTGGATTGTGGTTCGCATAAAAACGAATATCCTTTTTCACGGAATGCATTCGCCAATTTTTGAGCCAGTTGGTTTTCCTTTTTTGCAAGTTCATAAAACAACCCATTTTTGAAAAGCTCTTCAAATTGAATGCCGATCAACTTTCCTTTGGCTAATAAGCCGCCTTTTTGCTTCGTAATAAAACGGAAGCCAGGCGTGAGCACGGGATTCAGGAGGACGATGGCTTCACCCAGCATGGCACCATTTTTAGTTCCGCCAATGGTAAATGCATCCGTGTATTTGGCCATGTCTTTCATGGTAACATCACTGAATTCGGACATCAGGCCAGCGCCTAATCTTGCGCCGTCGCAGTACAGATACAGGTTATGTTCTTGGCAAAACGCATGAAGATCAGAAAGCTCTTTTTTTGTGTAGACGGTGCCAATTTCTGTGGCGTTGGTAATATAAACCATTGCAGGCTCAACCATATGTTCACCATGATGTTCTTCCAGGATTGCCAAAATATCTGCTGGTTTGATTTTTCCATCAGGGCAGGAAGCCGTCAGCACTTTGTGCCCACATGCTTCAATGGCTCCTGTTTCATGGGTGAAAATATGAGCACTTTCCGGCGCAATGACGGCTTGATGGGGCCGCAAACAAGCCGAAATTACTGTTAAATTTGCAATGGTGCCGCCCGTGATAAAATGAATTTCTGAAAATGGTACCGTTCCTATTTCTTTGCAAATTAGTTTTCTGGCGTTTTCTGAATGGCTGTCGCAATAATAGCCTTCTTCTGGAGTGAGGTTGGTTTGTGCAATAGCTGCTAAAATGCTGGGGTGAGCGAGTTCGCCATAATCGTTTAAGAAAAAATACATTTTACTTACCTCCTAAGCATATTCGAAAAACAATTAGTACGAGTTTGTTGAATGTTCAGCGATGAACCCTTAAATGGTTCATCGCTTTTTTAGTTGCCGATCAATTGATTAGAATTCATTTCTGTGGCAGTAAACCATCTGCCCACCATAATAGGTGGCTTCGATATCGTTAATGTATTCAATATGATCCAGTGGATTGCGGTTCAGCACGACAAAATCAGCGGCTTTTCCTTTTTCTAAGGTGCCGGTTTCTGTATCCACTCTGAGAAGCTCAGCGGCTGTTTTTGTAGCGCTGAGAATGGCCTGCGTTTCGGTCATTCCCGCTTCAACATAGTATTTCAGTTCATGATGAAGGCCATTAACTGGATTTAATGTTGTACCGCAATCGGTGCCTGCTGCTATTTTTACGCCAGCTTTAATAGCACGTTCTAATGCCTGTAAATGCAAATCGGCGATAGGGGCAATTTTCTTTTTTAGTGCTTTGCAAATAGGCGAAGGGTCTTCGGTCAAGGCGATTGCGCGAGAAGCCACTATGGTTGGACAAAGATAAGTGCCTCTCTCCAACATCATGGCAATCAGTTCATCATCTAGCAGGTAACCATGTTCAATGGAGTCAACGCCAGCCAAAATGGCGGCTTGCGTTCCTTCGTATCCAATGCAATGGGCACTTGTTGTTCTTTGAGTTCGCTTTGCTTCATCGACAACCACTTTCATCTGCTCAAAGCTGAGCTGTTGTGCGCCAGGAACAGAACCTGGGGTTAAAACGCCGCCAGTTGCCATCAGTTTAATGACATCGGCCCCTTTTTTTATCTGCACTCTGGCGGCTTTTAATGCTTCATCCGGTGAGTCGCATTCTGCTGCAATGCTGTAGCTGTGACCTCCAGTAATGGCGATGGTGCGTCCTGAAGCAACAATGCGTGGTCCCGTTGCCAAATTCTTGCGAATCAAATCTCTTAAATAAATATCTGCATCGTGTTTGGTACCTAGGTTGCGCACCGTGGTGATGCCAAATTTAAAATGTTCCATGCCTTGGGCACAGGCTTTGATTGCAGTGGTTGCCTCTGTATCTGCTTCAACAATATTGAATGCATCTAACGCAGGAAGCAGTCCTAAATGAACATGGCAGTCAATTAAACCGGGAATGATGGTTTTTTCAGTTCCGTCTATTTCGTGTGTTGCGGAAAGCGGCTTTTCTGACACATCAATGATGCCATTTTCGTCAAAAGCAAGAAAGCCATTCTCAATTTTGGCACCTGTGCCATCAATAATACGTACGTTTTTTATAACGGTGCTCATTTTTCTCCTCCTATTTTTTTATTCTCTGCGCATTGAGAATGCATTATAGAGAAAATATGTTTTCTATAATGTACATGTTAGTTCTTGTTTTATTTATTGTCAATTCTGACAAATAGATATAAAAATATTTTTGGCGAAAAAAATAGAGAACCTCTGCGAAAATGGGCAGAGGTTCTTTGTTTTTTAGCAGGGAGGAGACTTACCGAAGGCTGTTATTTAAGGGATGTTCTTGAATGTAATTTAGAATATATGATAGGAGAAGCTGTTGTGGAGAATCTTGTGGAAGATCGGGAGATTTTATAAGTGCACAGGTGCAGGTTGGGCGATCAATAATGGGGCGAGCCGTTAATTCGCGACGGATGGATTCATCCTGAGCTAAGAAAGATTCGAGGGTACCCATTGTAATATAGTTACCAGTCGACACCATCTGATAGCATGCCTTTATATTTCCGGTACCGATAAATGAATGATTACTATTGTTTGGATCGAGCTGCAATGAATGGACAACGTCAGTATCGCTAAGCGTTTTTCTTGTATAAATGACTAAACGATAGTCACGCAGTTGTTTTTTATAACAACTGTTCAAATTGGCTAAGGGATGGTTTTTGTTCATAATTGCAACAGATTGAAGATGAAGGGCGGGAATAGCAATTAAATTTTCAAGTTCATTTCTATCTGGATAATAATTTAAAAAGGCAATGTCTGAAGGGTGTGCGGCAATGTTTTGATACCCTTCTTTCCAGTCCACAATCAAATTGTTGATGGAAATAGTAGGATAGGTTTGTTGAAATTCCATGAGAATATCATTGAGAATGACCTCATTAATAAAATTGTTTGAGTAAAGTGTTACGTTGAAAGGTTGCTCGGAATGTTTTTTTCTGAATTGAAAACTCGATTCTAGTTTATCAAATTGATAGACTGTTGATTTTGCAAATTGTAGGAATTCTCTTCCTTCCTGTGTTAATGTGACCCCTTCCGATGTGCGGTTATAAAGGAGTGCGTTTATTTCAATTTCAAGGCTCTTTAATATCCGACTGACGTTTTGCGGTGTGGTATTTAATACACTGCTCGCTTTGGTAATGGAGTGGTGGTCACTGAGAGCAATAAAATAACGTAAGTGATTGATTTGCATGAAGGCACCTCCTTACTGAATGATTATACCGCTTTTAAATACTATATCGATTTTTCCTTTGTATGGCAATAGAGTTTAATAACTTTTCAACTATGTTGATGAAAAATAACGAGAAATAACAAACTATTGGCAATATTCAACGATGGTTTATCGCGATAAACTGTCAATATAAGGTCTAGCTAGATAAAAAAGAAAGGAGTCCTTGTTATGAAAGGCAAAGAAATTGATTTGGATGATAAGCCTCTAATATATGTGCCACCGAAAAAAAGAACATTCTTCTTCATTTTGCTTTATTGTTTGTTCATGATTGATTTTATATCGCGTGTAGGGATAAATGCAATTTTTCCAATCATTCAAGGAGATTTGGGCTTAACGGATACTGAAGTTGGTTTAATGGGTAGTGTTGTGCTTCTCGGGATGGGGGCATTGGTATTGCCAATTTCGTTTTTAGGTGAAAAATATTCACCTAAAAAGGCCATCAGCATTTCTGCTTTGATTTGGTCGATTGGGACATTTTTCTCTGGTATGGCAGGCAGTTTCAATTTGCTGATTGCTTCACGATTTTTAGTTGGGACAGGGAATGCGGCTTATGCACCATTGTCAAATTCAGTCATTACTAGTATGTACAGTAAAAGTGTGTGGGGCAAAAGAATTGGTTTGTATAACACGGCGATGACCGTTGGGACGGCACTTGGTGCCATTGTTTTTGCTAACTTGGCTAATACTTTTGGTTGGCGCATGGCATTTTATACTGTTGGTGTCATTAGTTTGATCCTTACTATTGCAAGTTTGAGTTTACCGGATCCTAAAAAAGTATTGGATCAACAGAAAAAAGAAAAACATGAAACATCAAACGAAAAAGCAAAAGTTGGTCTTAAAGAAGCACTGCAAGTAACCTTAAAAAATAAAGCGTTGATTGGTGTTTGCGTAGGTGGTGGCTTTGCTTCAATTGTTGTACAGGGAACAGGTTCTTGGCTTTCAATTTATTTTGTACGTGAAATGAATATTTCGATCGGTATTGCAGCAACTTTCATTAGTATCAAATCTCTGATTTCAGCATTGGGTTATCCAATAGGTGGTACCATCATGGATAAATGGTACAAATACGACAAACGCTGTCGTGTATATTGGCCAGCCATTTCTTTGACTATTGCTGTATTAAGTTATGGTTTCGGATTCTATTTTAAAATTGTTCCACTGATTTTCTTTGGTGCAATTTTTATTACCGCTGCTGTTACTTGCTATCATGTAGCCACTCAGGAATTGGTGCCATCATGGTTTAAGTCTGTATCCTATGGTGTTTATGTATTGACGGTTCAATTACTTGGTGCTGCAGGTCCTATTTTGATTGGGATGCTTTCTGAAATTTTTGGTTTGAAGAGCGCCTTGACACTTATTCAGATTTTATTGGTTGTCGCTATTGTAATTTTCTTATTGACAAGTCGTGTGTACCTTAAAGACTTTAATAAAGCTAGAAAATTAGAAGAAGAGGCACGTGCTTAACTTAATATTAATAAAAAGGGGTGCAACAAATGAAACAATTGTATTTTAATGGCACCATAATTACAGTAAATGATGATCAGCCATTGGCAGAAGCATTAATGGTGGAAGATGGAAAAATTCTTGCTGTGGGCGATTTGGCAGCAGTGAGTGCATTCAAAGACGATGCTACGCGGGAAATAAATTTAGAAGGAAAGACAGTGTTGCCGGGGTTTATAGACGGCCATGGTCACATTGCAAATGTATTGTCCGGTTTGCCAGGTATTTATCCACCACCGAATGGTGTCATTGACAGCAAAGAAGCGTTGTTTGCTGAATTGAAAAAAATGTTAGCAGAAAATAGATTGTTGGAGAACGGTTGGCTGGTTGGTTTTGGGTATGACGAAGCTTTCTTTGAAGACAAATCTCATCCGACAAGAATGGAATTGGATCAGGTATCAACAGAAGTTCCAATATTCTTGGTGCATTGCAGTGGTCATCTCGCTACAGTTAATTCTAAAGCAATAGAATTGGTTGGCTGGACGAAAGATACTCCTGATCCCGTCGGTGGAATAATTCGTCACGATCCAGAGACAGGAGAAATTAATGGCATTCTGGAAGAACGCGCATTTAGTGTGGTTTTAAAAGAACAAATTTCAAATAAACTGAGCAATAAGGCTTTTGCTGAGATGATTCTGGACACTCAGAAGTTTTATGCGAAAAATGGTGTAACTACTGCTCAGGAAGGTGGCATTACATTTCCGGCGATGGTGGATGTGTTGAAGCATTGTCAAAAAAATGATATGTTGCTTGTCGATATTGGTGTGTATTTTTGGCAAGAACGCGTAAAAGAATTGATTCCAGATCATTCAGCGGAACAGACATACCACAATCACATCAAATGGGTTGGTTCAAAAGTGGTTGCCGATGGATCGCCGCAGGCCAAAACAGCGTGGCTCACACAGCCGTATTATTTTCGACCAGAAGGAACAGAAGAGGGGTACCGAGGTTATCAAATCTATTCCGACGAACAAATGCTGGCATTTTGTAAAGAAGCCATGGAACATGAGTGGCAGATGCTGGTCCATTGCAATGGTGATGCAACAGGTGATCAGTTTATTCGAGCTTATCGCCAAGCGAAAGAAGAAACGGGCTGCATCAAAGATCTGCGCCCAGTGATGATTCATGCACAAACGGTGCGTGAGGATCAGTTGGATGAAATGAAAGAACTGGGAATTATGCCGTCATTCTTCCATGACCATGTGTTTTATTGGGGGGATTGGCATTATGAATCTGTTCTTGGTCCAGAACGTGCAAACCGAATCAGTCCATTGTCTTCGGCGGTGAAACGCGGCATGAAGTTTACGCTTCATAATGATATGGCGGTGACCCCGATCAACCCTGTTTTCAATATTCATAATGCAGTTAATCGTGTGACACGAAATGGTCGAAAACTTGGACAAGAATACTGCATTGATGTGATGGAAGCGATTAAAGCAGTTACCATTTATGGTGCGTATCAGTACTTTGATGAGGACATTAAAGGAAGCCTGGAAGTTGGAAAGCTGGCCGACATGGTTATTTTGGACAAGAATCCACTAACGGTTCCAAAAGAAACAATTAAGGACATTAAGGTATTGGAAACCATTAAAGAAGGTAACACCATTTATCGTTTAGAATAAAAGTAAACAAAGAACAAGCCCTGGCGCAATGCGCCAGGGCTTGTTCGCTTATGATGCTGATGTTGGATCTATTTTGTGTTCCTGCAGGTAATTGAGGATGAAGGCATATAACAGCTGTTGTGGGCTATCTGCTGGGAGATTTTTGGGCTTAATAAGGTTACAGTTGACAAAAGGAAGATCGGCAACAGGAGTTGCGACAAGGTTTTGTCGCAATGATTCCTTTTGACATAAAAAACTTTCTAATGAATCTGTTGTGATATAGTTGCTGCTTGCAGCCATTTCATAGCAAGCTTCAATATTTCCAAGATAGGATAGAGATTGGCTGATAGGATATTGCTCAAGGTTTAAGTAATGATATGCAAGGGTTCCAAGATAAGTATTATTTGCGTAAATAATAAGGTTGTACTGTGAAAGCTCCTTTAAAAGGCATTTTGATTTTTTGGACAATGGATGGTCTTTACTCGAAATGACAACTGGTTGCAGACCGAGTACTGGAATAGATGTGAAAAGATTAGTATCTAGTAGTTCTTCAGGGTGAGCGTAAAGCATAGCGATGGCCTTAGTATCTGTTTTAAGATTCTCATAGCCTTCTTCTAAATTAATAATGGTTGTATTTTTGACAATAATATTGGGGTATTTTTTCAAAAAGGCTATGAGAATTTTATTGAGTATGATTTCGTTGATGCTATTACTGGAAATAAGAGTAATTTCATTGTCCTCCCTATTTTGTGTTTTCTTTAAATGGAATTTTGCCTGTAGCTCATCGAACTGGTAGATCATTGATTTGGCAAATTGAAGAAATTCTTTTCCTTCGGAGGTGAGCTCAAGGCCATCTGCTGTGCGTTCAAACAGAATAACGTCCATTTCCCCTTCTAGACTTTTTAGGATTCGGCTGACATTTTGTGGTGTGGTGTTCAATACCGTGCTGGCCTTGTTGATGGATTGAAAATCACCAATGGCAATAAAGTAGCGTAAATGATAGAGCTGCATGTTTGAAAGCATACGTCCTTTCTCTATGTAAATTAAGAATGGGAATGTTTCTTCTATCATATCGTGTAAAAAAACATAAAGCAATAAAAAATAGCGAATCAACAATATTTATTTGATAGCCATTAAATAAAAAAATATTGGTAATATTCAACCTATAATTCCGTATTATAGAATACCAGTAAAGATTTTATCGAAAAGAGAGGAGCAGTTATATGCAAGAAAACACCAAAAATTTGGAAGACAAACCTTTAATTTATGTGCCATCGCATAAACGAAGATTGTTTTTCTGGATCATGTACGGACTTTTTGTTATTGATTTTATTTCACGTGTTGGGATCAATGCTATTTTCCCTGTTATTCAAGGTGATTTAGGATTGTCGGACACTGAAGTGGGTATGATGGGGAGCGTTGTTCTCTTGGGGATGGGCGTCTTTGTTTTGCCGATCTCTTTCTTAGGAGAAAAATATTCACCAAAAAAAGCCATTAGTTTATCCGCGCTCGTATGGAGTGTGGGAACGCTTTTGTCTGGTATGGCAAGCAGTTTTCAGCTGCTTTTGGCTTCCAGATTTTTTGTTGGTACTGGTAATGCAGCGTATGCACCCTTGTCAAACTCATTGATCACCAGTATGTACAGCAAAAAAGACTGGGGTAAAAAAATTGGGATTTATAACACAGCGATGACCCTTGGGATGGCATTAGGGGCTATTGTATTTGCAAATTTAGCCGACAGTTTTGGTTGGCGCATGGCTTTTTATGCGGTTGGGATTGTTAGTTTGATCCTTACGTTTGCCAGCTTTACGTTACCAGATCCGAAAAAAATGCTGGAACAGCAATGTGAAGAAGGGATAAATGAAAAAGCGGAGGACACCGCTGGGCCAAAGGTGAATCTGAAAGAAGCTTTGAAAGTTGTTGGGACAAACAAGGCTTTATTGGGCGTCTGCCTAGGCGGTGGCCTTGCGTCTCTGGTATTGCAAGGGATGCTTTCCTGGTTTGCTATTTTCTTTGTTCGCGAAATGGATATTTCTGTTGGCTTTGCTGCAAGCTTGATCAGTATTATGTCATTGATTTCTGCGGTAGGTTATCCGATTGGCGGGGCTATTATGGACAAATGGTATGTTCATGATAAACGTTGCCGTGTATATCTTCCTGTTATTTGCATCGCCATTGCAATTGTATGTTTCATAGTAGGCTTTTCATTCAAATTAATTCCGGCCATCTTTTTAGCTGCATTTTGTATGACAACAGCTAATACGGCCTATCATGTATCTACCCAGGAACTGGTTCCGTCTTGGTTCAAATCCGTTTCTTATGGTGTTTATGTATTGTTTATTCAGTTATTGGGCGCAGCTGGTCCACTTTTAATCGGTTCTTTATCTGAGATGTTTGGACTTACTCAGGCAATGTTATTGGTTCAAATTATTTTGGGCATAGCAATTGTTGTATTTTTACTGACTAGCTTTATTT
>CALAKO010000026.1 GCA_937922955.1 uncultured Peptococcaceae bacterium | reverse complement strand
CTATGGCATTCGTCCCACGCCGAATAAGCTTGGCTACTCAGCCGCTAAAGCAGGTGCATTAAGCATCACTCGTTCGGTTGCAATTGACTTCGCACGTGATAACATCCGCTGCAATGCAATTTGCCCTGGCTTTGTGAACACACCGCTGAATAACGGCTTCGAAGGTGAAGCACGTCAGCGGTTCCTGAACACATATCAGCCGGCACCTTTTGAAATCCAGGCACAGGACATTGCAGAAACAGCGTTGTTTCTGGCAAGCGATGACGCACGTGCAATCACAGGTCAGGCGATAGTCGTAGACGGTGGCACAGAAGCAGCTCTTTATCTGAATTACAAGAGACCTTCTGCAGATAAATAAGCAAAATTATCTAACAGACGGCAGAAGAGTATACAATGGTGTATGCCTGTTCTGCCGTCTGTCTTTTTAATTGAAAGGAAAACTGATATGAGCAAGATGATTTTGGCGCCAAAATATCTCTGGGATGGTATTAGCGATAACGTACTGGAAGGTAAAGCAGTCTTAGTTGATGGCTCAAACATCGTTAGTGTTGATGGAATTGAAAGCATTAAGCAGGAAGCCCCCGATGCAGAGATTCTGCGGAATGACAATTGGTTGATGATGCCTGCATTCGTTGATGCGCACGATCATGGGCGAGGTATGTCCCCGATTTCTTTCGGAACTCCAGACCGTGCGCTGGAAATGTGGCTTCAAGACCTTAATAAGCTGCCGGCAATTCCTCATTACGAAGCTTGTTATTATGATGGCATGCGCCTTGCATCTTCGGGCGTGTCGACTGTATTGCATAGTCACAACCCGAATAGTTTTGCAAAGATCCGTGAAGAAATGGTAAATGCTGAGAGAGGATATAAGGCCGCTGGTGTCCGCAGCATACTCTGCCCTCTGTACTTGGATCAAAACAAGCGAATTTATTATAATCGTGATGAATTTATCGCTGGCCTGCCAGAACCTTTGCGTACGAGCTTTGCTGCAGGAATTCACGATAAGATCATGAGCATGGATGAGTACCTGGCGCTTGTGGAAGGTATTTGCACTGATTTGGCAGAGGACATTAAGGAGGGGTGGACTGAAGTCCAGCTTCATCCCAATGGCGGACAGTGGTGCAGTGATGAAGCCCTTCTCCAGATGAAGGAGTATGCGTTGAGTCATGGAATGTACATTCATCTGCATTTGCTTGAAACCCAGTACCAAGCAGAATATGCTCAAAGGACCTGGGGCAAGAGCTTTATTAAACATTATAAAGATATCGGGTTTCTTGGCCCATGGGTCTCTTTTGCACATGCTGTATGGCTGGATGATGAAGATCTCCAAATTATCGCCGACACTGGCGCACATTTGATTACCAATCCATCCTCCAACCTACGCCTCCGCAGCGGAATCTTTAACATGAAACGTGCTAATGAGCTGCATATCGACTGCGGTATTGGCCTTGATGGATGCGCTTTTGACGATGATCAGGACTATTTACGTGAAATGAGAGTTGCGTGGTTGAATAACCATTGCAATGGTGTTGACGGCGAAGTAGATTATCACGATGTTCTGAAGATGGCAACTTCCCGCGGAGCAAAAATTTCTGCAAGCCCGTTGACATTTGGTACTATTAAGGCAGGAAGCAAGGCTGATTTCACAATGCTGGATATGCAGAGCGTAATTGCTCCCTATGCCGATCCGGGAATTGATCCGTTGGCACTGGTCGTTCAGCGTGGCACTCGCAGCAGTGTAGCAATGACCTGTGTTAACGGCCAAATCACCTGGATGCAAACACCTGAGTTTTCTGCCAAAGAAAAAGATGCAGAGCAGAAGATTTGCTCGGCCATCCATGAGCTTCGCGCAAAGGACGATGGTAAACGGAACAACAGTGTAATCTTGCAGCATGTGCACGACTTCTACGCAAATACACATTGAGCTGTGGTGGGAGGAACTACGGTGAAAAACAAGTCAATACGAAAAAGCGTATTCATTCCAGCTTTTTCCTGTGTTTTGTTGGCGGGTATTGTTGGTCTGGTAAACAATCAGCTCTTGATCTCTTTCTTCAGAGGTGCATTCGAACTCGCATATAATAATCTGAGTTGGTTGTATCAGTTGATCGTTCTTGCCATCGTCATAGTTTGTGTTCTTTTAACCTTCACAAAAGTAGGCAATATCCGCATTGGCGGCGAAAAGGCAAAGTCTAAATACAGCTTTTGGTCATGGTTTGCTATGTCCTTGACAGGCGGCATAGGTGCCAGTATTGTATCTTCCAGCATCTCTCAGCCGATTACGTTTTTGCAGAGTATATGGGGTGAACTGGATGGATATGGTATTCAGCCAGGGTCTCCTGAAGCAGTGCTGTTTGCAATGGGACGTTCTTTCCATGAATGGTCGTTCTTCCCGTATGCATTTTACGGTATTTGCGGTACTGCAATCGCTTATTTGTGCTTTAATAAAAAGCAGCCTGTTTCTCTTTCCAGCTTGCTTGTGCCGCTTTTCGGCGAAAAAGTAAAAAAGAAGTGGTTCTCGTCTCTGATAGACTGCATCAACATCCTCGCATTAGCACTCGCTCTGGTTGGTACCTTAGGCACTTTCATCGGTTTGTCCAGCGCCTGTTTCAAGTTTGTCTACAATATCCAGCCTAGTCATTTGCTGATGTTGATCGTCATGGCTGTTACGACGGTGATTTATCTTCTTTCTTCGTTAAGTGGTGTTGATAAAGGCATTAAGTTCTTCGCCAATCTGAACTTCCGATTCTATATGCTTCTCATGGCCATCGTAATTGTTCTTGGCGGTTCTGCAGCATATATCCTTAACACCTCCACTTCCGCAATCGGATACTGGCTGCAGAATCTTTCGCTTTGGAGTTTTGACACCGGTACAATGGGTGGCAGCGCATTGCTTCAGTGGTGGACGATTTATAACTGGACGTTCTGGATGGCATTTGCGCCGGTGACCGGTGTATTTCTTGCTCAGCTTACATATGGCCACACCATTCGCGAGGTTATGATCGTCAACTGGATCATGCCTAGCGTGTTTGCAATTATCTGGTTTAGCGTTTTCGGCGGTTGTGCCGCGAACTGGCAGGTTAATGGTATTCTGGATATCGCATCTGTTATGGCCGATAATGGTACTTACGCCGGAATTTGGGCCTTCATGAAACAACTTCCGCTGTCGCAAATTCTTATCCCCATTACGCTCTTTATTATGCTGATTTCTTTCTCCACCAGTGCCGACAACAGCGTTTCTGCTATCTCCGCGCTTTGCACGAAGAACAGTAAAATTGGCGATGAGGCACCTTCTATTCTGAAAGCAATGTGGGGTATTGCAATTGGTATTCTTGCGTATCTCCTTATGGCATATGCTGCTGGCAGCAAAGGCAATGATGGCGTACGTTATATGGTAGTTGCTATTGGAGCAGTTCTTTCTATTTTCATAATTCTGATGATTGCCGCAACGATTAAAATGTTCTTTTTTGATTTGCGCACACAGCAACCTTCGCACGACGAATAGAGTTGCCATCCGGAAAAGAAGCATCATGATTCTGTACCCGTACCTCATTGCCATCCTCATGGGCATCTTTTGTTAATACGAGGAAATCTACCACACTGTTGCGAATGCCTGTCTGACATCGTGTAAGATGCAGCAGCTTCGGCTGCTTCGCTGTGGTGGTTGATGCAGGAATCCCCCCGCTTTAGCCGTGGGGAGAATGTCAAATACGAACGTTTATATGAATAGTGGATGCCCGTTATCGACTGCATAGCCAATAACGGGCATTCTTGTGTTTTAGTTATCC
>CALAKO010000025.1 GCA_937922955.1 uncultured Peptococcaceae bacterium | reverse complement strand
GATTGCAGCGCGCTGAAAAATCTGCGCTACGACTGCATGCTGGCATTGGCCCAGCAAGGCGAGTCGATTCGTGTGGCGGTGGCCATGCTGGAGCCAAAGGAAGGCGGCCTGACCGAGGCAAACATTGTCGCGGCGCAGGATCTGCCATGGCAGATTTTTGCAAAGATGCCGCTCCTGGCGCAGCTCTATGCGTACGAAAGCGAACTGGTGCGTGGGCAAACCCAGGCCACCGGTTCCGAAAAGGAACGTGCGATTTTGATTTTGCAGCCAAGCCAGCGTGAGCAGGACGATGTGGCGCTGATTCGGGAAGAGCTGGAAGAACTGACCGACACGGCAGGGCTGGAAGTGGCCGAGGTGGTCGTGCAGACCATGCGCGGCACGCAGCACCGAATTGGCGAAGGCAAGCTGGAAGAAATTGCCATGCTGGTGCAGAATGTGGCTGCCGATGTGGTCATTTTCGACCAGCCGCTGACGCCGTCCTATAATCAGATGCTCAGCGACCGTCTTGGCGTGAAAGTCATCGATAAAACCGTCCTGATTCTCGACATCTTCGCGCAGCGTGCGCGCAGCCGCGAGGGCAAGTATCAGGTCGAGCTGGCGCAGCTGAATTACCTGCTGCCACGATTGACCGGCATGGGCACGGCCCTGTCGCGTCTCGGCGGCGGGGTTGGCACGCGCGGCCCAGGGGAAACGAAGCTGGAAACCGACCGTCGCCACATCCGGCGGCGGATTCATCACATTACAAAAGAGCTGGAAAACGTCAAAAACAATCGGCAGCTGCAGCGTTCTGCGCGCATGAAAAAGCAGGGCTTGCAGGCTGCTCTTGTTGGCTATACGAACGCCGGCAAAAGCACCTTGCTGAACCGGCTGACCGACGACAACATCTATGCAGCGGATCAGCTCTTTGCCACCTTGGACCCCACCACGCGCCGTCTGGAACTGGACAGCGGAGAGGCCATCCTGGTCAGCGACACGGTCGGTTTCATTCGCGATCTGCCGTCGCAGTTGCTGGACGCCTTTAAGGCGACCTTGGAAGAGCTGCAGTACGCCGACGTATTGCTGCATGTGGTGGACGTGGCGAAGGACGGCATTGACGAGCGCATTCGTGTGGTCGAAGACATTCTGATGTCGTTGGGCCTGCAGGAGAAAACACACATTCTCGTGTGCAACAAAATCGACCTTTGCGAGGACGCGCCGGTCTTTTCGTCGGCCCTGGCCTATCAATACAAGTGCTACATCTCTTGCGAAACAGGCGAAGGCGTCGATGAACTGCTGGGGATCCTGAAAAATCTGGCTCAGGCGTCGGACGTGGTTTTGGACATGGTCCTGCCTTACGACGGCCAGCAGGGACAGAAACTGGCTCAAATTCATCAATATGGAAAACTATTAAGCGAAGAGTATAATGAAACCGGCGCGCACCTTCGGGTGCAGCTGCCGTTGGCAGAAGCCAAAAAATATTTTCGGGAATTTCTCCCGCCTGAATTAGAAAATGAAACGAAGTGGTAGAAGAACATGTCATTATTTTTTGATCGATTGAAGAAATTTGCTGGGTTGGATGACGAGGACATTGCGCTGGTTCAGCAGTGTCTGGATGAGCTGCGTCCACAGTGGGAGCTTTTCAGCGACCGCACGCAGGCCAACCAGATCAAAGTCCTGGAAGCCTTTCAACACAATCAAGTCGCCGACTTTCATCTCAACGGCTCCACCGGCTATGGCTATGGCGACACCGGGCGCGACGTCCTGGAGCGCGTATGGGCGGACCTGTTTGGCGCGGAAAAGGCGCTGGTGCGCTCGAATTTGGTGAGCGGCACCCACGCCATCGCCACGGTGCTCTTTGGCGTGCTCCGTCCTGGCGACGAAGCGGTCTCCATCAGCGGGATGCCATACGACACCCTGCAGACCGTCATTGGGAAGGAAGAACACGCTCGCGGCACGCTGCGTGAGTTCGGCATTCGTCACAAAAGCGTGCCCCTCAAGGACAACGACTTTGACGAAGCAGCCATTCGGGCAGCGGTTACCCCGCAGACAAAGATGGTGATGATTCAGCGCTCTCGCGGCTATGAATGGCGCGACAGCCTGTCCATTGAAAAAATTGCCCGTGCCTGCGACATCGTCAAGAGCATTTCAAAGGACATTATTATTTTCGTCGACAACTGCTACGGCGAATTTGTGGAAGACAAGGAACCGCTCGAAGTCGGGGCCGACATCATCGCCGGCTCATTGATTAAGAACCCAGGCGGCGGTCTGGCGCCACGCGGCGGCTACATTGCCGGCAAAGCGGAGCTGGTGGATGCCAGCGCCGAACGCTTGACGGCGCCTGGCATCAGTGACGACGTCAGCTCCTCGCTGGACTTCAACCGCCCAGCGTTCCAGGGGCTCTTTATGGCGCCGCTGATTGTGGAACAGGCCTTGAAAGGGGCCTCCTTTGCCGCGTCCTATCTGAGCGCAAAGGGCTACGTCGTCTCGCCGACGGCCGACGCCCCACGCACGGACATCATTCAGTGCATCGCCTTTGGCGATCCCGACAAACTGCGCAAGTTCTGCCAGGGCATTCAGGCTGCGTCGGCGCTGGAAAGCTACGTCACCCCATACGATGACCAGCTGCCAGGGTACGACGATCCGGTCATTATGGCTGGCGGAACCTTTATCCAAGGCTCATCCATTGAACTCAGCATTGACGGCCCAATGCGTGAACCGTTCATCGGCTACATGCAGGGTGGCTTGTCGATTACACACATCATTGCATCTGTATGCTTGGCAGCAAAGAAGATGGAGGGATAAGATGGACATTTATGCATGGTTACTGATTGTGGTCATGGCAGCCGGTGTGATTGGCACCTTCGTGCCAATGGTGCCTGGCATGTGGCTGGTGTTTCTCAGCATGCTGGCCTATGGCATCTTTGACCACTGGGTGGCATACCCAATTTGGTTTGTGATCATTGTTGGGGCGCTGACCATTGGCAGCTCGTTCCTGGATTATTACGGCACCATGATTGGCGCGAAAAAATTTGGCTCATCCAACAACGCGTCAATTGGTTCGACTCTCGGCGCAGCAGCCGGCGGCCTGTTTGGTAAGGCACGCGGCAGCATGGTTGGTGGTGTGTTGGGCTCGATCGGTGCGGAATACGTTTCTCACCGTTCCATGCAGAGCGCGCTGCGTGCCAGTGCAGGTTCTCTGATTGGCATGGCCGTTGTCTCCTTTATTCAATTTGTGGTGGCCCTCATCATCTTTATCATTACCTTTGTTTTGTTATGGGGGGCAGCATGATGAATAAGAACATGAAAATAGGGGTTGTTTTTGGCGGCCCTTCCGGGGAATACGATGTCTCCTGCGTGTCGGCCAACACGATTGTCAGCACCTTGATGGACGCCGGCTATACGCAGGTGTTTCCAATAGGCGTGGCAAAGGATGGCCGCTGGTATGGGCCAGTGGCCGCCGCCGATATCGCGCATTTTGATGCCGCGGCCTATGCCGATCGCGAGCTGATTTTTCCGCAGTACCCAGGCGGCGTCATGAGAAACGCAAAAACCTTCGAAGAAATTGGCACCCTTGACGTGGTCTTCCCCATCATTCATGGGTCCTACGGCGAAGACGGCCATCTGCAGGCTTTCTTCGACATGTGCCGCCTGCCGTACGTTGGGGCAGGGATGATGGGCTCTGTGGTTGGCATGGACAAGGTGTTCATGCGCGACATTCTGAAAGCCCACAACATTCCGCAAACCGATTATGTGGCGGTGCGCCGCTATGATTTTGAAAAAGAACCGGAACAGGTCCTGGACGAGGTGGAAGCCGCGCTGACCTATCCGATGTTTGTCAAACCATCCTGCCTGGGCTCCAGCGTTGGCATCAGCAAGGTGCAGAACCGCGAGGCGCTGCGTGACGCGCTCGCTGCGGCTGGACAATACGACAGCAAGCTGATCGTGGAAACGGGGGTCAACGCCCGTGAAATTGAAACCGCGCTGCTGGGCAATTTTGATGCCGACATGGCCGCACCTGGGGAAATCATCACCGAAGGGGTGTTCTACGATTACGAATCGAAGTACATCCTGGACAACAGCGTGACGAAAACCCCAGCCGATGTCACCGAGGAACAGGTCGCCGAGCTTCGCCGCATTGCGAAAAAAGCGTACGCCATTTTGAATCTCAGCGGCATGTGCCGAGCCGACTTTTTCATCGACAAAGACAATGGCCGCATCCTGCTCAACGAAGTGAACACCCTGCCAGGGTTCACCTCCATCAGCATGTACGCCAAAATGTGGCAGGCATCGGGCAAATCGTTGATCGACGTGATCGAACGATTGATTGAGCTGGCGTTTGAAAAGCACAACGATGATTTGAGAAATTACACCGTTTTTGGAGGCTAATATATGGCTGGAAAATCGAAAAAACAACAAACCATTACAGGACTGAACGAAGACAAGAACGAAGCCCTGCAGCACGCGCTGAAAGCCATGGAGCAGCAATTTGGCCCTGGCACCATCATGCGCCTCGGCGATCAGAGCAAGCTTGAAATTGAAGCCATTCCAACCGGCTCCATTGCGCTGGACCGCGCCCTTGGCGTTGGCGGGCTGCCAAAAGGCCGCATTATTGAAATCTATGGGCCAGAATCCTCCGGGAAAACCACCGTGGCACTCCACTGCGTGGCCGAAGCGCAGAAACGCGGCGGTGTGGCAGCGTTCATCGATGCCGAGCACGCCCTCGACCCGGTCTACGCCAAAAACATCGGCGTGGACACCGAAAACCTTCTGATCAGCCAGCCGGACAACGGCGAACAGGCCCTGGAAGTGTGCGACGCGCTGGTGCGCAGCGGTGCCGTGGACATGATCGTTGTCGACTCAGTCGCTGCCCTGACCCCACGCGCTGAAATCGAAGGGGAAATGGGCGACACCCACGTTGGTCTTTTGGCTCGCCTCATGAGCCAGGCGCTGCGCAAACTGACCGCCAACATTGGCCGCACCAACACCGTCGTCATTTTCATCAACCAGATTCGCGAAAAAATCGGCGTCATGTATGGCAACCCTGAAACCACCACCGGCGGCCGTGCGCTGAAGTTCTATTCCAGCGTGCGTCTGGAAGTGCGCCGCGGCGAAGCCATCAAGAAAGGCGCGGACATCGTTGGGAACCGCACCAAGGTGAAGGTCGTTAAAAACAAAGTGGCGCCGCCGTTCAAAACCTGCGAATTTGACATTCTCTATGGCGAAGGGATTTCCAACGAAAGCTCCCTCATTGACATCGCCTCAGAAATGGGCGTTCTTGAAAAGAGCGGCTCCTGGTACTCCTACAAAGGCGAGCGCCTGGGCCAGGGACGCGACAACATTCGCGTGTATCTCAAAGAACATCCAGAGATTGCCAAGGAAATTGACGAACGCGTGCGTGGCGTTGTGGAAGACGATGAACCTGCCGAAAAAGAAGAAACCCTGCTTCAGGAAAACATGAATTCCCTACTGGACGACGACTTCCTGGCAGACGTTGATGTGGATGAACTCTAATGGAAGAAAAGCATAAACAGCTGGCCCTGCGCTATTTGACCGTGCGCATGCGCTCCGAATATGAGATGCGCCAGTATTTGCGCAAAAAGCAGGTGCCAGCGGAACAAATTGATGCCATCATCGACTATCTCTACTCGTACCATTATCTGGACGACGCGCAGTTTGCCGAAAGCTACATTCGCGATAAGCTGCGCTTCAATCCTTGCGGGCGCTTGAAGCTGGAAATGGCGCTCAAAGAAAAAGGCATCGACCCCACCATTATTGAAGACGCGCTCTATGCAGAATATCCTGAAGAAACAGAGCGGGCACTGCTGCAAAAAGAGTACGAGAAATGTCGGGAAAAAGGGAAAAAATATCAACAAACCATGCGATACTTGTATGGAAAAGGCTACAGCGCCGACAAGCTTTCCTCGCTGGAACGCTACTGAAATGCCGCTGTCAAGCCGCTCCAGCACGGAAAAACCTTGACACTACTGGTTATTCAGCGTAAAATAATCTTAGACTATGGCGAGGTAATTGCTTTGACTGTTGATACACATGGATGTTAAATGGTTGGATAACAAATAACAGAAATGGATCATTTTGTCATATTTTGACGATTACTTAAAGAGCAGACCAAAATAGTTGGTTTGCTTTTTTTATTGCTTTGGTCTCATAATTTACAATTGAACAAAGAATCTTTGTGGAAAGGAGGAGTTTATGCTCGAGCTCATTATCGCTTTAATTGTAGGTTTGGCGATAGGTGGCATCGGAGGTTACATAGCACGAAAAAAATCCTCAGAATCCTTGATTGGTTCTGCGGAAGCCGAAGCTCAGCGCATCATGGAAGCGGCCAACAGAGACATGGAAGCCGCAAAGAAAGAAGCGCTGATCGAAGCGAAAGACGCAGCACTCCAGATTCGCAATCAGGCGGAACTGGAAGCGAAAGAAATACGTTCAGAGGCTTACAACACTGAAAAACGTTTGGTGCAGAAAGAAGATGCCCTTGATCGTAAATCGACCAATTTGGAAAAGAAAGAAAACGCCCTTCTTGAAAAAGAAAACAAACTTGAAGAAGCGCGCAATGAACTGAATGATCTGATTGATAAACAACAACTGGAACTGGAACGCGTCGCTGGCCTGAGTGCCGAAGAAGCGAAAAATCAGTTGTTTAATCAGGTAGAAAGTGATGTGGATCATAGTCTGGCGGTTATGATCAAAGATAAAGAAGCAGAAGCCAAGGCCAATGCTGAAAAAACCGCACGCAACATCATTGCCGGAGCCATTCAGCGTTGTGCGGCAGACCACGTCGCAGAATCCACCGTTTCTGTGGTGCCGCTGCCAAACGACGAAATGAAAGGCCGCATCATTGGACGTGAGGGTCGTAATATTCGAGCATTGGAAAATCTTACAGGCGTCGACCTGATCATCGACGATACGCCGGAAGCGGTCGTCCTGTCCGGTTTTGATCCGGTAAGAAGAGAAATCGCAAGACTGTCCCTCGCAAAGCTGATCGT
>CALAKO010000024.1 GCA_937922955.1 uncultured Peptococcaceae bacterium | reverse complement strand
GAGATGGACGCTGCCGAGGGGCAGGAAATCCTCATGCCGATCACCCAGCCTGCGGAGCTGTGGCAGGAGAGCGGGCGCTGGGGCGCCTATGGCGATGAGATGATGCGCGTGGTCGACCGCCACGGTCGCGAGTTCTGCTTGGGGCCTACCCACGAGGAGGTGGTGACGGATATTTGCCGTCAGTTCATCCGCAGCTACAAGCAGCTGCCGCTGCGTCTTTACCAGATTCAGAACAAGTACCGCGATGAGCGCCGTCCACGTTTCGGGCTGATGCGCGGGCGCGAATTTATAATGAAGGATTTGTATTCCTTTGATATGGACGAGGCCGGACTGGATGTGGCCTACGAAGCCATGTATGCGGCCTATAGCCGGGTCTTCAGCCGCTTGGGGCTGAGCTTCCGTCCGGTGCTCGCTGACAGCGGCCAGATCGGCGGCGGCTATACCCATGAATTCATGGTATTGGCAGAGAATGGGGAAGCAACCATCGGCTATTGTGATACCTGTGATTATGCTGCCAATATTGAAATTGCAGAAGCAAAACCTGAAGCATGGGAAGATGCCCATGATCAGGCGCCGGTGGAAAAAATTGAAACGCCAAACATTGCGACCATCGAAGACATTTGCCATTTCTTGGGTGATGTGCCACAGAACTCCATTAAGAGTGTGCTGATGAAGGCCGACGATGAACTGATTATGGTGCTGGTGCGTGGCGATCGTGAAGTGAACGATGTCAAGGTGCAGCACGTACATCCTTGCTTGGCTATCGATATGGCGGATGAAGAGTTCATTGTTGAAAAGATCGGGGCGCATCCTGGCTCTCTTGGCCCTGTTGGTTTGGAAAATATTCCTATTTATGCCGATCTTGAATTGCAGGGACGCACTGGTTTGGCTTGCGGCGCTAACGACGATGGCTATCATTTCATCCATGTCAACATGGAACGTGATCTGCCAAATGTCACTTATCATGACCTGCGTATGCTCAATGAAGGGGAAAAATGCCCTGTTTGCGGTGGAACCATTAAGACGGCACGCGGCATTGAAGTTGGTCAGGTCTTCAAACTCGGTACGAAGTATTCAGAAGCTCTTGGTGCCACTGTTTTGGATGAAAACGGTAAGTCTGTTGTGCTGCAGATGGGTTGCTATGGCATCGGTGTCAGCCGTACCATTGCTGCAGCTGTGGAACAGCACTATGACGATAAGGGATTGGTATGGCCAAAAGCGATGGCACCTTATCACGCTAGCCTGGTTGTCGTGAATGTCAATAATGAAGAACAGATGGCTGCAGGGGAAGAACTCTATAAGCGTTTGCAGGATGCTGGTTTTGATATTCTCATGGACGATCGCAAAGAACGCGCTGGTGTTAAATTCAATGACGCCGATCTCATTGGTCTGCCAGTGCGCATCACAATCGGCAAAAAAATTGGTGATGGTATTGTAGAATACAAGCTTCGTACCAGCGATGACGTGCTTGAACTGACAATGGATGAAGTTGTTGAAAAATTAACGGCCTTCTATAACGATTGATTTAAGGTGATGACCATTGAGCACAGCACAAGAAGAAAAAACACGGTCTTTTGACTGTTGTGATTATGCAAAACATTGTACTGTGAAAAAAATTGAATTATTTAAAGAGCGCCGCCTATTGTCGGCCAGCATTCAAATGCCGCAAATTATCAGTTTTGATGAATATGGTCAGCTGACAGCTTATTATCGTGCACAGATGCAGGAAGTTTTGCCGGAGTCCGCACATTTAGAGGTGCAGGTTGTGCCGATTTATGGCGGCAAAACACTGGCGGAAGTGGTTGCAGAAGCGGAAATTCTCTGGCAGCTTTTGGGTGTGACAAACTTCCATATTTTCCTTAAGATTGAGGAGTTGCCGGCAGAGGAAGCGGTGCTCATTCGCTGCTCGAATAAAATTGCTTATCGTTCACGGATTGACACCAAAGCATTCAGCAACGCTTGTGAAGCTTTGCTGGAACAAATGTGTCAGCGTAGTGTAAAAGTATTAACACGCTACGAAGAGGACGACAGCTTGGCCGAGGTGCCGGATGATTACTTTGGTCCTTCTCAGCAGTGGGCGCAGATTCGTGCGGAGCAGAGTAAATCTGCTCCGTCGAAACC
>CALAKO010000023.1 GCA_937922955.1 uncultured Peptococcaceae bacterium | reverse complement strand
TCTATATTCGTGTTCGTCCGCATGAGTTCTTTGTGCGTGATGATACGGACATTTATATGGAACAGCGAATCAATGTTGCGCAGGCAGCGTTGGGGGATGAAATTGAAGTGCCTACTTTGGAAGGGCGCATCAAGTTTTCAATTCCAGCCGGCGTTCAGAGTGGCGCGCGTTTCCGCCTGAAAGGAAAAGGCGTCAAAGGCATGCGCGGCTATGGCAAAGGCGATCAGTACGTCACGGTCATCGTTGAAACGCCAAAAACATTGACGGATGAACAACGTGAATTGTTCCAGAAGCTGTCGGAATCGCTTGAACGCTTCGATGGAAAGAAATCTGGCGCTGCAAGCGGTGCAAAAAAAGCTGAAAAGAAAAAAGAAGGCTTTTTTGATAAGATGAAAGATCTTTTCAGCGATGAAGACGACGACACAGCCAATTAAAATCAGAAACCGAGGCGCGATTGCCTCGGTTTTTTTGTGCGTTGTTCTCCATTGTGATATAATGACTCCATGACGAAACAATTGGAGGATGATGGAATGATTGCAACTTTAGTGAATGCCGTGGTGGTGGTGCTTTGTGCCTTGTTAGGAAATTTTTTGCAACGAGGATTTCCGGAAAAACTGCGCACACTGATGATGCAAATATTGGGGCTGTGTGTCATTGTTGTTGGCTTGCGCATGGTATTGGATGTGTCCAACGACATGATCATCGTGTTATCGGTCGCCATTGGTACGGTGATTGGGCACTTCTGTCACCTGGATCGTCACTTGGATAATCTTGGCATACGTGTGAAAACGTTGGCGAAGGTGGATGATGCGCGTTTTGTGGATGGGTTTGTCAGTGCCAGCTTGCTGTTTTGCGTGGGCGCAATGGCGATTGTCGGCTCATTTGAAGCTGGGCTGAACGGCAATTACAGCATTATTTTTACAAAAGCCGTCCTGGATGGCATCATGGCGATCGTTTTAGGCTCCACGCTCGGGATCGGCGTGGCGTTTTCAGCTGTGGCAATTGTTGTTTATCAGGGAGCGCTGACACTGTTGGCAGGCTTATTGAGTCCGGTGCTGACCGACTTGGTGGTGAGTTATATGAGCGCCGCTGGCGGCATCATGATTATGGCTATTGGCGTCACGACAGCGGGCATTAAAGACATCAACACGGTTAATACGTTGCCGGGCTTGATTGTCGCGGCTGTTATTGGCGCTCTGGGCATTATGTAGACACGGAAGGAATATGGAACGAAAAAATGAAAGCAACTAAGAAATTACTATCGCTGCTGCTGATTGTTATTCTGGCGCTTGGCACCTTGATGGGTTGTGTGCCTTCAAGTAACAATGGTGGAAGCAGCGTGGCAACGGCTAGCATAGCAGTTATACGTCGAAAGAAGATGTGGCGCTGTATCTTCATACGTACGGTCATTTGCCGGAAAATTACATTACGAAAGATGAAGCGCGTGCGTTAGGCTGGCAAAGCGAAGGGACGCTGGATGAAGTCGCACCAGGAAAATCCATTGGCGGCGATTACTTTGGCAACTACGAAGGCATTTTGCCGGACGAACCTGGGCGTGAGTATCACGAATGCGACATTGACTATGTGTCCGGGAATCGAAACGCGAAGCGTATTGTCTACTCGAACGATGGCAACATTTATTACACGGAGGATCATTACAATACGTTTGAACACTTGTACGGAGATGACGAAGAATGAAAGAATTAATTATTGATTTCAGCCAATACCCAAACATCGAGGCGTTTCACGAGGATATTGCAGCGAAGCTGAATTTTCCAGCGTACTACGGGAAAAATCTGGATGCGCTGAACGATATGATGGGGGAACAGCCAAGCGACGCGTATGCGTTTACGTTCTTCTATGGCGGGACGGGCATCCCTCATAAGCAGCAAGTAGCGATTGCAAAAATTCTTTTGAGAAAGGGCTGAAAAATGCGCGTGCGTGTGAAAAAAGTCCTGGCCGCGTGTTGTTTGATGTGTGTGCTGGTAGGCTGCAGCAACAGCGCTGAGGCAGAAGGCTATACGCAGGTAGATGCTGAAACTGCGGCGCAGATGATGGCCGATAACGATGACGAAATCGTGCTGGATGTGCGCTCGCCGGAGGAATATCAGGAACAACACATTCCGGAAGCGATCAACATTCCGAACGAAACCATTGGAGAAGAGCCTATTGACGCGCTGCCGGACAAAGAGCAATTGATTTTGGTGTATTGCCGCAGTGGCAACCGCAGCAAACAAGCGGCGGAAAAATTAGCGGCTCAAGGCTACACCAATATTGTGGAGTTTGGTGGCATTAACGATTGGCAAGGCGAAACCGTTGCTTCGTAATACCAGCGCCCAGACAAAGAACATCGACAAGAGATTCTTTGTCTGGGCGTTTCTTATGGTACAATGATGGAAAGGAGAGGATTGTATGGCAGCAAAGCAGCGTAAAGCACCCGATCATATGATGGTGCGCGGAGCACGGGTGCATAATTTGAAAAATCTTGATGTGGACATTCCGTTGGGAAAGCTCGTTGGTATTGCCGGTGTGAGTGGCTCGGGGAAGTCCTCACTGGCTTTGGGCGTATTGTACGCCGAAGGCTCACGGCGATATTTGGAATCGCTTTCAACATACACCCGACGGCGGATGACGATTGCGGCTGAGGCCGCGGTTGATGAGGTGGACAACGTGCCGGCAGCGTTGGCGCTGCGACAGCGTCCAGGTGTGCCGGGAATACGCAGCACGTTCGGCACTTCTACGGAATTACTGAACAGCTTGCGGCTGATGTTTTCGCGCTTGGCGAGTCATCGTTGTCCAAACGGTCATTATTTAGAGCCCACGCCGGATGTCGCCATTGGTAAGGACTTGGTGTGTCCCATCTGCGGTGAAATTTTCATGCCGCCTGGCGCAGAAAGTTTGGCCTTCAACAGCGACGGTGCCTGCTGCACCTGCGGCGGCACAGGCGTGGTACGCACGGTGGACGAGGCGTCGTTGGTGCCTGACGAAAGCCTGACCATCGACGAAGGGGCTGTGGCGCCGTGGAATTCGTTGATGTGGTCACTGATGACGGATGTGTGCCGTGCCATGGGTGTGCGCACCGACGTGCCATTTTCCGAGCTGACGCCGGAAGAAAAAGAGATGGTCTTTCACGGCCCTGCTGAGAAAAAACACATCCTATATAAAGCGAAAAACAGCAATCAGGCTGGAGAGTTGGATTTCACCTATTATAACGCCGTTTATACGGTCGAAAACGCCTTAGCGAAGGTCAAAGACGAAAAAGGCATGAAGCGCGTGGAGAAGTTTCTTAAGCAGGAGATTTGTCCCGATTGTCACGGAACGCGCTTGAGTGAGGCGGCACGAGCGCCAAAACTCTGTGGCAAAAGTTTGGCTGAAGCGACGGCAATGAGCCTGGATGCGCTGATTCCATGGGTGCAGCAAGTGCCAGCGGACATGCCGGAGAACATGCGCGAGATGGCGCAGGTGATTTGTGATCAGTTTCTGCACACAGCGAAACGGCTGCTTGATTTGGGCCTTGGTTACCTGACCTTGGATCGTGCCTCCAACACCTTGTCGACGGGGGAACGGCAGCGTGTGCAGCTGGCACGTGCGGTGCGCAATCGCACAACGGGCGTGCTCTATGTGCTCGATGAGCCGTCCATTGGGCTGCATCCGGCCAATATTGACGGGCTCTTGGGCGTGATCGAGGATTTGTTGGCGCATGGCAATTCCGTCGTCTTGGTTGACCATGACACGCGTGTATTGGCGGCGGCCGATTGGCTGATTGAACTGGGGCCAGGCGCTGGTGCCAATGGCGGTGAGCTTTTATCCTGCGGCAGCGTGGACGAGGTGGCGAATCATCCGCGCTCTCTGATCGGGCCGTTTTTGAAAGCACAGCAAGCGTTTCATCATCGGGTGCAGGCTGCGACGAGTGAAATGTTTGAGAAGGGCCGCATTCACCTTGAGACCGCGCCGATTCACACGGTGCATGCGTTGCAGCTTGATGTGCCAAAAGGGCGGTTGATTGCCGTCACAGGCGTTTCAGGTTCCGGAAAAACCACCCTTATTTTGGAAAGTTTGGTGCCAGCCTTGCAGGCGGCCATCAATGGCACGGTGCTGCCCACCCATGTGCAGGCGGTGACGGCTGACGGCATCGAACGCGTGCAGTTGATCGATGCGACGCCGATTGGCACCAACGTGCGCTCGACTGTTGCGACTTACAGCAATGTCATGGATGAGCTGCGCCGCGTTTACGCGCGAACGCCGCAGGCAAAGGCGGCAGGCTGCAAGGCCGGTGATTTTTCTTACAACACCGGTAAGCTGCGCTGCCAGGAGTGCGATGGCACTGGGCAGATCACGATGGACGTGCAATTCTTACCCGATGTGGAAATCACTTGTCCGGTTTGTAAAGGGTCCCGCTATCAAGAAGCGGCCTTTCACATCAAACGTATTCCGAAAGAAGGGGCGGGGTCTGCAAACGCTCTGTCCTTGCCGGAAATGATGGCGCTGACGGTGGATCAGGCGATGGATGCGACGCAGGACGTGAAAAAAGTGCACGAGCGGCTGAAAACGTTGAGCGATCTTGGCTTGGGGTATTTGACGCTGGGCGAAGGCACACCAGCCTTATCTGGCGGTGAAGCCCAGCGCCTCAAACTGGCCGCCGAGATGGGACGCCAGCAAAATGACACCGTCTTTGTTTTTGATGAGCCAACCATTGGCCTTCATCCCCTGGATGTTCAAACGCTGCTCCACGTTTTTCAGCGCCTGATCGATCAAGGGGCCACTGTTGTCGTCATTGAGCACGACCTGGATATGATCGCCAATGCCGACTATATCATTGATATGGGGCCAGGCGGCGGAGAAAGCGGCGGGCGCATTGTTGCCAAAGGAACGCCAGCAGAAATTGCTGCCAATCCAGATAGCATGACTGGCCGTTACCTAAAAGGCGTATAAATAAAAAAGTCTGAGCGTTATTGCTCAGACTTTTTTTGGTTCATTAATTGACAGGAGCGGTGTTGCCGCTGCCTCCAGTGGAGCTGGAGCCGCCAGTTCCTGGATCAGGAGTGATGGTGGCGCCGCCGTTGTTGTCGTCAATGCTCGGTGGGTTTGGAACCGTTTCAGTTGTGCTGTCGCGGTAATCGTCACCGGTGGAGTATTCTGGTGGCGGAACGTAGGCGCCGCCGTTTCCTTCGTAGATGGTGCCGCCTTCGCCGCTGCCCACATAAGAGCCGTTGGTATCGTAGCCATTATCCACCATGCCGGCATTTTTACGTGCGTCTTCTGTGTTGGACGTATCCTGGACGGAGCTGGCCAGTGGAACGAGGTCTAAGTCGGTGGCATCGATTTGTTTGCCGTCTTCCATGAATTCGCTGTTGATGAGATCGATGATGCCGGATTCTGATGGGATGTAGTAGGAGAGCCCATCCACGTAATCGGCGGTACCAGGCAGGATGAACATTTCGATGTCATCCATGGACATGCCTTGTGCCTGTTTAAAGAACCAAATCATCTCGGACACGGTGAGATCGGTTTCCATTTCGTCGCTGACGACTTTTGCCAGTGCAGGGATTTTGGTGATGATGGAGGCGCTGAGCAATTCTTCGCCGAGGGCTTCAAAGAACAATTGCTGCGCCCCAATGCGCCCAATGTCCCCGGTGGCATAACCAGCGCGGTAGCGGACAAACTGCAGGGCGTGTTCGCCATCCAGCACCTGGGTGCCTTCCTTTAAATCAATTTCAAGATCCTGGTAAGGGTCGGAATACTGCAAATCGTCGGGCACGTACATTTCGACGCCGCCAATGGCGTCGATGGCTTTTTCAAAGCCTTCGAAGGTGGTGATGGCGTAACGGTCAATTGGAAGACCGGTGACCATTTCAACTTCGTGAATGGTTTGCTCAATGTTTCCTTCATGATCGACGCTGTAAGAGGCGTTGATTTTTTGAATGGAGCGGTCTTCGTTGCTCATGGTATCGCGTGGGATGCTCAGCAGCTTCAGGGTTTTCTTTTCGGTGTTGAAGCTGGCTAAAACAATGGTATCGGCATTTTCGTGCTTGCCATCCACGCCGCAAAGCAGAATGTTGTACGTATCGTCTTCAAGAACGTCGTCATCGGATGCGCTTACATCGGATGACGTTGGTGCTGTGGGGAGAAAATGATAAGCGGCAAATCCTGCTCCTGCCACAACGCCAAGGGCGATAATGAGAATGATTGCTAAACGTGAAAAGAATTTTAACATGATGCCCTCCTAGAGCAATTTTTCTAAAAGTTGTGTGCGATAGGCAGACAGCGCACCGGCCATCGCGTAAGTGGTGGAAATGGAAGCGACATCCACCCAGATGCCATCTTTGAATGGGTGAGGCTGCGGCAGTGTGGCCAGCCAGCCGTGCATGCGCCATTCGCGATGGGAGAAGAGATGTTTGGCGCCTCCAAGATCGTCCATGGAAACCGGCGAAACACCATTGGCGGCCAAATAGGCGTCCAGCTCATCGCGCGATAGGGCCTCCGGCAGATCTAAAAATTCCCAGAGCCCCGCGAGCAGCTGGTTTTTCGGTCGCTGCCGAATCCAAACTTGGGACCCGGAGACCAGTAGAACCATGGTATGCTCTTCGATGGTGCGCGGTTTCTTCGATTTTTTCACAGGCAACAGCCAGGTCAGCTGTTGCTTGCAGGCCTCGCAGTGTTCTGCAATAGGGCACTGATCGCAGCGAGGGGGACCGTTGGGAACGCAGATGGTGGCGCCCAGATCCATCAAAGATTGATTAAAATCACCAGGGCGATGGGCCGGCACCAACGATTGCGCCAATTCTTTTAATGGCTTTGCTGCGGATGCAACATTGATGGGTCCGTCGTACGCCGTCACGCGGCTTAAGATGCGCAGCACGTTTCCGTCCACAGCAGCAACGCGTTCGCCAAACGCGATGGAGGCGATGGCCCCTGCGGTATAAGGACCGATGCCAGGCAGTGTTAGTAACTCGCTGTAGGTTTCCGGCAATAGGCCGTTGTTGGTTTCAACAAGAACGCGAGCGGCTTCTTGGAGATGATCGGCGCGCGAATAATACCCCAGCCCTTCCCATAATTTGTGAAGCTGCAGCGTCTCCACCTTGGCCAGATCGCCAATGGTTGGCAGCTCCGCAATGAAGCGTTCAAAATAGGGAATGACCGTTTGAACTTGCGTTTGCTGCAGCATGATCTCAGACACCCAAGTATAATATGGCTGTGCTGTTTCACGCCATGGAAGCACACGACGATGTTCATCGTACCAGCAAAGCATTTGATCGGCAAATACGGATGCAGGCAGAGAAAATGAACCCACGTAAACGCCTCCTGACTATAATATTGCTTAATCGCTACAAATAATATTACAATTTGCGTCGAAAAGCGTCAATATTGAATGCAACATTGTCAATAAATAATTAGATGAGATTTTATTACATTTTGCTGATGGTCGGATGATTTTGAAGCGTTTCAGCAGATGCAGCGGCACAGACAAAATCTTAATACAATTTTAAAGAGAAATTGCCAGAACTGTCACTAAATAATATGGTTTCTCTAGTTTATACGTGCTATAATAAAAACAACAAAAGATAAGGAGGCGGTTCGTTGTTTCATTCCATGCACTTGCTTAATGAAATTGCTTATTGCTATGCAAGATTAAAAGGATATGTCTTTTGTCGCTGAGGCGACCAATGGTGCACGTCGCAATAAGTCAATGAACGAACGACTGTAGATAGGGTGCGTTTCGCTTTTGAAAACGCCCCAGAGAATTGAAACTTAATTTAACATTGAAATACGCTTTTCGCGCTTGCGAGAGGCGTATTTTTTCTCATAGAAGCGTGCTTGACGTTGCGCAGGATGGATGGTTGCGGTACAATACTTTCAGTTTAAGAGAATAAGGAGGCGAATGGTTTGCCTTTGAACAAGGACTTGTTTTCGTCGATGGAAAAAATTCCGAAGTCGACAATCATTAAATGGGTGCTGTTTTTAGCCGCGGTGTACGCGCTGTATGATGGCGTGTACGAATATGCGGACTCCAAACGGCTGATGCTGGATATGGCCGATGTCACCAGCGGATTGATGCCGATCATCGCGATGCACATTGACCTTCCGCTTGTGGTAGGGGCGGTGCTGGTGTGCCTGATTTTTGACCGTCGCCAATTCTTTTCTGTGTTGGCAATTCGCAGCATGGGGCAGATGGTGTGGATGGTTGTTGGCGCGCTGATCTTTGTCGGTGCTGTCTATTTAAAAGAACCAGCGAGCAGCGTGGACGTTTACGAAATCGTGCACGCATTGATTGTGGTCGGCTTTGTCGAAGAATTGTTGTTCCGTGGCTTCTTTTTTTCCTGGCTCGATAAGGCGGGCTGTGGCAAACTGGCGTACTTGCTGAGCGGTTTGGCCTGGGGCGCAAGCTTTGGCATTCGGTCGATCGTTGTCAATGGCACGTCCACCTTCATGGCCGTGCTGCCGATGGCCATTGTCGGCGCAGCGCTGGGCATTGTGGCCGCTGTTGTTTATAAAAAGTGCAACAGCCTCTGGCTTGTCGCTTATTTGCACGGGGTGATCAGCCTTCTTTAAGGAGAAGGGGATCGGATCAAATAGTGGCTCTATAAACATTAGAAAAAGACAGGTGTGGAAGCACCTGCCTTTTTTTGTGTGCGGATGCATGTAGCGATTGTGTGCAGTGGCAGTGGCCGGCTTTCATTGCTTTTCACCGCATGATGAAACGTTGAAAAACGCTTCATGGAACCCTTTCTTGTTTCAGGGAAAGAAGGCTATAAAAATAGGCCTATTGATAAGCGGTCGACTCGCTCATCAATAGACCTATTTTTATTTATTGTTTAAGGTGTTTCGGCATATTACTTTGCGCGCTGTACTTTGTTGGAACGCAGGCAGCGGGTGCAAACATTCAATTTCTTAGGGGTTCCGTCAACTACAACACGAACCTTCTGAATGTTAGGCTTCCACGTTTTCTTGTTTCTGATATGAGAGTGGCTAACTTGCATGCCGGTTGCAGTACCTTTACCACAAATATCGCATTTTCTGGACATTACAAAACCTCCTTTAACATCTATAAAATCATACTTGATTAGAATAGCAGATGGATGCGAAAAAATCAAGCCTTTTTGCGAAAAAGAGTGGGATTGCTTCCGCAAAACATTGGACAATGCTCTCACAAAATGACGAGATACCGAGACGCTTGAAAGGGCTCTGCTTGCGCATGAAATAGCGCTGTGATATACTAATTTTATTAGGATCGAAAAAGTTTGGAGGGACTTTGCTATGAGTGCTGAACATAGAAAATATACCAAGAACTACCCTTTCTATAAAGAATACGTTTGTCCTGTTTGTGAAGGGCGTGGTGCGGTTGAATGTTGCAATGCCGATGGCACCGATTGTGCGCCAATTCCATGCGATTATTGCGGCGGCAAAGGCACCATTGTTGAAAAGAATGTTGGCGGTCTGGTAGGGACTGCTGTGGTCGTTGTAGCGCTTATTGTTGTTTGTGCCTTTCTGTTATTTTAAAGGATTGGAGGCTGATTCATGAACAAATCTTCGTTCTTTCCTAAGATTGCGTCACGTTGTGAAACCTGTCATGGAGCCGGTGTTTTGCCGGGACGCTGCCGTGAGGATGAATTGTTGCCTTGCCCAACGTGTAAGGGCAAAGGGGTTATTGACCATAAAAAATCAAAAAAACACGTGGAGGAACGTCCATGCGACAATCCAAACTGCAAGGGCGGTGTGGTCCAGCGGGTGGAAATCGTCGACGGAGGCGAAGTTCTGTCTGAGAAAACCTGTCCGGTGTGCGATGGCTACGGTGTGATTTATCGTGAAACCATTGAAACGACGATCGAGCATGAAAAATGCCCAGACTGCGAAGGGCGCGCTGTCTTGACCGCTGGTGAAATGCGCCGCAGAAAATTGGAAGGCTTTTGCCCAGAATGTCACGGTACCGGTTTTAAGCTTGAAGAAAAGCCTGCGAAGCGCATCGCGCTTTTTAGTGTGTGCGCGGTGGTGTACCCTGTGGTCACCATTGTGGGCATGGCGTTTTCCTTTATGCTCAAGGGTGTAAAGGCGGCGCTGTTTTCCAAAAAGAAAACGCCTGCAGTGCCACTGGACGACGAATCTTTATATGACTAAGCGAGTGATGTAGAATTGCATGCAATTCTACATTCTTTATTTCTTGAGGAGGTTGAAAGAACCATGTTATACGATGATTTTCGTAAAGAAAAAATGATTGCGTTGAAGGAAAAGGATAAACTGAAAAATAAGGTCATCACCAATATCCTTTCCGACTTGATTTATATTAAGAAGGAACTGGGCCAGGAACCAACCGAGGCCGACAGCGCCAAGGCTGTTGCAAAACAGGTGAAACAGGTTAAGGAAGCCATTGAAATGTCCAAGGATCGTCCGGACAAGCTGGAAGAATTGCAGGCGGAGCTGGCTGTGCTGGAGCAATACATGCCAAAACAGCTGAGCGACGATGAAATCAAGGCCGAAGTCTTGAAGCTTTTGGACGAAAACGGCATCGCCATTGATCCAAAGAACAAAGGCGCGATCATGAAAGTGGTTATGCCAGCGCTCTCTGGCAAAGCCGACGGCAAGGCGATCAATAAGGTTGTCAGCAGCTTGTTCTAATGGCAGAGCGTCAGGATTTTGGACGCGCCAGCGAAAAAAAGGCCGAGCGCTTTCTGCGGTCGCTGAAGCATCGCATTGTGGCCAAAAACTATCGTGGACGGCAGGGGGAGATTGACCTTGTCTCGCTCTCGCGAGAAGGGGTGCTGGTGTTCACCGAGGTGCGCAGCAAACACGATGTCGTCTATGGGCATCCGGCAGAAACCATCGATGCCCGAAAACAGGCACGCATCCGTGCCACTGCTCAGCAGTTTTTGCAGGAACGCCCACGTTTTCAAGGGTACGCCTGCCGTTTTGATGTGATTACGCTTGTTGGTGACGGCAAAGAGGCGACGCTGGAACATTTTGTCGATGCGTTTTAAGTTAAAAATTTTCGCTTTTTTTGTTGGAGCGTTGACGTTCACCATAAGCTGTGATAAAGTAATAATGTAATATTATGTGCGCACTAGCGCTAAAGAAAGAAATAAGATCACCGTCATTGGATATATGTGAATATGTCAACATGCGGGAAAGCATACCTAGGGTGGAAACATTCCAACCAAGTGGTATGGGCACTTGGCTGCTACACCGAAGGGATAAAAGCCCAGGCGGGTAGGTTTCCTACACTTTACGAAGAGAGGAAGGAACCTATCCGCTTGGGCTTTTTATTTTTTGACGCTGATCGAAATGGAGGCAAAAAAATGAATGTAAAAGTCGGAATTGTGATGGGTAGTGACTCTGATTTTCCATTAATGAAGAAAACAGTCGATATCCTGGAAGAGTTTGGGGTTGGCTATGAAGTGAAAGTGTCTAGTGCGCATCGTACGCCAGAAGACACCTTAACCTACGCGGAAACCGCAGCAGAACGCGGCTTGAAAGTCATTATTGCTGGGGCTGGTGCGGCTGCACATTTGCCTGGCGTCATCGCTGCAAAGACGGTGCTGCCAGTGATCGGTGTGCCAATCAATGCGACGGCTTTGAACGGCCTGGACGCTCTTTATGCCATTGTGCAAATGCCTTCCGGTGTGCCGGTTGCTTCCGTTGGCATTGATGGGGCAAAGAATGCGGGCCTTTTGGCGGTGCAAATTCTGGCAACATCCGATGATAACCTTCGTGATCAATTGATTGCTTATAAAGAAAACATGAAAGAATCCGTTCAGAAGAAGAACGCTAAGATTCAGGAAACCCTCGCACAGAGTGAAAAATAATGGAGGTATGCAATGATTAATCGTTACAGCAGAGAGGAAATGGCCCGCATTTGGACCGAAGAAAACAAGTTTGCTGCATGGCTGGAAGTTGAAATTCTGGCAACCGAAGCCTGGTCCGAACTTGGCGAAGTGCCAAAGGAAGACGCTGCAGCCCTGCGTAAAAACGCTCGTTTTGACGTAGAACGCATCTATGAAATTGAAAAACAGACCAAGCACGATGTGGTTGCCTTCACCAGAACGGTTTCCGAATCCCTTGGCGATGAAAAGAAATGGGTGCATTTTGGTCTCACCAGTACCGACGTTGTCGATACCGCCTATGGCTACTTGCTGAAGCAAGCCAACGACATCCTCAAGAAGGACTTGGAACACCTCAAAGACGTCATCGGTGCAAAAGCAAAAGAATACAAGTACACCGTTGAAATGGGTCGTACCCATGGGGTACACGCTGAGCCAACGACCTTTGGTCTGAAGCTTTTGAACTGGTACTCAGAAATGAAACGCAACATTGAACGTTTCGAACATGCGTCCAAGGGCGTGGAAGCTGGGAAGATTTCCGGCGCCGTTGGGACCTTTGCCAACACCCCTCCAGCTGTTGAAGCGTATGTTTGCGAACACCTCGGTATTCGCGCTCAGGAAGTATCCACCCAGGTTCTTCCTCGTGACCTGCATGCCGAATATCTGGCAGCCATGGCTCTGATTGCGACCTCTGTGGAACGTTTTGCCACCGAAATCCGCGGCCTGCAAAAGACCGAACAGCGCGAAGTGGAAGAATACTTTGCCGCTGGCCAGAAGGGCTCTTCCGCAATGCCTCACAAGCGCAACCCAATCGGTTCTGAAAACATGTGCGGCTGCGCACGCGTGCTGCGTGGCTACATGCACACCGCTTACGAAAACGTGGCGCTCTGGCATGAACGTGACATTTCTCACTCTTCCGCAGAACGCATCATTCTGCCGGATGCAACCATTCTCCTGGATTACCAGCTGAACCGTTTCGCGAAGATCGTCGAAACCTTGACCGTTTTCCCTGAAAACATGAAGCGCAACATGAACGCCACCTTTGGTCTGATTTATTCTCAGCGCGTCATGCTCAAGCTCATCGAAACCGGCATGAGCCGCGAACAGGCTTACGATCTCGTTCAGCCAAAGACCGCTCGTGCTTGGGACGAACAGCTGCCATTCCGTCCACTTTTGGAAGAAGACCCAGCCATCACCAGTGCGCTGACCAAAGAAGATTTGGACGATGCGTTTGACTACCATCATCATCTGCGCCATGTGGACGAAATTTTCGAACGCTGCGGCTTAAACTAATAGAATTCATCATTTATTCATAACAACTATTTATTAGGAGGCTATCAATTATGTCAGTAGAAGTATTGGAACAGTTGTACGAAGGTAAAGCAAAGAAAGTATTCAAAACCAGCGACGATGCGCTGTACATGGTTGAATACAAAGACGATGCCACCGCATTCAACGGCGAAAAACGCGGCACCATCGAAGGCAAAGGCGTCATCAACAACAAAGTCAGCGCGATGCTGTTCCGTGAATTGGAAAAAGACGGCGTGGAAACCCACCTTGTAGAATACATCGACGACACCCATCAGCTCGTTAAGCGCGTAGAAATCGTTCTTCTCGAAGTCATCTGCAGAAACGTCATCGCTGGTTCCCTCGCAAAACGCGTAGGCCGTGAAGAAGGCGAAGTGCTGCCAAAACCAATCCTCGAATTCTCCTACAAGAACGACGATCTGGGCGACCCAATGATCAACCGTTACCATGCTACCGCTCTTGGCATCGCTACCGACGAAGAAATCGACAACATCGTTGCTCAGGCTTTCAAGATCAACGAACTGTTGAAGGACATCTTCGACAAAGCCAACCTCGTGCTTGTTGACTTCAAGCTCGAATTCGGCCGTACCCCAGATGGCAAGATCATCCTGGCTGACGAAATCTCCCCAGACACCTGCCGTCTCTGGGATAAAGACACCCACGAAAAACTCGACAAGGACCGTTTCAGAAGAGACCTTGGCGGCGTAGAAGAAGCTTACATCGAAGTTTACAATCGTTTGAAAAACATCGGCCTTTAAGCCGACAACCAGGGGGAGAAACATCATGGCTCGAATTACAGAGGATGGGATCCACGAAGAATGTGGCGTCTTCGCGATCTGCGCACCAGGAATGGATGTGGCGCAGCTCGCATACCTTGGGCTCTTTGCCTTGCAGCATCGTGGTCAGGAAGGCTGCGGGCTGGCCGTCTGGAACGATGGCAAAATTCGTTTTCACAAACGCTTAGGGTTGGTCAACGACGTATTTAATGAAGAAATCCTGGCTGGTCTGCCAGGCAGCCTGGCTATTGGGCACGTGCGCTACGCTACCACAGGGGAAAGCAGCGAACTGAACACCCAGCCAATCGTGGCCAACTATTATCAGGGACAGTTTGCGCTGGCGCACAACGGCAACCTGACCAACACCGACAAGCTCAGAGATTCGCTGGCGAAGACCGGCTCTCTCTTCCAGACCACCACGGACACCGAAGTGCTTTGCAACCTGCTGGCGCGTTATGCAGAAAGCAGCATGGACGTTGCCATGCACAAAGCCATGCTGGATTTGGAAGGTTCTTACGCGCTCGTTGCGGTCAACGACGGTAAAATCTTTGCGGCTCGTGACCCATACGGCAACCGTCCGCTTTGCATTGGCGCGCTGCCTAACGGCGCTGGTTACGTGGTCGCTTCCGAATCCTGCGCATTGGACACCGTTGGCGCAGAATTTGTGCGCGACGTGGAAGCCGGCGAAATCCTTGTCATCGATGAAGATGGCGTTCATACTGTGGCGTCTCAAAAAGCCGATAAAACCGCGCACTGCATCTTTGAATACGTGTACTTTGCCCGTCCAGACAGCACCCTGGATGGCATCAACGTCAACCAGTCCCGCCGCCGCATGGGGGCCATCCTGGCACGCGAAACCGGCGACCTCGGCGTGGACATTGTCATCCCAGTGCCAGACTCCGGCACGACGGCCGCTATTGGCTACGCTGAAGCCAGTGGCAAGCCATTCACTCAGGGCATCTTGAAGAACCGTTACACCGCGCGTTCCTTCATTCAGCCTACTCAAGCGATGCGCGAACGCATGGTCAAGCTCAAACTGAGCCCAATCCGCGAAGAAATCGGCGGCAAGAAGGTCGCTGTTGTGGACGACTCCATCGTGCGCGGAACCACCAGCCGCCGCTTGGTGGCGCTGTTGAGAGAGCGTGGCGCAGCCGAAGTGCACATGCTCATCACCTGCCCTCCGGTGCTCTATCCTTGCTATTATGGGATCGACACCGCAGAGCGTGACAAACTGATCGCGGCCAACAAGTCCATCGAAGAAATTCGCGAATACATTGGCGCAGACAGTCTCCACTACCTCAGCCTGGAAGGGCTTTATGAAGCGGTTGGCGGAGAAAACGACTACTGCGTTGCTTGTTTGAATGGGGACTATTGCTTAGGCCACCCTGCATGCAAAAACTCGAAATGATCCTAGGAGGGCTATCCGTGGAAAAGAAAATGATTACCTATAAAGATGCCGGCGTTGATATTGATGCAGGCAATGCTTCTGTTGAATTGATCAAACCTTACGTAAAACAGACCCAGCGTCCAGAAGTGATCGGTGGCCTTGGCGGCTTTGGCGGTCTTTTCGCTTTCGACAAATCCAAGTACGAAGAACCTGTTCTCGTCAGCGGCACCGACGGCGTTGGCACCAAGCTGAAATTGGCTTTCGACATGAACAAGCACGACACCATCGGTATTGATGCCGTGGCTATGTGCGTCAACGACATCCTCGTCAGCGGGGCAGAACCACTGTTCTTCCTCGACTACGTGGCTGTTGGCAAGTTGGCACCAGAACAGCTGGCTCAGGTGGTCAAAGGCGTGGCCGACGGCTGCGTGCAGTCCAACTGTGCCCTCGTTGGCGGTGAAACCGCTGAAATGCCAGGCTTCTACAAGGTTGGCGAATACGACGTTGCTGGTTTCTGTGTCGGCGTGGTGGATCGCAAGAAAATCATCGACGGCTCCAAGATCAAGGCTGGCGATGTGATCTTTGGTCTGCCTTCCAGCGGTCTGCACTCCAATGGTTTCTCCCTGGCTCGTAAACTGATGCTGGAAGTGGAAGGCCATGCCCTGACCGATCCATTCCAGGACAGCGGCAAGAGCATCGGTGAAGTCATGCTCGAACCAACCAAGATCTACGTTAAGAGCGTACTGGCGCTGCTCAACGCTTGCCCAGACGCCATCCTCGGCATGGCACACATCACTGGCGGCGGTCTCCTCGAAAACGTGCCACGCGTGCTGCCTAAGAACGTGAACGCTGAATTCGACCGCACCACCTGGCCACGTCCAGCCATCTTTGACGCTCTGGCTGCAGCCGGCAACCTCGAAGACGCGGAACTCTACAAGACCTTCAACATGGGCATTGGCTTTGTCCTCATCGTTGACAAAGACCAGGCCGACAAAGTGGCAGAAACACTGACCGCTCAGAACGAAACCTTCTATCGCATCGGCGAAGTCACCGACGGCGACGGACACGTTGTGATCAAGTAAGGAAAGGAAGGATTCCCTTGAAAATCGTGGTATTCGCGTCCGGACGCGGCTCCAATTTCAAAGCCATTGTTGAAAACATTGAATCGGGTGCCTTGACCAACGTTGAGGTGTCCTTACTGCTTTCAAATAAACCACAGGCACAGGTATTGGCCTATGCCGCAGAAAAAAACATTCCTCACGTTTGTGTGGATGACTCCCAGTTTGCCAGCCGTGAAGCGTACGAAGAAGCGGTACTGGAAGAAGTAAAGAAGGTTCCTTGCAACCTCGTGGTGCTGGCAGGCTATATGAAAATCCTTGGTGCGGACTTCCTGGCCAACGTTGGCTGCCCAGTAGTCAACATTCATCCATCGCTCTTGCCATCTTTCCCAGGATTGCATGCGCAGAAACAGGCGGTGGACTACGGCGTGAAAGTCAGCGGCTGCACCGTGCATTTTGTGGACGCTGAGCTGGATCATGGTCCAATCATCGCTCAAGTACCTGTGCCGGTTCAGGACGATGACGACGAAGACAGCCTCTCGGCACGCATTCTCGTGCAGGAGCACCAGATTTATACCGTTTGTTTGCAGCTCATTGCTGACAATAAAGTGTCCTTTGATGGGCGTTGTGTAAAGATTAAGAAATAGGGGTGGAAACGTGAAAAGAGCATTAATTAGTGTATCAGACAAAACAGGTCTTCAGGAATTTGCGAAAGCCTTAGTGGAATTGGATTATGAAATTCTTTCCACCGGCGGCACCGCACGCGCACTGCGTGACGCGGGCATTCCTGTTGTTGAAGTCAGTGACGTAACGAAATTCCCGGAAATTCTTGATGGTCGTGTAAAGACCCTGCATCCAATCATTCATGCAGGGATTCTCGCCCGCAATACCGACGAACATCTGCAAACCCTGGCCGACATGGACATTGCCCCAATCGACCTGGTGGCCATCAATCTCTATCCATTTGAAGACACCATCGCCAAAGAAGGCGTGGATCTTCAGACCGCTATTGAAAACATTGACATCGGCGGCCCAACCATGGTGCGCGCTGCGGCGAAGAACCACGAACGCGTGTCCATCGTTGTCGACCCATCTCAATACGACGAGGTCATCGCTGCCCTCAAGAGCGACGAAGGCATCACCTTTGAACAGCGTCAGCGTTTGGCCATGCGCGCTTTTGAAATGACCGCTCGCTACGACGCAGCCATCAGCCAGTATCTGGTGAGCCAGTTTGCGGACAGCGTTTTCGAACCATCCTACAGCTTCGGTGGTCAGCTCAAGCAGACCCTGCGCTACGGCGAAAACCCTCATCAGAAGGCAGCGTTCTATGTCAACTCTAAGAAGCCAGGCACCCTCGCTGGTGCAGAACAGCTCGGCGGTAAGGAACTCTCCTACAACAACATCGTTGACACCGACGCTGCTTGGCAGATGGTCAACGAATTCGTGGACCGTCCAGCTTGCGCCATCATCAAGCACACCAACCCATGCGGCTTTGCCGTTGGTCAGACCGTGCTGGAAGCCTTCACCAAGGCACACGACGCCGATCCACTTTCTTCCTATGGCGGCATCATCGCGTTCAACCGCGCGCTCGACAAAGCCACGGCCGAAGAAATCATCAAGACCTTCTTCGAAGCCGTCATCGCACCGGGCTATGAAGACGGCGTTGTGGACATCCTTCACAAGAAAGAAAAACTCCGCATCCTTGATACCCATGCTTGCGGCCAGGTAACCACCCCTTGGATCGAAACCATCAGCGGCGGCTTCCTCGTTCAGGAACGCGACGTTCATCATCTGGACCCAGCAACCCTGCAAGTGGTTACCGAAACTCAGCCAGACCCAGCCCTTCTCGACGACCTCGTGTTCGCCTGGAACGTGGTGAAGCACGTTAAGAGCAACGCCATCGTTGTGGCTAAGGACGGCGTGTCCATCGGTGTGGGCGCTGGTCAGATGAACCGCGTTGGTTCCTGCGACATTGCCCTGAAACACGCTGGCGACAAGGCCAAAGGCGCTGTTTTGGCGTCGGATGCGTTCTTCCCATTTGCCGACAACATCGAAGTGGCTGCTCAGGCTGGCATTACCGCAATCATTCAGCCAGGCGGCAGCATTCGTGACCAGGAAGTCATCGATGCCTGCAACAAGTTTGGCATTGCCATGGTCTTTACTGGCGTTCGTCACTTTAAACATTAAGAGAGGATGGCACTATGAAAATTTTAGTAATTGGCAGCGGCGGCCGTGAACACGCTCTCTGCTGGAAACTCGCTCAGCACCCTGATTCCGAAATTTACGTTGCTCCAGGCAACATTGGCATGATCGACGTGGCAACCCTCGTGAACATCAAAGTGGATGACATCCAGGGCCTGGTGGACTTCGCGAAAGCAGAAGCCATCGACCTGACCGTTGTTGGTCCTGAACTGCCACTCACCCTCGGCGTTGTGGACGCGTTCCAGGAAGCTGGGCTGGCTTGCTTTGGCCCAAATAAAGCGGCCGCTCGTCTCGAAGGCAGCAAGGCGTTCTCCAAGGAACTGATGAAGAAGTACAACATCCCAACAGCGGCGTTTGACACCTTCACCGAAGTGGCTCCAGCCAAGGCGTTTGTCGATGAAATCGGCGTGCCTTGCGTGGTCAAGGCCGATGGCCTCGCTGCTGGTAAGGGCGTTATCATCTGCATGACCCGCGAAGAGGCCGACAAAGCCATCGAAGACATGCTCTCTGATCATGCGTTCGGCGACGCCAGCGCCACCATCGTCATCGAAGAATACATGGAAGGTCCAGAAGTCAGCGTGCTCGCATTCGCCGACGGCAAGCATGTGCTGCCAATGGTGTCTGCTCAGGACCACAAGCGCATCTTTGACGGCGACAAAGGGCCAAACACCGGCGGCATGGGCGCGTATTCCCCAGCTCCAGTGTACACCGAAGAGCTCTCCAAGCTGGTCAATGAAACCATCATCGAACCAACCATCGCTGCGATGGCTGCCGAAGGCGCACCATTCACCGGTATTCTCTACACCGGTCTGATGCTGACCGAAAAAGGCCCTCGCGTGCTCGAATACAACGTGCGTTTTGGCGACCCTGAAACCCAGCCAATCATGATTCGCATGAAATCCGACATCGTGGATCTCTTCCAGGCTTGCCTGGACGGCACCCTCGACCAGGCCAATCTGGAATGGTACGACGAAGCCGCTGTCTGCGTGGTCATGGCCTCTGGCGGCTATCCAGCCAGCTCTGAAAAGGGCGTGCCAATCCATGGGCTGGACACCATCGCCGAAGAAGAAGCCATCGTTTTCCATTCTGGCACCGCCCTCAAGGACGACCAGATTGTCACCAATGGCGGTCGTGTTCTCGGGGTGACCGCTAAAGACACCACCATCAAAGGCGCCATCGACAAGGCGTACGCAGCGGTTGAAAAGATCAACTTCGACCACATGCAGTTCCGCCGCGATATTGGCGCTCGTGCTCTGAAGTAAGGGGAGAAAGTAATGAGCGAAATCAAACGCTTTTTTGTTGAACGCAAGGAAGAGTTTAGAGAAGAAAACGCAGCCCTGCTGCAATCCTTGAGACGCGATCTCGGTCTGAACGCACTCGAAGACGTGCGCATCATCCGTCGCTACGACCTGGATTTGCAGGCAGCGCTCGACACCGAACAAATTTGCAACCTGGTGCTTTCGGAACCACGTGTGGATACCATCTACACCGAAACACTGCCGGAAGCCTATGCCGATAAAATCATGCTGGCTGTGGAACCACTGCCTGGCCAATACGACCAGCGCGCCGATTCCTGCGGCCAGTGCATCGAAGTTGTCACTGGCGAACGCCCAGTCGTTAAGACCGCCCTGGTCTACGTTCTGAGCGGCGCTCTCAGTGCCGACGATGTCGCTGCTGTGGAACACTACCTCGTCAACCCAGTCGAAGCGCGTCTGGCCGCTCTTGAAAAGCCAGAAGCCTTCGAACAGCCAGCGCCAGCTGCCGACACCGTGCCAACGGTGACCGGCCTCATCGCTGCGGACCGCGACGGCCTCGCCGACATCATCAAGGCCTATGGCCTGTCCATGGATGTGGACGATCTTGCCTTCCTGCAGCAGTATTTCATCGAAGAACAGCGCGATCCAACCGAAACCGAACTGAAGGTGGTCGACACCTACTGGTCCGACCATTGCCGTCACACCACCTTCAACACCGTCATCACCGATGTCACCATCGAAGACCCAACCGTGCAGAAGGTCTACGACGAATACCTCGCGCTGCGTGACGATGTGTACGCCGATCGCGAAAAATGGCCGCCAATCTCTCTCATGGACCTTGGCACCATTTCCACCAAATACCTCAAGAAACATGGCCTCGTGCGCAATCTTGACGAAAGCGAAGAAATCAACGCTTGCAGCGTCAAGGCAGAGGTGGACATCGATGGCGTTAAAGAGCCATGGATCTACATGTTCAAAAACGAAACCCACAACCACCCAACGGAAATTGAACCGTTCGGCGGCGCGGCCACCTGCCTGGGCGGGGCCATTCGTGACCCACTCAGCGGCCGCAGCTATGTGTACCAGAGCTTGCGCCTGACTGGTGCGGCCGACCCACGCAAGTCCATCGAAGAAACCCTCAAGGGCAAACTGCCACAGCGCAAAATCTGCACCCTGGCTGCTAAAGGGTTCTCTTCCTACGGCAACCAGATTGGGATGGCCACCGGGATTGTTGACGAAGTGTACCATCCTGGCTACGAAGCCAAGCGCATGGAAGTAGGGGCAGTGGTTGCTGCCGCTCCTGCTGAAAACATCGTCCGCAAGCGTCCAGAACCAGGCGACATCGTCGTTCTCCTCGGCGGCAAAACCGGCCGTGACGGCTGCGGCGGCGCCACCGGTTCTTCCAAGAATCAGAACGTTGACTCCCTGGAAACTTCCGGTGCAGAAGTGCAGAAGGGGAACCCAGTTGAAGAACGCAAGATTCAGCGTCTCTTCCGTCGTCCGGAAATTGCGCGCATGATCAAGCGCTGCAACGACTTCGGCGCTGGCGGCGTCTCCGTTGCCATCGGCGAATTGGCCGACAGCCTGCACATCCATCTCGACCGTGTGCCTAAGAAATACGAAGGCCTCACCGGCACCGAGCTGGCCATCTCTGAATCTCAGGAACGCATGGCCTGTGTCATCGCCAAGGAAAACTGGGAAGCCTTCCAGGCCATGGCTTACGAAGAAAACCTCGAATGCACCAACGTGGCCGACGTCACCGACAGCGGCCGCATGATCATCGAATACCGCGGTCAGTACATTGTTGACCTGGCGCGTACCTTTGTGGACTCCGCCGGCGCTCGCAAGGAAGCCACCGTTGTCGCTGCCAAAGACGCTGCCGTCAACCAGACCATCACCGTGCCAGCCGACAAAGCCGAAGCCATGAAACAGCACCTCGCTGGGCTGAACGTCTGCTCCAAAGCTGGTCTCGTGGAACAATTCGACTCCACCATCGGTGCGGGCACCGTTCTCTTCCCACTCGGCGGGAAATATCAGGCCACCCCAATTCAGACCATGGTTGCCAAGATTCCTGTGCTCAAAGGGGAAACCAACACCGTCAGCATGTTTGCTTATGGCTTCTCACCAGACGCTATGAGCACCAACCAATTCTGGGGCGCTTACAATGCCGTCCTCGAATCCATCATGAAGCTGATTTCTACCGGTACCGCCACCACCGACGTGTACCTCTCCATGCAGGAATACTTCCACAGCATCAAGAACGAACCAACCCGCTGGGGTCAGCCATTCAAAGCCCTGCTCGGCGCTCTGGCGGCTCAGCGTGACCTCGAACTCCCTGCCATCGGCGGCAAGGACTCCATGAGCGGCACCTTTACCCTGAAGGGCACAAGTGAAGATCTCGACGTGCCACCAACCCTCATCAGCTTTGCGACCACCATCTCCGAAGCCGATCGCGTCATCAGCCCTGAATTTAAGGAAGCTGGTCACAAGATCGTCACCGTGTCCGTGGCGCGCAAGGACGACGGCCGCGTTGATGGCGACGCTTTCAAAGCGTTCTACGCCATGATTCAGGATGCCATCAAAGCCGGTAAGATCGTTTCTGCTTGGAGCGTTGGTCAAGGCGGCATCATGGAAGGTCTCTACAAAATGGCCATCGGGAATCGCCTCGGCGTGACCTTCGCCAAAGACGTAGACTTCGACGCTCTCTTCCAGCCAGCAGTGGGCACCCTCGTGCTTGAACTGGCCGACGACATCGACGCCGACACCACCCTGCTCGGTACTGTTGCCACCAGCTTCAGCTTCACCTGGCCAGACGTCACCGTGGATCTCCAGACCATGGAAAGCGCGTACAACGACACCCTCGAAGACATCTACCCAACCGTCTCCGACAACGATTATCAGGGCACGCCAGATGCGGCTCAGGTCATCAAAGACACCAAGACGTACCGCTTCAGCGGCAAGGTTGACGGCGCACCAAAGGCCGTGCTCGCTGTCTTCCCTGGCACCAACTGCGAAGTCGACACCGCTCGCATCCTGGAACGTGCTGGCGCCAAGGTGGAACCGATCGTCATCGGCAACCTCACCACCGAACGCCTGCAAGCGTCCATCGACGCCATGGAAAAAGCCCTGCGCGACGCACAAATGCTCGTGCTTCCAGGCGGCTTCTCCTTCGGGGACGAACCAGACGGCTCCGGCAAGTACATTGCGGCCTTCTTCCGCAACGAACGCCTCAAAGAAGCCATCGAACGCCTGCTCACCGTTAACGACGGTCTCATGCTCGGGATCTGCAACGGCTTCCAGGCCCTGGTGAAACTCGGTCTCCTGCCATACGGCAAGATCATCGACCCAACCGAAAACGACTGCACGCTGACCTTCAACACCATCGGTCGCCACCAGTCCAAATACGCTCTCACCAAGCTCATGAGCAACCAGTCTCCATGGCTGGCCGGCATGGAAGTGGGCACCACCTACCAAATCCCATTCTCTCACGGGGAAGGTCGTTTCGTTGCTGGTGAAGACACCCTCAAAGGCCTCTTTGCCAACAACCAGGTCATCACCCAGTACGTCGACATGGACGGCAACACCCGCCTCGACATGCCGTACAACATCAACGGCTCCTACGCAGCCATCGAAGGGCTCACCA
>CALAKO010000022.1 GCA_937922955.1 uncultured Peptococcaceae bacterium | reverse complement strand
GAGAGAAAGTAAAGTCCCCCCAAAAATTGATCATCCCCCCACCGCGGCGACAGGGCAAATAACAAAAGCCCCTGCTGTCGCTGGGACAACAGAGGCTGAATAGATGTCATGATCTTTCCTATTATAAGACGCCCGTTACAGGATCAAGTGTGCCGCATTGAAGCGCCTTGATTGCTGTTGATGCGCATGTGCGTCGGCAAACGCAGCGAAATGTCTCCACCCAGGCGCTTTAATCGCACAGGCGCCATTTGGCGTAGCGATTGCTGCCGTCGGCGATGATGAGGCCGTCCTTTTTCATGGCCTGCAGCAAGTTGGACACTTTGCGTGAGCGCTGCTGATCGCTGAGCACTTCCGGCAAGGCATGGGCGAGCACTTCCATGAGTTCTTGCTTGCCTGCACTGCCCATAGTTTTCAGTGTTTTCAGAATGAGTTGTTTACAAACTTCATCTTCCAAGCCCTGGTTGCGCATGTAGTCGGCGCGCTGCCCCATCATGTCGGCCACTTTAAATGAAACATAGATGCTTGGATAGCGTCCCTCAACAAGCCGCTTCTTTTTCAGCTGCTGATAGTCCTCCTTGGTGATGAGAGTGTGCTTCTGCACTTTGTCAAGAAGAAAGACAGTGTGCATGTCCAGATCGCTGTTGGCATGGAGCAACTGAGTGTAATTCTTGTCGAGGATCTTGCCATAAACGGTGACACTGACGCGATTTGGCACAGTGAGGTCGTAGGTTGGCAGCGGGAAACACCGCTCGCGCTGAATTTGATACATCATAGGAATGCCCATGGAATTGGTGTCGATCATATAAAGGTTGGTCATAGCGTTGCAGAGAAAGGTGTTGCGATAGTAGGGCGGTTTGTAGCCCGGCTCCAGAGCGCGCTCGATGTGTTCGGGAATGAAAGCGCCTTCATTGATAAAGACGAGTTTGTCCTCGAATTCTTCCACGTTGATCTTGCCGCGCAGGCGATAGTCCTGGTGAGCGATGCAGTTGTTAATGATTTCTTTGACAAGCTCCGGCTCATATTGGTTCACTTCGTCAGGAAACAGAGTTTCGCTGCCGGAAAAGTAGCGATATTTTTCGTTGCGGATTTTCGCATAGACGCGGTCCACCGCCAACAGCAGCGGCATGTCGAAGTGTTCGTAGGCTTTGACAAGGCCGTTGGCACCGTACAGGCTCTAAGTGATGCGCGGAATGAAACCGTCAAACCAACTGCTGGCCTCGGACTTACCCAACAGCAGCAGCGTAGTGCGGGTGATTTGACCAGCAATGGTGAGCCCGGCTTTGTCGAGAAAAGCAGCCTCAGGCAGGGCATCGATCATAGCGGCTTTCTTCGGATCGTTCTGTTTTTGAGCAAAAAGGCGCCGCGCTTCCTGCAGGGCGTCGAGATCAAGGTCGTTCAGCGATGCACCCGGCACCACTTCTTTTGACCAGTCCACGCCGCCTTCGTTGCGGATCAGGTCGAGCTTGTTCATTGGCAGCGGCACAAGAGCATCGCCTTCGCGCGCATAAGCTGCGCCCTGCCAGGTGGTTGGCACACCGCGCAGCGCTGGCGGAATTTGAAAAGCCAGCACACGCGCGCCATCCAACGCCAGCTCGTACACTTCTAGAAAGGTGAGGCGCTCATTGGTGCCGTTGGCGATCTCGCGTTTGATGGACTGCAGGCTGCCATCGGCACGGTACGCCGACCCCACCAGCTGGCCGTCGTTGCTGATGCCAAAAAACAGCCACGCTTCCTGTATACCGCGCAGATTGGCCTCGTTACTCAGTGCCGAGAAATATTTTCCTAGTTCTTTGAAACTAAAATTGCTGCGCGCCTCTTTTAACTCCACCACTTCGCTTTCTAGCTCACGCTTGATACTCTTGGCAACGTGTGAAAGAAGCTGCTCGATCTTCTCTTTTATCTGCATCTCCGAGTAAATCATTGCCTTGCCTCCCCAGATTTTTTACATCTAATTTCATACCAACAAAATTCCTATTTTAAGCTGTTTACAGCCATTCTAGAACTATAACCAGATCTATTTAGAACTAACTGCACCGTGTCGCAAGTTCTAAGCATAAATTGTTGATAACATGATTGTATCATAACAAAGCAACTTTCTCTATATCAAAGCCCCCTTTGCCCACCAGTGTTGCTGCCAAGTGCGCTGACATGCGCCATCACCTGCGCGGCTTGACCGCACGTCATCTTTTCCTGCTTATGTATACACCGTAAAAGAAAAAAGGAAGACCTAACGCTTTTGCGTCAAACCTTCCTTATATAGTGTTAATCGTCCACATCGCTTGCCTTGACATAAGCCGTCGCGCGACCAGCGCCGACCTTGCGCAAGTAACCCGTCTTCACCAGATCGGTCAGTGTGCGTTCCACAGTGATCTTGCTAATGTCCGGACACTGCGCCATAATCTGGCTCTTGGTGATTTTACCAATGTGGTCGTCAATGAGCGCCCGAATGCGTTCCGGCTTCGACAGCGAACGATCCTGCATCAGCCGCACACGACTTTCAAACTCGCGATACGCCTTCAGCACAATTCCCAGATAATACGTCACAAACGGCGCATAATCGTTCGCGCCTTCGTGCCAGCCCTGCGAGCTGCGCTGCAAAGCGTCGTAGTAGGTGTCCTTTGACGCCTCAATGATCATTTCCAAGCTGATGTACTTGCCCACAATGCAGCCGCTTTTGTACAACAACAGCAGCGTCAGCAGGCGGCTCATGCGTCCATTGCCATCGTTAAACGGATGAATGCAGAGAAAATCCAGTACAAACATCGGCATCAACAGAAGCTTGTCAAACGTCTCTGCCTGCCACGCTTCATTCATCGCCTCACACAGCGTAACCATGGCCTCCGGCGTTTGAAACGCCGCCACCGGCTGAAAGCGCACACGTCGATGACCGTCGGCGTCTGTCTCAGCGATGACATTGTCAGCATTCTTATACTGTCCGCCCACGGCGCCGCTGGAATAGGAATACAAATTGCGGTGCAGCTGCAAGATCGTGTTTGACCGCAACGGAATATAGTCGTAGCTTTCATGAATCGTCGACAGCACCTCGCGATAGCCGGCGATCTCCTCTTCCGAACGGTTGCGCGGCTCCGCTTTCTGCGCCACCAGCTCTCGCAAACGCTGATCCGAGGTGTAGATGCCTTCGATGCGGTTGGATGCGCCCGTGCTCTGAATCTTCGCCACTTCCAAAAGCCCGCGCAGCTCGTCCATGTTTGCCTCAAGGAACAGCTCCTGCTTGCCCTTCTCCTCATGAATCTGCGTCAGCAGCCGTACCACCTCCGGCGTTAGCAATCGCTCCGGCGCCTTCGTATAGTCAAAAACGTGCATCCTTTCACCCTCATTCTCGTTTTTTCTCCATCATTATACCCCATTATGAAGGAGATTTAAACGCATGATGATGCAAAAAACCCTCGCTTCCCGAAGGAAGCGAGGGTTTGTCGAGCCTATAAAGTCAACATGCTCAAAGCTTAGCGCTGGAATACAACGGAAGCAGTGAGGCCGTTGCTGTCATAGAGTGGGGTTACAGTGAAGCCCATACCTTCAGCAGCGAAACGAACTGGTACATAGGTACGATCGCCCTGGATGACAGGAGCGGTATCCATGGTCATTTCTTCGTCGTTTACAGTGTAGGTTTCTTCACCAACAGTCATAACAATAGTGATACCAGTATCGTAAGCAATAGTCACGGTACGTGCATCGTTATCCCATTCTACTTCAGCATCAAAAGCTTCAGCCAAAGCACGGATAGGAACCATGGTTCTCCAGTTGCTGTCTACGAATGGAGCAGCGTCACCGGTTACAACCTTGTTGTTCACAACATATTCGCTAGAACCAATGGTCATAACGACAGTGCGGTTAGCAAGTGGATCTTCCTTACCGAAGGTGTATTCCAGGTTGCCAACATAGATTGCGGAACCAGCCTTTACAAGCACACGAATATCTGCGGTGGTTTCCTTGTTGGAATATACTTCAAGTGTAGCTTTACCATTAGAAATGGTGCCTACAGTTTTAACGCTAACTTTTGCATCAGCATTGGTCTGGTCTTCTACATCAGCATATACAGTACCCTTGTTGATATTAGCTACGTTGCCGTCTTCATCGACAATCTTAACAGTCACCTTATTGTCTTCATTGATAGGGCCGTTAGTTGGGTCGAATTCAAGGCTGTATTCATTGTAAGAATCAACAACAGTCAGTTCCTTTTCAACGAGCTTAGCGTTCTTAACATCATAAGCTTTTACTTTGATGGTAGTACCCAGCAAAGATTCATTTGCAGGAACATCAAGCGCAGTGCCAAATACAGCATTCTTAGCATCTACTTCACGAACAGCTTTGCCGTCAAAACCATACTGGATTTCACCAGTAGCTGGTACTTTGATGCCATTAGCATCAACATATTTTGCTTCTACAGTCACGATTTGGCCAAGAGTAACTTCATCCGTTACTTTGTAGCTTGGATCGGTTGGTTTCTGCTGAAGATCAATGCCATTCCAAGCAGTCATGTCGATGACCATGTCTTCAACTTTACCGAACTTAACAGCATTGAAACTTACGGTAACGTTATCGCCGCTATCCAAAGCAACACGTACAATGTACTTGCCAGGAACGAGCTTAACGTTAGCTGCATTGTTACCGGTGTACGCTAAAGTATAAACGTCGCCGGATTTAACAAGTTTAAACTGATCGCCAGTCAGATCTTTTGCATCAGCATCCGTTGGCTTATCCATTACTTCAATTTTAGCATTTACAGTGTTGTCAGTTACAACGTTACCTTTTTCGTCAGTAATCTTGAACTGAACAGCATCAGAGAAATCGCTGCCTGCTGCTGGCCAGTTTTTGTCATCGGTACTTGCCAACACGTAACCGCCGGTTTTTTCACGGTCAATGTTTACAGCACTGGTTTTAGCTGCAATGATGTTAACAACGTATTCAAGATCTGCATCTTCGTTATAGAAGGAAAGACCAACGTTGCTCTTTTCCTGCATTCTAACTTCAACTTTGAAATTACCTTTGCTATCGGTGGTAACCATTACAGGTTCTTCGCTAGCTGGGGTATCATTAATTTCTACAACACCGGCTTTATCAGAAGATACAGCAAAAGTTTTACCAGCTAATGGAAGTCCATCTTCATCTTTAGCAGTCCCTTGGAATACAACTTTATCAAGGCCATTGTATTCAAAATCGGTACCAGTGATGTCATATCTACCCATTCCAGTGTTACCAAAGTCGATGGCAGTTGTATTTTCAAGAGCAGCACTGTTGAACTTTTGTGTGCTACCAGTCATTGTGATACTGTCAACAGCAACATTCTTATTAGTAACAGTAACTGTGGTGGTACCAAGCAATGGTTTATTCTTGGCAGTTTCTACATTTGTGCCCATACCAGCACATAAGGTGTAAGTACCTGCCTTTGTAAATGTAAGCGTTACTTCCTTGCCATTTACAACATCTTTAATGGTTTTACCATTACCTGCACCAGTGTTTTCTCCGTTAACTTTCACATAGCTGGATGGTTGGCCATTTTCTTCAGCCCAAACAATAACATTACCGAGAGCAGCTTCTGTAGCAACGTTATTACTATCTTTGACTACAAACTTAGTGGTTAAATCTTTGTTAACGGCAACTTCAACGTTTTCAACGATCTGATCGTTCTTATCCATCACACCATAAGATGAATTTGCACGAACAGCTTCGCCATAAACATATACTTCTTCGCTAACCAATGTCTGACCACCAGCAACTACAGAAATGGTATAGGTACCAGCAGAAAGTGGAATACGATATTCGTAAGCATTCGTTACACTTGCAATTACAGTTTCACTTGTAGTTCCTGCAGCAGCTGGATTACCACTTAAATCTTCACCTTGTGAGCCTTGAAGAGCTACTTTAACAGCATCCCCATCAGCATCAGTTACATTGATTTTAACATTACTAAAAGTGCTGTCAAAATCAACATTTACAGAATCAACCGCTTTTTGACTAATAGTAACGTCATTGGCAGTCCCTGCAAACGCAGCGAATGGAACCAAGGTCAGAACGAATGCTGCCATGGTAACCAGCGCTACAATCTTTTTAGAGATCTTAT
>CALAKO010000021.1 GCA_937922955.1 uncultured Peptococcaceae bacterium | reverse complement strand
CCATGCAGCTGACGCGCATCATGCGTCAGAATCCGCGCAAAATTGCCGAAGCCATTGTGGGCGGCATCGCTCTGCCAGACTTGATTGACCACATTGATATTGCCGGCCCTGGCTTTATCAATTTCTATCTTGTCAGCAACTGGCTGCATGCCATTCTGCCAGCGATTCAGGAAGAAGATGGCGACTATGGCAAGAGCAACGCCGGACAAGGCGAACGCGTTCAGGTGGAATTTGTCAGCGCCAACCCAACCGGGCTGCTGCACATGGGCAACGCCCGCGGCGGCGCTTTGGGCGACACCCTGTCTGCGGTGCTGAACGAAGCTGGCTACGCCTGCGACAAGGAATACTACATCAACGATGCTGGCAATCAGGTGGAAAACCTCGGCAAATCCGTCGAAGCCCGCTACTTTGAATTGCTGGGCCGCGATGATTATCAGATTCCTGAAGACGGCTATCACGGCAAGGACATCATCGCCACCGCACAGCGCCTGCTCGATGAAAAGGGCGAGGCTTATGTGGATATGCCGGAGGCCGAACGCCGTCAGGCCATGAAAGAGTACGCTCTGAAAGAAAAGGTGGCTGGCATTCGCGGCAGCCTGGAAAACTTCGGCGTTGTCTTCGACAAATGGTTCAGCGAACAGAGCCTGCACGATGCGGGCGATGTGCGCGAAGTCGTGGAGATTCTCCGTGACAAAGGCTATGTCTATGAAAAGGATGGCGCTCAGTGGCTGAAATGCACCGCCTGGGGTGAAGAAAAAGACGAAGTGCTGGTGCGCTCCAATGGCACGCCAACCTATTTCGCTGCCGACATTGCTTACCATCGCAACAAGTTTGAGCGCGGCTACAAGCGTCTGATCAACATCTGGGGTGCCGACCATCATGGCCATGTGGCAAGACTGAAAGGCGCGATGACGGCGCTGGGCTATCCTGGCGACGACATCACGGTGATTCTCATGCAGCTCGTGCGTCTCTATCGCGGCGGTGAAATCGTCAAGATGAGCAAGCGCAGCGGTCAGTATGTCACCCTCGACGAGCTGATTGAAGAAGTTGGCAAGGAAGCCGCACGTTTCTTCTTCATTATGAGAAACCCAGACAGCGCCCTCGATTTTGATTTGGATTTGGCCAAGGCAGAATCCAGCGACAACCCTGTGTACTATGTGCAGTATGCCCATGCGCGCATCTGCAGCATTTTGTCTGTGGCTGGTGTGGATACGCCAAAGGCACAGGATGTGGATCTGTCGCTGCTGAACGAAGAAGCCGAACGCCTGCTCATCCGCAAGCTGGCTGAATGGCCGCAGGAAGTGGCGGACGCTGCCCGTGAACTGGCGCCATATCACCTGGCCTACTACGCCAAGGATTTGGCCACTGCTTTCCATAGTTTCTATAACAGCTGCAAGGTGCTTACCGACGACATGGCACTGCGCGACGCGCGTCTGGCGTTGGTAGACTGCAGCCGCATCACACTGCGTAATGTATTGCAACTTCTGGGGCTGACGGCTCCGGAACGCATGTAAATATTAAGGAGGAATTTAAACATGCCATTTGTAAACGTTGATACTCTTTTGACCGCTGCTGAAGAAGGCGGCTATGCGGTCGGTGCTTTTAACTGCAACAACATGGAGATTGTTCAGGCCATCATGATGGCTGCTGAAGCAGAAAAATCCCCTGTCATCATTCAGGCAAGCCAGGGCGCCATCAAATACGCTGGTTTGAACTACATCGTCTCCCTGGTTAAGACCGCTGCAGAAGCGTCCACCATTCCAGTGGCGCTCCATCTCGACCACGGCACCAGCTTTGACCAGGTTATCCAGTGCATCGGCAACGGCTTTACCTCTGTCATGATCGACTGGTCCAAACATCCTCTCGAAGAAAACATTGCTGTTACCAAGAAAATCCTCGATGTTGCCAACCCATTGAACATTTCTGTTGAAGCAGAACTCGGTAAAATCGGCGGCACCGAAGACAACGTCACCGTCAGCGAACGCGAAGCCACCTTCACCGATCCTGACGAAGCCGAATATTTTGTCAAACAGACCGGCATTCGTTCCCTGGCTGTTGCCATCGGCACCGCTCATGGTCAGTACAAAGGCGAACCAAAGCTCGATTTTGACCGTCTGACTGAAATTAAGAAGCGCGTCAACATTCCAATCGTTCTCCACGGTTCCTCCGGTGTTCCTGACGACGCGCTCCGCGAAGCCATTCAGCGCGGCGTTCGCAAGATCAACATCGACACCAACCTGCGTGAAGCTTTCACCGATGGCGTGCGCGAAGTTCTTGCTGCAAAACCAAATGAAATCGACCCTCGCAAGATCCTCGGTCCTGCCCGTGAAAAAATGGCAGAACGTGTTGCTGAAAAGATCCGCATCTTCGGCAGCAACGGCAAAGCGTGAGGAGGTTCGGCATCATGGAAAGAGATCTCGTTATAGAATTTGCCCGTGTCACCGAAGCTGCAGCCATCAACTGTGCCAAATGGATTGGCCGTATGGAAAAAAATTCGGCCGATGGCGCTGCAGTAGAAGCCATGCGTAAAATGTTCGACACCATTCACATCTCTGGCACCGTTGTCATCGGCGAAGGGGAAATGGACGAAGCACCAATGCTCTACATTGGTGAAAAAGTTGGTCTCGGCGGCACCGAAGTGGACATCGCCGTTGACCCGCTGGAAGGCACCAACCTGACCGCAAAGAACCAGCCAGGCGCCATCGCTGTTATGGCTGTTGCTGAATCTGGCGGTCTGCTCCATGCGCCAGACATGTATATGGACAAGATCATTGTCGGCCCTCGTGCAAAGGGTGCCATCGACATTGATAAAACCGTTGAAGAAAACCTGCGCAATGTAGCGGCAGCCCTCGGCAAGGACGTCAGCGAAATGACCGTCTGCCTGCTCGACCGCGAACGCCATGAACATATCAAACAGGCCTGCAAGGCGCTTGGCGCAAAGGTTAAGCTGATCACCGATGGTGATGTTGCACCAGCATTGACGGTGGCCATGGACACCGGCGCCATCGACATGATTCTTGGCATCGGTGGTGCGCCGGAAGGCGTTCTGGCTGCTGCTGCTGTCAAATGCCTGGGTGGTGACATGCAGGGACGCCTGGTGCCGGAAAACGACGAACAGGTACGCCGCATGGAAGCCATGGGTCACAGCGATGTCAATCAGGTATACAATTTGAACGATTTGGTCAGCGCTGATGATGTCATGTTTATCGCTACTGGTGTTACCAATGGCGATGTTTTGCGTGGCATTCAGGCTCAGGGCGACCGCGTAAAAACCCATACGGTTGTTTTGCGCAACACGTCTAAGACCGTTCGTTTTATCGAGGCTGCTTACAAAAAGCCTCAGGAAATCAACGCTTAAACGATTTCAAGCCTCTGATGTTGTCAGAGGCTTTTTTGTTAGGAGAGAATGCGCATGAGTAAATGTGAATACTGTCTCTACTATGATTACGACGAAGAAATGGATTACTATGTTTGTGACATGTTGTTGGACGAAGATGAGCTGTACAAATTTCTCAGTGATACTTTTGATGACTGCCCATATTACCGCATGGGTGACGACTATACCATTGCGCGCAAACAGTAAGGAGGCTTGGTTGTAATGATTAAAATTGATAAAGAACGATGCATAGGCTGTGGGGCCTGTGTGGCCGATTGTTTTCCGGAAGCACTGAAACTGGAGGATGGCAAAGCGGTCCTGGTAAACACCTGCATTGAGTGTGGCCATTGCTTTGCCGTTTGTCCAAGTGGTGCCATTACGATGCCGGATGATTATCCAACGGATACGGTCATTGAATTCAATGACCGTCCGGCAGAATTTGAAGCGGATGTTCTGATGGCTGCCCTGGAATCCCGCCGCAGCATTCGCCGTTATAAGAACGAGAAGCTGTCGCAGGAAACGCTGGCGGCGGTGCTCGAAGCGGGGCGTTTCACACCGACCGGTAGCAATGCCCAGAACGTGCGCTACATTGTTGTTCAAGATTCGTTGGATGAAGTGAAAGAGGCTGTCTGGGAAGGCTTCGATGCCATCATTAATGGCTATGTGGCTAAGCAGGGGAAAGGTCGGTTGTACGATACGCTGACGCGCATGCGCAATCATCACGAGGCGGATGCGAATGAGGATCATCTCTTCTTTAATGCACCGGCATTGCTCATTGTTGCTTCGCCGTCACCGCTCAATGGCGGGTTGGCTGCTTCGAGCATTGCGTTGATGGCGCATGTCAGCGGATTGGGCACGCTGTACAGTGGTTTCATTCAGATGGCGCTCAGTCAGAATCCAGCGCTTTGCGAAAAGCTGGGCGTTAAGCCAGAAGAAATCAATGCCTGCCTGCTCATTGGCAAGCCTGATGTGACCTATCAGCGTACGGCACCGCGTAAGCCAGCAACGATCGAATGGAGATAAGAGAAATTGCTAAGAACGTACTTTAAAAAGTACGTTCTTTTTTTGTGCAAAATCAGTAGCAATTTGTGCAAAATATGTGCAGAGCGCTGAGCAAAGATACTGGTAAAATATTTATTAGATTATTAAATTGGCATTTGTGAGCAGGAAGGTGACCAGCTTTTGGAACAGTGGATGAATAGAGAAAACGAGTGGATGATGCAGCAGGTGTTGTCGTATTGCCCAACAGTACGTCAAGTTCTTTCTGAATTTGGTGATGTGACGTTGGAGTCATATATTTCTCAGGTCGCTGATTTTTCTGTGCAGCAACCGCTTGCTCCAGTTCAAGATGTGGCTGTGTACACAAAAAAACAACTTCTTCCTTTACTGGGAGAACAGATGGCATCAGAGGCTGCTGCTGCGCTTGTTGATTGCATTTTTACTGCAGCTCATCATGGCGTAGATTCTTTTGCACCTTCTGTGCAGGGACATTTATTGTTTCGACAATTGCTGAAAAAGCGCGGCGTAAAAACAAAGGTTGTTCCTGTGCTTGCTTTTGGAATGGTTTCATTGTGCAATGCCTCTTATGGGCGTGGGTTGATGATTTATGATACGCAATCTGGGGACTCGCCGTTAAAGCTACCAATTATTCCAAGTAAGTATGAAAATAGTGCGGTTTCATTTTTCCCTGGTATTAGCAAAGAAATGATTAAAAATTCAGAGGAGACGCTAGCCAGACATTTTCAAGCTGAACGTTTATCGGAGAATATGGTCGGAGCCGTGCGTCACATGTTGAAAGAGCATTATGCGTGTGCAAATGTTCTGGAAAGAGCTCGTTACATCGAACAGGCAACAATTATCAACTGTTCGTTGACGAAAGAGGCAACTGGTGTTGCTGTTGCGTATGTTGACGCGGAGCGTTTGGCTGTCGATCTGATTCTGAAAGATTTACAAGATAAGACGTCGCTGGTTTCATTGATTGTGAGAGATTGTAGTTTTCGGCAGGAATTGTTTGCAACTCTGGATGGAATTAGTGGTTGTTGGTGTCGTGCTCTTTTGGAAAAAAGACATGGTGGCGGAACGATGCTGTTTTGGGGAAAGGATAGAAAAATGTATCGGCGTTCAGCCATGATGGATGATGGCACCGGACTGGTCGCCGTTCGTGATGGCTGGCGGATCGCTTATGATGAGATTGTAGAAGGTCTTGAATCCGAAAAGCTTTTGCCGGGATTGTTTTTAATATTCCTTGAATTGCTTTTTGTAAGGGGATTCCATTGTTTTGGTGGGTATTTTCAGGCAGAGTATCTCAAAAACATGCAGGATGGTCTCTACAAAGCGCTGATGACTACAGGTCGAAAAGATTTGGCGAAGATCATTTCAGAACGACAAACAGACGGGTATTTGAGTGGGCCGTTCTTTTTTGCGAATGAAAAAGGTGCTCCATGGAGTATTGCGGAGTTTATTGCGCATCCTTTGAGGGAGAGTGTGCTTCAGGAAAAACTGACCCTAAGCGTTCGAGAGGCTCATTATAATGGTATCCGTGAACTGTTCAAGACGGTAGTGCCGGCAGCGGAAAGGCAGGGTGGAAAGCAATGAAGAAAACAATCGCAGCGTTGTTGCTCATGGTGATCGTGTGTTTGAGCGGCTGTGGCATCATGGGAATTGAGAAAGATGCGTCGGTTGAAACGGAGGCAGAGGCGAGTGATGCGTATGCACCGGTGCAGCAGCCGGATGGCGATAAGTTGCGTATTGGACTATTGGGTGTGTTTGAATATGAACCAGCCGCTGTGTACCTCTATAACGTTGTGGAAGCGCTTCGAGAAGATGGCTGGATTATTTGTGACAGCCTGCCATTTACAGAAACGGATACGGATGTTGTCACAATGATTGAACGTTTATCAGAAATGGATCTTGGACCATACATTGAGTTTGTTGGCGATGCTGCCTACTATTTGGAATACGAGGACGAAACGGCAATAGCCGAGAGCATACAGGCTCATATCAATTCGTTAGAAGGATTGGATGTGGTGTTGGCAATGGGAACGGATCCAGGTTTATTTATGAAAAAACACGATTTCGATGTGGTTACTATTGATTGTATGGCGACGGATCCCGTCGCTTCAGGGATTGTGGCTTCAGCATCCGATAGCGGCGATTCGCAGATATGGGCACAAATTGAACCATCGCCATATGCACGGCAGCTTCGTTATTATCACAGCATTTTGCCATTTGAGCGTATTGCGATGGTGTATGCAGATCCGATCATCGCAGGCATTCCTGATTATCAAGTTGCCGCCGATGAGCTAGGGATTGAGACGATTAATATTGAAGTGGATGAAGAGACGGCCTCAGATGAGGACGCTTTATCCAAGGTTTATTGGAATTTGCTGGATGAAGGCATAGACGCGTTAATGCTTTGTGCTGGTTTGGTGACTAGTGAAATGGATGTGTCAGCGTTATTGGAACCATTCACCAATGCAGGGATTCCAGTTTTTGTGCAGGATGGAGAGAATTATGTCGAAGGTGGAGCGTTGTTATTGGTGGCTTCAACCGATAATGAAGGCGTAGGTCGTTTTGTTGCTGAGACCATTGAACAGATTGCATGTGGTGCAGAGGCAGGCGACTTGCCGATGGAATACGTTTCTTCTCCATATATCAGCCTAAACCTTGATACAGCGAAACAAATTGGGTTTGAACCGGGATTTGATTTGCTGCTTGCTTGTGAGACGATTTATCCAGAGAAAGGCGGTGCTGACAATGAAGGATAAACGGAAGGATTTACGCACAACCATCCGAACTTTTGTGGCTCTGCTTTTGGTGATGTTGTCGCTGCTTTCACTTGTTTGCTATTTAAATTTTGACCAAAATTATCGTGAAGTGAAACAAAGCACTTATGCGTTGATGTGCGAGCAGGTAATCACCGATATGGAAACCAGCATTCAATATGGAAAACGAATGGATCGATATTATGGGATTGATGCAGTGCTTGCACGCACGCAGGCATTGTTTGATGAGGGCATCATGGAGGCTGGGATTCTTGATGTTGATGGAAGTTTGCTTTACAGTACATTTGATGGTGATGTTACATTGCAGACGCTTGTTCAAAGTACTGAAGCAATATCTTCGGCAGCCTCAGCGACGGAAGCGAATGGCTACACGCTGTTCAACCGTGATAATCAAGAAGTGTTATTTATGCCGGTAATGGACGGCAATGAAAAAGTTGGAAGTTTCTTTCTCGCTTATCCAACCAGCGTTTATGCAGAACAACGTGTATTGATGCTGCAGGAAGTTCTATCTTTTCTGGGAATAGCATTTGCTGTAGGTGTACTGGTGCTTTGGGTTTACTATTATGTCATTAGTAGACGGTTAACACAGATCGATACGAAGAAAGAGCGATTCTTCTTTTTTCGTTTGCCGTCGGCCGTTCTCATTGTGTTAATTTTGCTTACCGGGATGGTAAATTTTCTTTTTTTCCAGGATCGTTATGAAGCGACCATCTTGGAGGATACCACTTCTATCGTTGAATATGTTGGGGCTACTACACAGGAGCTTTACAATAAAGGTGTGTCCTATGATGATATGGCAGGCTTGGAAGAGTATCTTGCTGAAAAAGTGAAAAGCATGCCTGTTCTGGCGGAACTTCGTGTGAGCAGCATTCTGTCTGACAGTGGATCAGTGTTGGGAAATGACACTGCTGGTGTGGTGTCAACCGAACTGAAGGCAGGCAATGAAGAGTTGCGGGTGGAGGCGTTTATTTCTGATGAGTATGTGCAGAGCAAAATGAAAGAATTATTTTTGCTCTTTTTGGCGATGTTTATTTTCAGCATCGTTATCATCTTCGAAATGACACGCTTACCAGCTATGTTCAGTCAACGGCGCAGTCGTGGGCATGGAAATGCGGAGGATACAGACACCTTTGAATACATTTCATCAAGCATTCGCATCATGACATTTTTGCGGACACTCGGAAATTATATGTATGTTCCTTATTCGGCTCTTCTCATCAAGCAATGGAATCAGGCTGTTGGTTCGCTGAGTGTTGGTGTGACGGCAGCTCTGCCATTAAGTGTGGAGGGTGCCGCGCAGATGATGGGGTTGATGCTTTATCCGATTTGGATCAAGCGGCCAGATCAAAAATGTCGGCGTTTTTTTATGATTTGTTTTATTGGCATGTTGGCCATTAACATTGGTTGCTTTTTGACCCATTCGGCCTTGGTCATTATTGTCTTGAGATTTCTTGGAGGCTTTTCCTACGCAGGATTCATGTATACCGTTAATATGGTTGTAGCAAATGGTGATAACAGCGAAGCACGCCATCAAATCAATCTCTCTCAATCCAACGCCGGAATCATTGGCGGCAATATGTGTGGCGCAGGTATTGGGGCTGTCATTGCAGCATTAGCTGGTTACAGCTTTTCTTATGTGGCATCCGCGCTCGTTTTTGCAGCGTGTGGAATTTTTGTGCTGAAAATGTTACCTTGGGCGTTTCTTGAAAAAAATGCCTGTGCGAAAGAGATGGGGCATGAAAAAAGTTCTGCAAAAATACCACTTAGCGAATATGTACGTATTATCTTTTCACCAAGCGTATTGAGATATTTTATTCTCGTTATGGTGCCGGTTTTCTTTGGGGTATTATTTACAGCGACTTTGATACCAACTTTGACGACGGCGCGTGGTAGTGAATTATTGCTGTCTTATTGTTATATTGCCAATGGGTTGGCTGGATTCTATCTTGGTCCGCTAGTGGTGCGGTTTTTGAGTGGGCGCATCAGCGTTCCGTTGGGGGTAAGCGGTGCACTTTTGCTGGGAGCATTCGCTATTGCTGTATTGGAAATACCACCATTTTTTATCATGGTGCTTGTATCTTCGGCACTCCTCGGTGTTTTTGACGGCTATGGTTCGCCAATGGCGACAGACGGCTTTCTTTCAATTCCGGTGGTCAAGCATCGCGTTAATGAGGTTACAGCACTTGCTCTGTACATGACTTTGTCGAGTCTTGTTATGACCTTTGCGCCAATATTCATTGAGATGCTTACGCAGATTAGCCTTAACGTTGCGGTGATCGCACTGGCAGGATGTTTCTTAATATGCGCAGTTCTTTTTGCATTGACAAGCAACGTGGATGCTGTTCACAAGCGGCGAAAGGAACAGCGATAATGCTCATGTTTAAAAAAGAGCTTTATTAAATCTGCGTTATTTTAGTGGAGACGTCTGAGATATATTATTGGCAAGATCGTCGTAAAAGGGTAAAATAGGTAAAGAGTATATAATGAAAGAGAGTGTATGGCAATGGAAAAATGGATCGCAGTCATGGCTGGAACGCCGGTAGACAGTGAAATGGGGGTGGCTGTGCTGGAGAAGCATGGTATTGTTGGCCGAGCCTATGCGATGGCTGCAGATCCAATTGCTCAGACTGCTTTTCAGAATCAGAAAATGGCAGTAAAGATGGATGTGATACGTGACACCTTGTCAGAAATTCGTGTATGCGGCACTGAAAAAGTTTTTGTTTACTGTAATTCTTTGTCTGGGGCGGTGGACTTTGAGACTTTAGCAAATGAAAGTGGGATGCAAATTATCACACCCTTGACCGTATATCGTCAGCTTGCTCAGAACTACACACGTATTGGCGTGATTGCAGCAAACGCGCAGGGGCTGGCTGGCATTGAGCGCACTTTGTATGCAGCGAATCCAGCGCTGCACGTTCTTGGCGCAACGCTTCTGCCGGTTGTTGAAGCCATTGAAATGAGCGAGAAACCGCAGGACATTGTACGTCGGTATGGTTTGGCTGCATTGATCGAATGGTACGCTGCTTGTGATCTGGAAGCTGTAATTTTGGGCTGTACTCATTTCCCATATTTCAAGGATGAGCTTTCAAAGCAGAGTGCTTTGCCAATGATTGATCCAGCGGAGGAAATGGTCCGGTTGTTGAAAGTCGACTAAGGAATGAAAGGAGGAAGAACCGTGTTACAGATTGCCGTGTGTGACGATTCACTAAGGGATTTGAACACTTTTATTGCATTGTTGCAACAATACTTACAACGGCACCCTGAAACAACGGCGCAAATTGTCGCTTTTGAGAATGGTGAAGAGATGCTGTCGAAAGTCAAAGAGGGCAACGTCTATGACATCGTTTTTCTAGATATTATCATGCCAGCACCTGATGGGATTGAGACTGGATGGCGACTGCGTGCATTGGGGAGCAACAGCCTTCTTATTTATCTGACTTGCTCGAAAGAATATGCTATAGATAGTTATGATGTGAGAGCATATCATTATTTGCTTAAGCCTATTGATACGGAAAAGCTTTATCAAGTGCTTGATGCTGCAGTCGCTAAATGTTTACAACAGAAAAAAGAATACATTATTGTGCATAATGCAGAGGGAGCGCACCGTATATTTCTTGGACAAATTCTTTATATTGAACGCTGTGGCCGATCAATGCGATATGTTTGTGAAAACGAATCCATTCAAACACGTGCATTGCGAATGTCTTTTCGAGACGCGGTGCGTGTATTTGTGGATGATCCACGTTTTCATCTTTGTGGCGCAAGTTTTCTATTGAATTTAACGCATATTACAATGATTCATGGTCAGGAGGTATGTATGGATAATGGAATTGTAGTGACCATCCCTCGTGTAGCGGCATCGGCATTGAAGCGTGCCTGGGGACAATTTTGGCTGGAGAAAGATCGCTCATGAATATACTAAATGGAATTTCAAATATGTCTATGCTGGCCATTTTTATTTTCTATACTTTTTTTGGTATGACGCTTCTGATGCTCTTTATAGAAAGTCGTTTTTCGCGTATTCGTACGGCCGTCATTATTTATGGCGTTTGTTTGCTTTTGTTGGTAGGCTTTATGTTGTTGGCGCGGCGTTTTGGTAGTGAAAATCTACTCTATCTTTATACACCATGCATCCATATACCGGTATTAGCTTTGTCTTTATACATATCACCCGAACGGGGCGGGCGTACTGTTTTTCAATTTGTATCATCGGTGTCTTTCTGCTTTCTTGTGCAGCAATGCGGAGCACTATTTCTGATTTTATTTGGGCCATCATTATGGGCGATGTGGGCAGGTTATTTGATTTCAAGTGCCTTGGTGCTTTGGGTGGTTGTGCGATGGCTGCGCCCGATTTTCGTCCAAAATTTGAACAGCATTCGTCACGGTTGGTGGTTGATGAGTGGAGTACTCAGTATCCATTATTTTACGATGATATATTTATTGCCGGGCATTTCAGGGCTTTCTTCAGGACGCGCCACGATCATCAAAATGGTGACTTGTCTGATGATGGTTGGCACCTATCTTGTCTTTCTCACCTTAATTTCGAGTGTGAGACGTGAGATGGAGATACGACATAATGCGCAGTTATCTGCTTATCAACTCCAAGCGCTGCTGCGCCGCATGAATGCGGTGCAGCAGGCGGAGAATATGATACGTATTGAACGGCATGATATGCGTCATCGTCTGCGTACCATTTCTGAGTTGATTCAACATGGAAAACAGGATGAGGCTCTGGACTTTATCGGCCATGCTGTGGAACGCTTAGAGACACAAAAAATTGTTCAGTGGTGTCGATCGCCGATACTTGATGCTGTTTTTACGAGCTATTTTAATCAGGCGGAGCAGCAGGGAATTCGCATTGAAGCGGATATTCAAATACCGGAGCGGTTTTCGGTTGATGAATCAGAATTGGCGGTGGTGCTTGCTAATTCGCTCGAAAATGCTATCAATGCTTGCATGTTGTTGACTATGGAGGAACGCGTCATTTATTGTAAATGTATTGGCTCTCCTCAACTCATGTTTAAAATTGCGAATCCAATTCATCATGCGGTTTCTTTTGATAAAGATGGTCTTCCGTTGGCAGCGAGTAAAACGAATGGAATAGGAACACGTTCCATTGCATCTTTTTGTGAAAAATATAATGCTTTTTTTGAATACGAACAGCGTGATGGTCTGTTTATTCTAAGAGTGATTTGTTAAATGATCGTACAAGAGAAAATGATTGTTTCATTTTCTCTTGTTTTTTTTGTATAGAATACGCAAATAGAACGGTCAGTGATTGTAAAAATGCTTTATGACTATAAATTTGCTGAAGAATACCTATTTGAAGCGATTTTGATGGTTGTTTGGGAATCTTGTTAATATGGGATAAGATTAAAATGGACAAATATAGTGTAAGTTTTCAGAAATATCCGCTGGAAAAACGGTGATATTTTACAATGATTTTACATTTGCCTGCTTTTAGACTTAACACGCGCTTATTAATATAAATGTGTAAAGCGAATGAACAATTCGACTCAAGAGAAAGAAGGTAAATAATGAGAAATTGGAAAAAAGTTGGGATCGCTGCGATCCTCTGCATGGGTTTATTGGCTGGTTGTGGCGGAAATGGAGATGCTTCTTCAAGTGAGGCTGATTCTTCCGCAGCAGCAGAAACACAGGAATTGAGCGGGAGTATTAACGCTGCAGGTTCTTCTGCGTTAAAGCCATTAGTTGATGAAGCTGTAAATGAATTTGCTGAATTGTATCCTGACGTTGCAATCACCGTCGATGCTGGTGGTTCTGGTGAAGGCTTGAAGCAGGTTTCTGAAGGCACCATTGATATTGGTAACTCTGATGTACCAGCAGAAGATAAGCTTGATGCAGAACAGGCAGCTGAACTTGTTGACCATCAGGTATGTGTGGTTACCATGGCGCCAATCGTTAATAACGATGTGTACGAAGGTGGCGTCACCAACTTAACAAAAGATCAGCTCATTGGGATCTTCACTGGTCAGATCACCAACTGGAGCGAAGTTGGCGGCCCTGATGAAGAAATCGTCCTTGTTACCCGTCCTACTTCTTCCGGTACTCGCGCTACTTTCCAGAAATACGCACTGGATGGTAATGAAGAAGCTTCCAATGCATCCATGGAAACCGATGACTCTGGTGTATTGCTCCAGAATGTAAAAGACACTAAAGGGGCTATCGGTTATGTAGCTTTGTCTTACCTTGTTGATGATCCTGGAGTTTCTACTGTAGCTATTGATGGTGTTGAACCAACACTTGAAAATACTTATTCTGGCGATTATCCAGTATGGACTTTTGAACATATGTACACCAAAGGCGAACCAAATGATGTTTGCAAAGCATTCATTGACTACATTATGTCTGATGAATTTGGCGAAACCATGGAAAGTCTTGGTTATGGTGTATCTTCCAAGATGACGGTCACCGAACACTAAGATCGCGATTACTTCCGAATGAAGAATGAAGGAGTGGGCTTATCTGATGGATGAGTCCACTCTCTTTTACAGAAGAGGAAAGAAACATGATTGAAAAAAGTACGAAAGGAATGTTTTACAAAGAAACCGGTTGGCGTTGCTTGGCTGTGTTTTTCGGTTTGTTTGTTATCGCATTGACCATTCTCATTGGTGCATTCCTTGTTTACAAAGGCTCTGATACTTTTCTAACGTTTGGACACACACTGTGGGAATTTCTTGGTTCAGCGGATTGGGAACCGGTTGATAACGCATCTGGTGGAGGTGCGGTTGGTGCACTTATTTTTATTGTTGGTTCTCTCTGCACTTGTGGTTTGGCGCTATTAATTGCCACGCCATTTGCTCTGGGATCTGCTATTTTTATGACGGAGATTTCTCCAAAATTTGGTGAGAAATTCTATCGCCCGGTTGTAGAAATCTTTGCTGGTATTCCTTCTGTTGTTTATGGATGGGTTGGCTTAACGGTATTGGTGCCTGCGATTAAAGTGGTATTCGATCGTCAGGTTGGCCATTCGATTTTAGCAGCTGGTATTGTTTTGGCGGTCATGATATTTCCTACGATTGCCAGTGTATCCGCGGATGCATTGGGAGCGGTGCCAGCAAATTGTCGAGATGCCGCTTTTGGTCTTGGGTCAACACGATGGCAAGCCATTTGGCGTGTCATGGTGCCTGCAGCTAGAACAGGAATCGTGACCGGTATTGTGCTGGGGTTGGCGCGTGCGTTTGGTGAAGCTTTGGCAGTAGCAATGGTCATTGGTCAGACAACAGCACTTCCAACGAGTATTTTTTCGACCTCGAAAACATTGACCACCGAAATTGCTTCTCAGATGGGGAATGCGATGGAAGGTGGCGAACTTAAAGCGGCCTTATGGACAATGGCTCTGTTATTGTTCCTAATTTCGCTGTTGTTTATTACGATTATTCACCGCATTTCCGATAAAAACGAGAAGGAGGATTAAGGGCTACATGAATGAAAAATTAAAACGCGCAAAACAAATTGATAAATTTATGACCGGTGTGTTTTACGGACTTGCCATCTTCTTCATTGTATTATTGGTTGCTTTTGCGGGAAAAGTTATTATCGGAGGTCTCATGGGGGCATCTCCGGAAATGTTTGCGTTTAAACGGTCAGGAAGTGTAGGCAACCAGCTGTTTAATACGGTGTATTTGGTATTTATTGCTTTGCTTGCATCTGTTCCTGTTGGGATTTTTGCCGGAATCTATTTAGCTGTTTATGCAAAACAAGGTCCGTTGACAAAGTTTCTTCGAATTTGTATTGAAACATTGTCTTCTTTGCCATCCATTGTTGTCGGGTTATTTGGGTATCTGATTTTTCTTGTTTTGATTGGTATGGATAAGAGTCTTTTAGCCGGTGCATTGTCGGTATCTATTCTGACACTGCCATTACTGACTACTACGACAGAGGACGCCATAAAAGGGCTGCCACCAGGATACTTTCATGGCAGTTTAGGACTTGGTGCGACAAAATGGCAGTCTATTTTTCATGTAATCTTGCCAGCATGCTTACCACGTATTATGACTGGGATCATACTTGCTGCTGGTCGTGGTTTTGGTGAAGCTGCCGCACTGCTGTATACTACCGGTTCTGGAACAATGCTGAATTGGGGAAATTGGGACCCTACTTCACCAACCAGTCCGTTGAATGTTCTACGTCCAGCTGAGACCTTATCCATTCAGATTTGGAATCTGCAGGTTAATGGCCAAGATCGTGCCTTGGCAAACCTTGCTTCTGCTGTGTTGATGATTTTGGTGCTTGTATTTAATATTGCAGCCAACGCTTGGAGCAGACACATTGAAGCGAAGAATGCAGGGGAAAAAGCGTAATTTCCAGGAGAAAGGATATAAGAAATAATGAGTGAAGTGAAGGCAAAATTTGATGTCCGTCATTTGAACCTCCACTATGGAGAATTTCATGCGTTAAAAGACATCAACATGAAAATAGGACAAAATGAAATTACCGCATTGATTGGACCATCTGGCTGTGGGAAATCAACGTTTCTCAAAACCTTGAATCGGATGCAGGATTTTGTAGCTGACGTAAAAATTGATGGTGAAATTATCATGGATGGTCAGGATATTTTCCGTGATATGGATGGGATCGAATTGCGCTATAAAGTTGGCATGGTGTTCCAGCAACCGAATCCATTTCCAAAGAGTGTATACGATAATGTTGCTTACGGACCACGCATTTTTGGTGTGCGTAAAAAGGCTGAGCTGGATGAAATTGTTGAACGTAGCTTAAGACAGGCTGCCATTTGGGATGAACTAAAAGATCGATTGAATAAATCTGCAATGGGGCTTTCAGGTGGTCAGCAACAGCGTTTGTGTATTGCTCGAACGCTGGCAGTAGAGCCAGAGGTTATATTGATGGATGAACCAACCAGTGCGTTGGACCCAATTTCAACCTCGAAAATCGAAGACCTTGCGTTAGAATTGAAGAAAGATTATACTATAGTCATCGTTACTCATAATATGCAGCAAGCCGCTCGTATCTCTGACAAAACGGCATTTTTCCTGCTTGGTGATATGGTAGAATTCAATGACACTGGCACATTATTTGCCAATCCAAAGGATCCACGCACTGAAGAATATATTACAGGGAGATTTGGTTGATGAGAGATTTATATGTAAGTCAGCTTGAACGGCTGAAAGAAGAAATTGTTGAAATGAGCACCTTGTGTCAGGATGCTTTGGAAAAAGCATCTGATGCATTATTGAATGGTAACGAAGTTAAAGCGAAAGAAGCTCTGAAATATAATGTATTGATTGATGATAAGGAGTATATTATCGAAGCATTATGCTCCAGTTTGATTTTGCAGCAGCAGCCTGTTGCTGGCGATTATCGATTAATCTCTACAGCGTCAAAAATTGTGACCAATCTTTCAAGAATTGGCACACAAGCAGTTGATATTGGTGAAATAGTTTTGCGTAAAGAATACAATAAACGCCCAGTAACGCTTGATTATTTTAAAGAATTGGCGCAAGATGCTCAGAAAATGATTTTCGATGTCATGAAGGCGTTTACCGATAAGGACGTTGCGTTGGCGCGTGAAGTGATTGCTTATGATGATGTTGTCGATGAACACTTCTATAAAACAAAGCATAATCTTGCAGAACTGCTGAAACAAGCAGATTCCAGAGAGGAAACCGATTATGCCCTTGATCTTTTAATGATTGACAAGTATTATGAACGTATTGGTGATCATGTGGTTAAGATTGCCAAAGCGGTTGAATATTATGTGACAAATCAAATGCCGAAAGCAAACAATTGATCACCTCCGAGGAGGGAACGAACAGTGATCTACTGTGTTGAAGACGAATCAGGTATCCGAAATATGATGGTGTATACCTTGGAAGCTGCTGGCCTTAAGGCTAAGGGGCTTGAAGATGGTGCTGCATTATATGCCGCACTAAAGGAGCAGATTCCTAGTCTTATTATTTTGGACATCATGTTGCCTGATGAAGATGGAATCTCAATTTTAAAGAAACTCCGTATGCAATCTAGTACACAGCGTGTGCCAATTATCATGGCAACTGCAAAGAGCAGTGAATATGATAAGGTCGTTGGTCTCGATTCAGGTGCGGATGATTACCTAGTAAAACCATTTGGGATGATGGAAATGGTTTCACGTGTTCGCGCTGTTATGCGCCGGTCTGCGCAGGAAGAAGTGCCCGCTATTCAATTGGGCAAACTTTATCTGAATCCAAGTGCACATGTCGTTATGGTAGATGGGGAATCCATAGAGCTTACTTATAAGGAATTTGAGATGCTGTACATGCTGATGTCGAATCCGGGACGTGTATTTACCCGTCAGCAATTCTTGACTTGTATTTGGGATCAGGATTATGATGGGGAAACACGTACAGTTGACGTGCATATACGAAATTTGCGTCAAAAACTTGGCTCTTGTGGAAACTATATTAATACCGTTCGCGGTGTAGGGTATCGTATGGAGGTAAGTGAGTGAAAAAACGAGTTTTTTTCACTGTCTTTGGCACGGCACTTGTAACAGTGTTGGTGAGTTTAATACTGTTGGTAGGATTTACTTATCGCTACATCAACGAAGATACAAGGGATCAACTGTTGGCCCAGCTGGATTACTTAACCCAAGGTGTTGAAAATGATGGCTTGGAGTATTTAAACCAGGTGGAAAACAATACTTTTCGTATTACATGGATCGCAGCCGATGGCGCGGTCCTTTTTGATAATCGAAATGATAGTGATCATATGGAGAACCATGCTAATCGACAGGAATTTATTGATGCAAAAGAATATGGTGTTTCTGAAATCGAACGTGAATCATCGACCATGACATCTCGCCTAATTTACGCAGCAGAGGAATTGGACGATGGTTCCGTGATTCGTATTGCAGCTAATGATATTTCATTGGGCGGTGTGCTGTGGATGTTGTCGTTGCCAGCATTGGCGCTGATTTTTTGTATATTGCTGATGGCGGCATTTGTCGCTAGACGCTTATCTCGGCGGATTGTAGAGCCACTTAACGAGCTGGATCTGGATCATCCGTTGGACAATGACACGTATGAAGAATTGATGCCTCTTTTGCAACGTATTGAACAACAGCACAAAGAAATCGCTGAGCAGGCTGTGTTATTGAATCAGCAGAGAAATGAGTTTCAAACGGTTATTGATTATATGCGTGAAGGGTTGGTCTTTTTAAATCAGGATCGACGAATTTTGCTGATTAACCGTAGTGGGCGCAAATTAATGAAGTCTATGGCTCAAGAAGAAAATGGTGGCGATGACGAGATGATCGTCAGTCGGAATTCTGTTGTTGATGTTTTATTGGAAAAGGCATATGACGGAAAGACCTCTAGTGCCAGCATTATCATAAATGATCGAACCTTTGAGATTCATGCAAGTCCTGTTGTGGCAGAGAATCGCATCCATGGAGCGGTTTTATTTTATGTTGATGTTACAGAAAAAGTGGAAGCAGAACAACTGCGTCGTGAGTTTAGCGCGAATGTATCGCATGAGCTGAAAACACCGCTTCATAGCATTTCTGGTTGTGCAGAATTGCTGTTGAGCGGTATGGTAAAAGAAGAAGACGAGCCGCGTTTCTTAAAACAGATTTATGACGAAGCGCAACACATGGTTTCATTGATAGAAAACATCATCAAGATTTCACGCTTGGATGAAGAGGCCGATGCGTTGCCTGTTGACCGTGTGGATTTATTTGAGGTGGCACAGTCTGTTGTTAAGCAGCTTAAATCTCGTGCAAGTGAAAAAGGTGTCGTTTTTGATTTAAGTGGGACCCACGTATTCATCAAAGGCGCTAAAACTCTGCTATATGAAATGATTTACAATCTCTGCGATAATGCCATTAAATACAACGTAGAAAATGGCGCCATTGCTGTTAGTGTGAAGCGAACAAAAGATGCCGCTGTGGTTAAGGTTAAAGACACTGGGTGTGGGATTTCTGAAGATCAGCAGGATCGAATTTTTGAACGCTTTTATCGTGTGGATAAAAGTCATTCTCGCGCAAGCGGCGGAACTGGTTTGGGGTTGTCCATTGTTAAGCATGCGGCGATTTGGCACAATGCGACCATCAAGGTAAAAAGCAAATTGGGTAAAGGAACCACCTTTATTG
>CALAKO010000020.1 GCA_937922955.1 uncultured Peptococcaceae bacterium | reverse complement strand
GAAGATGGTAGTAAGGTCATCAGTGTTCGAATTAAAAATGAAACACTTGTAGAGTTGGATAGAATTGCATCAGAATCAAATTATTCAAGGAATGAAATTATTAATATCATCCTTAGCTATGGCATAAAAAATATTGAGATTGTTTAATCAAGTTTTCTAAAATGAAAGAGGAACGTTCACAGTGAACGTTCCTTTTTCTTACAATCTTAAACGAAATGTTTTCGGCGCATAGCGATACACCAATACGCTAGCGATGATGCTGTAGAGGATACAAAAAACAATAGTCATCACGCCGAACAGAAGCGTTGGCATGCGTACTTGCATCAGCGCATAGCAGACAAGGTAGGTTGCTGTGACAACAATGCGGTAGGTGCCACTTTTTATTTCTGTTCCGGCGTTATAGGGCTGCAAGAGATAATAAATCGTAAGATAGTGAATTGAGAAAAACATGCTCATGCAAAGGATGGAGACGATCAACACGAGGTAATTCAACGGATTATCGGTGCCACCGCTGGCAAAGAGAATGAGCGCCAAGCCGAACCCAATAACCAAGGCGGGCACGGCGTTGATCTTTACAATCTCCCGCAGACGAATTTGGAACAAACGCAATACATGACCAGGCTGTTTGAAGAACGCATAGGTCAAAAGGCTATGATCGCAGTTCATGAACAGCGCCTGTGTAAACCCTGTGCCGCGATTGATCATATACATGATGAACACAAAATACGGCAGCCAATTCAACACCAACTCGTTAAAAACCGGCTTGACCTCAGGACGCAAAATAAACACCAATAATATGGCGGCAAGCAGAGCAAGAATGGTAAATGTAATTTTTTGTGTCGATCGCCAGAGAATCTTTTGATGGCGTTTGATAAACAGCTCGTTAAGATATTCAAATCCCTTGCGCTTGCTGCTGATGGTCGCATCCGTTGAAATACGCCCCTCGTTTGCCTGTTTGACAATGCGTGCCCGCGCAGCTTTGTCCATTTGATCGGTCAGGCCATGCAAAAGCTCCTTATTGACCACGGGATAGTGGCGAAAACGCAAGATTTTAGCCATGTTGACCAATCCCAATGGAATGCAAAGCTGAAACACAACAATGGACAACAGCGTTGGCAAGGCAATGCCAAGGGCCGGCAAACCATAGGCTGCAAGCAAAAGCACTCCCATAATGATCCACGCATTTCTGGAAAGATTGTTCTCACTAAAAATGTCGCCTGTTTTTTCATAAGTACGCAGCTGAGCAGCCACTACAACCAGCTTCATCCCAGCGATGCAAAATGGCAGCAGCAGACAGCACCACAACGGCACCCCCTTCCCAAGCCCAAATAAAATCATGAAAGGCAAAAATCCCACCACAGTCTTGAGAATGAAGTAAAAATAATTCACCAGCGTGTATTCACGCGCATCCATTCTCAGCAATATCATGGCATAGTATTTATCCTTTGACGGCGAAAACATCTTGGTATTCGTGAAGCTGCCAATGATGGTTAAAAGCAACAATAGATGCAGAAACAGTTGATCGGGCGGCACCTTATCATACAGCATTCCTGCTGCAGATACCATGATAAAGAGATAGAACGCTTTGCCCACAAAAGTTGAGGCAATTTCCCAGAGCACGGATACTACATTTGCAAAGATCTTCAAACCGCGCACTTGGTACAACATCGGTGGCAGCACTTTCTTCAGCAATGGGATCTGTTTCAACGAATAGAGAATGCTATTGACGCGATAGGTGTTTTTCAAAGAAAACGAAATGGCGAGAGTCCTATTCATGAGCCTCCTCCTTTAATGCTGCAATGATCCTGTCTTTCAATGCTCCACCGTCAAGATCGGCCTTATCAATCAATTCCAACTCACCGTGGTGAAGCAGAACAATCTCGTCACAAAGGTTCAACGCCAGATCCATGATGTGCGTCGACAAAATCGTGACGCGTCCCTGCTTCAACGAACGCAACAGTTGCTTCATTTCCTCTGCCACAACCACATCCAACGATGTCAACGGCTCATCTAAAAGCAAAAGCTTCGGCTGGGCAATGATATTGACAAGCATCTGCATCTTGTTTTTCATGCCATGGGAGTAATCTTTCAGAAGCTTGTCACGATCCTCGACCGCAATGCTCATCAGATCAAAATAGTCATCGATGCTTTTTAGTTCCTGGATCGACTCCTGGTTGATGTCCAGAAAAAACTTGAGGAATTCTCGCCCCGTCAAAAACTCCGGTACCGTTGGCGTAGACAGCACATAGCCCACATCCTCGGCTTTCACCTCCCGCTGCTCATCCTCTAACTCCAGATAAAAACGCCCGCCATCGATTTTCATATCGCGATTCAAACAATTGAACAAAGTCGTCTTCCCTGCGCCATTTCGCCCCAACAAGCCATAAATTTTCCCTTCGTCGAAAGCAAAGCTAATGTCCTTGAGAACGATTTTTTCTTCAAAACGCTTAGATAAATGCTCGATTACAAATTTCATGGTTTTCCCCTCCATTAAAGCCATTATTGAACAGTAACCTTATAATTCCTTTTCCAACTTGACCATCTGATACACCGCATAAAATTCCACAAAGAGATACACTGCAATCAGCAGCAATATCGCTGCGGTATCAACACCCATCAGCACAAAGCAAAGAATCAGTGCCGCAAAGGTATAATTCATGACATTAAATGCTCGCGCGCGAGCGCGTTCACTAATGAGAATGCGACGTTCGTCATTTTGTTCAATTTCAATCTGCAGCGCCAGCTCTGGATCGCTGCGCAGAACACGCTTGCTGATCAGCTCACCACTGCCCCAGCCAAAGGCACCGCATCCTGCCCCGATGCAGACAAACGGCAGCACCTGCATCAGGCCTTGTGCATCAGAATATCCTCGTAACAGAAAGAAACCTGCCAACATTAAAACAATCCCTATTGCTGTGAGCAAATAATATCGTTGCTTGTTACGCATCTTGATCCTCCTCTTCATAGATAAAAATATCCTCGATGCTCATGCCAAAGTAGCGGGCGATCTTGAATGCCAGAATGATTGATGGATTGTAGCGCCCCTTTTCCAATGAACTGATCGTCTGTCGAGATACTTTTAGAACATGGGCCAGTTCTTCTTGGCGTAAACCGTGCGCCTTTCGAACTTCTTCCAAACGGTTCTTCATTGCCGCCCTCCTTCCAAAACGTAAAGTATACTTTCCATCTTATTTAGAGTATATGTGATACACCCTCAAGATGTCAAGTTTACTTTCCATTTCGTTGCCAAAAAAAGCGAGATCCTTAGAAAAAAGGATCCCGCATAGTTGTCAATTTTATTTAAAAATATCTTCACTGGAAAGGTAGCGCATGCCTGTATCTGGCAGCAACACAGCAACACGCTTGCCTTCATTTTCTTCGCGGCCTGCCCATTCCAGCGCACCGATGAGGGCTGCTGCTGAGGAGATGCCCATGAAGAGGCCTTCCACGCGGGCCAGTTTGCCGACCATCTTTAAGGCAGCTTCATTGGTCACAGGAATCACTTCATCATAGACACTGGTGTCGAGGGCGTCTGGCACGAAGCCGGCGCCAATGCCCTGCAATGCGTGTGGACCTGCCTGACCGCCGCTGAGTACAGCAGACGCAGCTGGTTCAACAGCAATCACTTGGAGCGCTGGATTCTTCTCTTTCAGATAACGTCCTGTGCCGCTGATGCTTCCGCCAGTACCAACACCAGCCACCAGCGCATCAATTTCACCATTCAGTTGCTGCCACAATTCTGGACCGGTAGTGTCGTAATGCGCCTGTGGATTGGCTGGGTTTTCAAACTGTCCAGCAACAATGGCATTCTCCATATCGGTCACCAATTCATTTGCACGGCGAATGGCCCCGCTCATACCTTCTGCGCCTGGTGTCAACACCAACTCTGCGCCATAGATCTGCATCAATTTGCGGCGCTCAACGCTCATAGAATCCGGCATTACAATGATCACTTTATACCCCAAGTAAGCACCAATCGCAGCCAGACCAATGCCCGTGTTACCGCTGGTTGGTTCG
>CALAKO010000019.1 GCA_937922955.1 uncultured Peptococcaceae bacterium | reverse complement strand
GGGCAGTATTCATCGATTTTAGAAGCAATTAATCTAGCGACAACGCGAGATGCTGTGATTGTTTTTGATAATATTTTTCTAAATGGTTGGATCATTGCTGATGAATATCCAAACCATAGGCAAAAAACGGCTTTTCTTCGAATGAAACAGTTTTTGAAGGATATCAAAAACGATGACCGTTTTAATAAAACATTACTACCATTGGACGATGGTGTGTTAATTTTAGCAAAAAAATAGGAGCGGAGCTATGATGCAAGAAATTGAATTACTGGCGCCTGCAGGTAATTTCGAAAAGTTAAAGTATGCGTTACACTATGGAGCAGATGCTGTGTACTGTTCAGGTAAAGCATTTGGATTGCGTGCTTTTGCAGGAAATTTTTCTAACGAAGAGTTGGCTGAAGCGATCGTGTACACCCATCAACAAGGGAAAAAAATATATGTGACTTTGAATGCATATCCGCACAATGAGGAATTAGAAGGGTTGGAGGACTACCTATTATTTTTAGAGAAAGTTCAACCTGATGCTTTATTAATTGCGGACCCTGGCGTATACAGTATTGCTCAAAAGGTAGGGCTTACTGTTCCGGTTCACATTAGTACACAAGCAACTATTGTGAACTGGGCTGGTGTAAAGTTCTGGGAGAATCAGTCGAATGTAGAACGTGTCGTTTTAGCTCGTGAACTTTCACTGGATGAAATAACGACCATTTCTCAAAAAACAAAAACTGAATTAGAAATTTTTGTTCATGGTGCAATGTGCATGTCTTATTCTGGTCGTTGTTTATTAAGCAATTATATGACAGGACGAGATGCAAACAAGGGTGAATGTGCACAGCCATGCCGCTGGAATTACGCCATTGTCGAAGAAAAACGACCAGGTGTCTATTACCCTATTGAAGAAGACGATCACGGCTCGTATATTTTCAACTCTTTTGATCTTTGTACGCTCGAACATATACCAGAACTTCTAGATAAAAATATTGTTCAAAGCCTGAAAATCGAAGGTCGGATGAAAAGTTTATATTATGTTTCAACGATCATCCGTTGTTATCGCCATATCATTGATTACTACAAAAAAAACGGTAAAATGGATCAGAAAGAAATGCAGTATTGGTTGGATGAACTCGAAAAAGTAAGTCATCGTCCATATACAACTGGTTTTCTGTTTGGTCGTCCTGAAGACAATGCTGTGAATAATTCATCAACTGGTTATATCAAACCTTATGATTTTGTTGGCGTTGTTTTGGAGTTTGATGTAGTTAATGGCATCGCAACAATTGAACAGCGTAACAAAATATCGGTTGGAGATACCATTCAATTTTTTGGAACCGACTATAAAGAATATGACTATATCGTAGAAGAAATGTTTGATGAAAATGGGGAAGCTATTGAATCAGCTCCTCATGCACAACAGATTTTTAAATTATCTTTACCGTTTACGGTTAAACCAATGGATTTAATCCGTAAGAAAATTTGAGGTGACACCAATGAATGGTATTGATCTTGGTAAGCTACTCATTGTCATCGGCGTGAGCATGATCATTCTTGGTGGAATTGTGATTTTTATCAGTAAGTTTACAAGTTTAGGCCATCTTCCTGGAGATATTTTCATAAAAGGCGAACATGGTAGCTTTTATTTTCCGATCGTGAGTTGCATTGTCATCAGTTTAATATTAAGTGTACTTATGAACTTGTTTCATCATTGAAACAGTTTATATATTTCGTCGCAAAGACGTAAAAAGGAGGATATGATGTCAGAAAAAAAGAGAGAAAGGTTTAGTTCGAGACTGGGATTTATTTTGGTCTCGGCAGGATGCGCAATTGGGATTGGAAACGTATGGAAGTTTCCGTATCTTTGTGGCCAATTTGGTGGCGCCACATTTATGTTGATTTATTTGTGCTTCCTGATTATTTTAGGTATTCCTGTTTTAACTTGTGAATTGGCTATGGGGCGTGCCGCGCAAAAAAGTGCTGCGAAAGCATTTAATGTGCTTGAAAAGCCTCAGACATCCTGGCACCATTTGAAATGGATTACATTTATTGGCTGTTATTTGTTAATGATGTACTATACGACGGTTGCAGGTTGGATTCTTGCATATTGTTTCCAGCATGTTAAAGGCGATTTCGTAGGTGCGACAACCGAACAGGTAAGCTCTGCTTTTGGAAACCTGTTGGGAAACACCGGATATATGACATTTTGGACTCTTTTGGTTTGTGTCATTGGTGTCATTGTTGTTAGTATTGGTATGGAAAAAGGCGTTGAAAAAGTCAATAAATTTATGATGGTTTGCCTTTTGATACTAATTGTGATTTTAGCTATTCGTTCAGTTACTCTCGATGGAGCAGAAGCTGGTCTGCGTTTTTATTTGATTCCTGATATGGAACAGCTTAAAGCAATCGGCTTGGGCAACATTCTTTTTGCAGCTATGAGCCAGGCGTTCTTCACGCTTTCTCTTGGGATCGGTGCCATGTTGATCTTTGGTAGTTACATTGAAAAGGATCGTAGTTTAGCAGGTGAGGCAGTAACAATAACTGCTTTGGATACTTTTGTTGCTGTTATGAGTGGTTTTATCATCATCCCAGCGTGCTTCGCTTTTGGTCTCCAGCCGGATTCTGGTCCAAACTTGATCTTCGTAACCATTCCAAACCTGTTCACTCAAATGCCTGGCGGTCAACTTTGGGGAGCATTGTTCTTCTTGTTCCTTAGTTTCGCATCTATGACGACCATTACAGCTGTTATGGAAAATATCGCGGCATTTACCAGTGAACAATTTGGCTGGAATCGTAAGAAAAGTATCAGTATTAATGGCATTCTAATTGCTATTTTAAGTTTACCATGTGTTTTCGGCTATAATATCTGGTCTAGCTTCCAGCCAATTGGAGAAGGATCAGCGATCCTTGATTTGGAAGATTTTATAGTTTCCAATAACCTTTTACCATTAGGGAGTCTTGCATTTGTTTTGTTCTGTACTCGCCGTTATGGTTGGGGTTGGGCAAATTTCATCGATGAGGTAAATAGCGGGAAAGGGCTGCGTTTTCCATACAAAATTGGCGGCTACATGTCCTACGGTTTACCAATTGTAATTATCATTTTGTATCTTAAAGGATACTATGATAAATTTGCGCCAATGGGCACTGGTCCACTTGTTGGATGGATGATTTTTGCATTCCTGCTGATTGGGTTTATCCTCTTCTGTGCAACGCACAAAAGTAAAGCAAAATAATAAAAATGAAACTGCCACAATACAATCTATGATTGTATTGTGGCAGTCTTTATGTAAAAATAAACTAGCCCTTTCAACAGCGACTCATTTACTCGCTGTTGAAAGGGCTAGTGATTATGTTTTAGTGAATATCCTTATGATAATCCTGCAGAGATTTTACGCCAGTGTGGTTGCCGTCTTTGTAAGCTTTAATACCTTCTGTACTAGCTTTAGCAGCTGCCATGGTCGTGATATAGGAAATATGGTGCTTGATTGCAGCTTTACGGATATAGCTATCGTCTTGAGCACTTTCCTTACCAGATGGGGTATTAATGATAAGTTGAATTTGTCCATTAGCAATTTGATCGGCAATATTTGGACGACCTTCATAAAGCTTATAAACGAACTCAACTGGAATACCAGCATCATCAATCATTTTATAACATCCGCCTGTTGCCAGGATTTTAAAACCAAGTTGATGGAAAGCCTGTGCAACTTCAAGAAGTTCTGGTTTATCACGGTCACAAACACTGAGCAATACAGTTCCTTCTTGTGGAAGAACCATTTGCTGAGTTGCCTCAGCAGCTTTATAATATGCTTCACCAAATGATTTTGAAAGACCAAGTACTTCACCCGTTGAGCGCATTTCAGGTCCTAAGACAGGATCGATTTCTGGGAAGTTCCCAAATGGGAAGACAGCTTCCTTAACACCAAAATGTGGAATGGTATGGTTCTTAAGTGAAGGAACTGGAGAATCATTCCCAGTAAGTGGTGCAGTCATGATTTCAGTAGCGAGCTTAACCATATTAATAT
>CALAKO010000018.1 GCA_937922955.1 uncultured Peptococcaceae bacterium | reverse complement strand
GTTTGTAGTAGCCGATTTTCACGGTCTCGCCGACATCCAAGCGACCGCTGTCCGGCTCTGTGAGTCCGGCCAGCACATCCAGCATGGTGGTCTTGCCAATGCCGTTTGGTCCAACAATGCCGATGCGCTCGGTTTTTACAAAGGCGTGAGAGAAGTCCTGGAAAATTGGGCGGCCTTCATAGCTTTTGCTTAAGTGCTCGCATTCGATGATTTTCTTGCCCAGGCGCGCGTTGACGAAATCCATCAGCAGTGGGTCTTCGTGCTCATGAGTGAGCTGGCCTTCAATTTCATAGAAGCGTTCCTTGCGCGCCTTCTGCTTGGTGCGGCGTGCTTCCACACCCTTGCGCATCCAGGCCAGTTCCTGCTTGTAGAGACGGCGCAGCTTGTCGGCACGGCGGGCTTCGTCGGCTTCGCGCTGCGCTTTTTCTTCGAGAAAGGTGGAATAGTTGCCGACGGTGCGATGCAGTTGGCCGCCGTCCAGTTCAAGAATGACGTTCGTCGTGCGGTCGAGGAAGTAGCGGTCGTGGGTGACGATGATGAACGAGCACTGACGGTCGTGGAGTTCCTTTTCCAGCCAGCGGATCGTTTCGTAGTCGAGATGGTTCGTCGGTTCGTCGAGCAAAAGCAGGTTCGCTGGACGAATCAGCGCGGCTGCCAACGCCACACGCTTGCGCATGCCGCCGGAGAGCGTGGCAATTTTCTGGTTGACATCGTCAATGCCCAGGCGATGCAGGATGCTCTTGGCGTTGCTTTCCAGCTGCCAGGCGTCTTCGCGGTCCATGGCATCCTGAGCCTCTAAAAGTGCCTGGGTCGTCGCTTCGTCTTCCGGATGAGCGCTCACGGCGGCAAGAGCTGCTTCGTAGCGGCGCACCACAGCGAGAATAGGAGAAGGGCCTTGAAAAATCTGCGCCAGCACCGTGTTGTTTTCGTCCATTGGTTGATTCTGCGGCAGATACTCCATAACCAGCTGATTCGAGGTCAGCATTTCTGAGCGTGGATCCAGATCGATGCCAGCCAGCTGTGCCAGCAGCGTCGACTTGCCGACACCGTTGGTACCGATGAGTCCGATTTTATCGCCTTCATTCACCGATAACCCCAGATCGTCAAATAATACGCGTTCGCCGAAGCTGCAGCGCAGATGTCTCGCTTCCAAAAGAACCATGTGGCAATTCCCCCTGAATTTGTTATAATAGTGCATAGCTAGTATAACAAACAACGGACACAATGAAAAGTTTCCGTCGAAATATGAAAGGATGATTCCTGTGTCAAAATTGAAAACCATCGCTGCTGCTGCAGCGCTTGCCGCTGGCGCAGCCGGAGCATTTTGGACGGTGAAGAAACTCAAGAGCGCGTATCATCTGGAGCTGGAAAACTGCACCAATGAAACGCTGAATATTTATCTCGGGACCGAGGCAGCGCCAGACGCGATCGTTTTTGACAACTTCCTGCCAGGTGAAAAACGCTTTATCGATCTCACGCTGCTGCCGCTGTTGGAACACGACGTTGTCTACATTCGTTTTCCAGAAACCGCCGATCGCGCTGGCTACAAACGCACGCTCATCTACGACACCGAAGAATGCCACAGCCCAATGCATGGCATGATCGTCGATTACGGCGAAGGCAATTATGACGTGAAGCTGGTGAGAGTGGGATGAAGCACTACGCGCCAGGCCTGCTGGACAAACATGCCCGGCACGCCATTCTCATAACCGGCGGCACCGCGCCCGATCCGGCGTTGCTCAAGGACCTTCGTGCCCAATTTCCGACGGTGCCTTGTCTCTGCGCCGATGCCGGTGCCGATCTTTGCCGCGCATCAGGAGTTTTGCCCGATGCGCTCATTGGCGATATGGATTCCCTTTCGCCAGAAACCCGCGCCTGGCTCGATGAGGCCGGTGTGCCGGAAGTGGTCTATCCGGCTGAGAAGGACGACAGCGACACCGCCCTGGCGGTGCAGCAGCTTTTTTCCGATGGTGCCGAAGAACTCATCGTCATCGGCGCCCTGGGTGGACGCATGGACCATGAGCTGGCCAATATGATGCTTATGGTTGGCGCCGGCCGCCAGGGAAAATCCATCGTCTACTGGGACGACATCAACCGCATGCGCTACGTTGGCCCCGGCGAGCACCAGCTCGATCACACCCCTGGCTACATTGGCATCGTGCCCTTTTCGGACGACGGTATGTGCTTGTCCATCGACGGCCTGTACTATCCGCTGGACAACTTCAGCGTGCCTTTCGGTGAAACGCGGCTCATCAGCAACGTGTTTACCGACGCACCTATGGCGACGATCCGTATTGCCCGCGGCGATGGCGTGCTCGTGCTCTGTCACGACCGCGCGGAGAAAGACCCACGGCGTTAAAGGAAAAATCATGCAAGCACCGCGCCTTTGTTTACAAGGGCGGGGATAAATGCTAATATAAAGAGGTTATCATATCATATTTTAGAGGGATGAGGAGAATCAAAAATGGGTGGAAAACAATTACCTGAAACATTGACCCTGATCAGGGACAATATCTTGCAATACGACAATCCTCTCGCAGTCAGCGCCAAAGAAAACGCCGAATGGGCGAAGGATCTCAACCTGCCAAAGAAAGGCGACATCCTGTTCTACACCGGCGGCGAGTATCAACTGCTGCCATTCATGGATTCGCTGCTTACCGTTATGGATATTGTTGATCCAGGCACACCAGTGTTTGGCTGGATGATGTCCATGCGCGACCTCGTGCATAAGAGCGGCATGGCACCAGAAAAGATCTTTGCGTCCGTCTTTGCTCAGGACAAAGAACGGTTCTTTTCTATCAATAAAAAAGCTGCGCAGATTTTGAAAGCGCTTGGTTACAACATTTGCTACGACGGCGAAAATGAAATTTACAGCGGGGCTCTGCTGCACGAGCTGGGCTTTGAAGAAGCTCTCGGCATCTACGCCAAGCGCGTGGCTGCCTTCTTAAATCAGAGCGGCGCAAAAACCGTTGTCTGCATGTCACCACATGCCGCTGAAATGTTTGCCTTGATTTATCCACAGTATGGCGACTTCCCTAAAGTAGAAGTCAAGACCTTTGTGCAGATGGTGCACGAAAAACGTCACATGCTGCCAAAAAATTTCTATCGTGGTCTGGTCACCCTGCACGATTCCTGCCGCATGGCGCGTGAAATGGACGTTGTCGATGAATTCCGCGACGTGCTCGACGCTATGAACGTGCGCTATAAGGAACCGTTCCGCACTGGCAAATGGAGCACCTGCTGCGGCGGTCCAATCAAGACCACCTACGCAGAACTGTCCCACAAGCTGTCTCAGAAGCGCGCCAATGAACTGGCCGATACTGGCGCTCAGATTGCTCTCTTGAGCTGCCCATATTGCCTCTCGGCGCTGAAAGACTGCAAAACTGCGAACCACATGGAAATCATGGATTTCGTTGAATTCCTGGCAAAGGGGTACAAGTTATGAGCACGATCAAACAAAACATCAATACATACGCTAAAGACATCAACGAGGCCAGTGAAGACGAACGCATTCGCACCGCCATCACCCGTGCCATCGCGTCTTACCGCAAAAATCTGGCCGACGCCCTGGAACGCTATCCACATACGCCGGCTCTCGCCAAAGAAGTGCAGGACATCAAACGCAGCGCTCACAAAAACTGGCGCGAACTGATGGCTCAGGCTTCTGACTCCATCGAACGCAACCATGGTCACGCTTACTTCGCAAAGGATGCCCAGGAAGTGGTGGATATCATCAACGAGATTGCCGGCGGCGCGAAAACCATCGTCAAAGGCAAATCCATGCTTGGCGAAGAAATTCACCTGCGCCAGCGCCTGGCCGACTGCGGCCACGAAGTCTGGGAAACCGACCTTGGCGAATTCATTCTGCAGCTCATGGACGGACGTCCAATGCACATCCTTTCTCCATCCATTCACGTACCGCGTGAACAGGTGGCAGAAGTCTTCAGCGAGTTCTTCGGCCGCCAAATCAATCCGGACATCGCCGAGGAAGTTATGGCTGTGCGCGACTTCCTGCGTGAAAAATACTTCACCGCCGACATCGGTATCAGCGGTGCCAACGTTGTCGCTGCTGACACCGGACAAATCACCATCATTGAAAACGAAGGCAACGTGCGTCTCGTTACCGGTGCGCCACCGGTCCACATTGCCGTCGTTGGCATCGAAAAAATCGTGCCAACTTTCCTGGATTCCATGAAAGTGGCGGAAGTCAACTGGCGCTATGGCCAGTACACTGCGCCTGGCTATGTCAACATCATCAGTGGCCCATCCAAGACCGGTGACATTGAAAAGGTTACCACCTACGGCGCCCATGGCCCGCAAGAATTCCACGTTATTTTCGTGGACAATGGCCGCAGTAAGATGATTGACGACCCGGTCTGCCACGATGCGGCACTTTGCCTGCGCTGTGGCGGCTGCATGTACGAATGTCCGGTCTTCTCACTGGTTGCCGGTCATTTTGGAAAAACCTATATGAATGGCATTGGCGCCATCTGGACCGCTTTCGTTGACGATACCAAGCAAGCGGCACCGATCGTTTACAACTGCCTGCGCTGCGGACGCTGTGTGGAACAGTGCCCAATGGATATTGATGTGCCAACGATGATCTATCATCTGCGTACCGAAGCCATTGCTCAGGCCGATGCTGAGGCAGAAAAATAAATCGGATCAAATAAGAGTGAGCCTTTCACCTTGGGTGGAAGACTCACTCTTTCAATATGGCTGTCATCAAATAGTAGCCATGCAATTATTTTATACATACCTTTAGAGAGAAGAGAATATAGGAGGGGTGATTTTGTCCAATCAATCAAAAAATTCTCGTGATGTTTTCCAAAGTCGTTTTGGGTTCATTCTTTCATGCATCGGTTCGGCCGTTGGCATGGGCTGCATTTGGCTGTTCCCGTACCGTGTTGGCCAATACGGCGGCTTTGCGTTTATTGTGCCGTTTCTGATCTTTGTCATTGCCCTTGGATTTTGCGGCGTCATTGGAGAAATGGCCTTTGGCCGTGCCATGGGCACCGGTCCAGTAGGCGCTTTTAAACAAGCCATGGAGCGTCGCGGAAAGAAATACGGCGGGGCCCTTGGAATGATTTCGCTGATCGGTTCCATCGGGGTTACCGTTGGCTACACCGTCATCTGTGCCTGGATTTTGCGTTTTCTGTTTGGCTCCGTGTCTGGCGCCATTTTCAACGGCGATTCTGCTGCGTATTTCGGAGAGATCTCCGGCCATTTTGGCAGCATTGGCTGGCACGTGCTCGTTGTGCTCATTACCTTTGCGGTCATGAACGCTGGGATTTCGTCAGGGATTGAACGCGCCAATAAAATCGTTATGCCGTTGTTTTTCCTGTTGTTCATTGGTCTGGCCATTTTTGTGTCCACCATTCCTGGGGCAGAAAAAGGCTATGAATTTTTGTTCAATCCAGATTGGTCGGCGCTGGCCAATCCAAAAACCTGGATGTATGCCTTGGGGCAGGCGTTCTTTTCTTTGTCGCTTGTCGGCTGTGGCACCATCGTTTACGGCAGCTATCTGAAAAAAGACGTCGACATCGTGTTCTCTGGCGTCATGGTGTCGGTTTTTGAACTGATCGCCTCCATTCTCGTGGCGCTCACCATTCTGCCAGCGGTCTTTGCCTTCGGTGCCGACCCACAGAGCGGCCCGCCGCTGATTTTCATTGTGCTGCCATCCATTTTTGCGCAAATTCCTGGTGGTCAGATTTTGGCCGTGGTGTTTTTCCTGGCGGTCTTTTTTGCTGGCATCACGTCGCTGGTCAACTTGTACGAAAGCCCAATCGAAGCGTTGCAAAAGCACTTTGGCATGCAGCGCCGCAAAGCCTGCGCTCTCGTGCTGACGCTCAGCTTCCTTGTGGGCATCTTCCTTGAAGATTCCACCGTTGTTGGCCACTGGATGGATCTTTTCACCATTTACATCACACCGTTTGCGGCGCTTTTGGCAGCCATTATGTTCTTCTGGGTTTGCGGCAAGGGCTTTGCCGCCAAGGAAATCAACACCGGCTGTGCCCATCAATGGGGCAATTTCATTGAAGGCGTCGGCAAGTACATCTATTGCGGTGTGACCTTCATCGTTCTCATTCTTGGTATCGTTTTCGGCGGCATCGGTTGATGCAGGCCCGGTCAAAATAAAAAGAGGTGAATCAATTTGGCAAAAAATACCCATTCTCGTGATACCTTTCGCAGCCGCTTCGGTTTTATTATGTCCTGCATTGGTTCCGCTGTCGGCATGGGCTGCATTTGGCTCTTTCCGTACCGCGTCGGCCAATATGGCGGCTTTGCGTTCCTTGTTCCATTCCTGATCTTTGTCATCGGTCTTGGCTTCTGCGGCGTTATGGGCGAAATGGCTTTCGGCCGCGCCATGCGCACCGGCCCAGTTGGTGCCTTCCGCAAAGCCACAGAACGCCGTGGCAGCAAAGTGGGGGCCATCTTCGGATTGCTGCCGCTCATCGGCTCCACCGGCGTGGCCATTGGCTACACCGTCATCGTTGGCTGGATTCTGCGTTTCCTGTTTGGGGCGCTCTCCGGCACCATGTTCAACAGCGACGCTGCTGCCTATTTCGGCGAAATTGCCGGCAACTTTGGCAGCATTGGCTGGCACATTCTCGCCATCCTGATCACGTTCATCGTTATGAACGCCGGCATTTCTTCTGGCATTGAACGTGCCAACAAAATCGTCATGCCGTTGTTCTTCTTTCTGTTTGTAGGCCTGGCGATCTTTGTTTCCACCATCCCAGGCTCCGAAGCCGGCTACGATTTCCTGTTCAATCCGGATTGGTCCGCGCTGGCCAACCCAAAAACCTGGATGTATGCTCTCGGTCAGGCATTTTTCTCACTGTCCTTGGCTGGCTGCGGCACCATCGTCTACGGCAGTTACCTCAAGAGCGACACCGACATTGTGTTCTCTGGCTTCATGGTTTCCTTCTTCGAGCTGGTTGCATCCATTCTCGTTGCCATGACCATTCTGCCAGCGGTGTTTGCGTTTGGTGTGGACCCACAGAGCGGCCCACCGCTCATCTTCATCGTGCTGCCATCCATTTTCGCTCAGCTGCCATACGCACAGCTTCTGGCCATCGTGTTCTTCCTGGCCGTGTTCTTCGCAGGCATCACCTCGCTGGTGAACCTCTACGAAACCCCAATCGAAGCGCTGCAGGATCTGTTTGGCCTCAGCCGCATACAGTCCTGCCTGGTTGTTTTCGGCCTTGGCCTGCTCGTCGGTGTTTTCCTTGAAAACGGCGACACCGTCAGCGCCTGGATGGACATCTTCACCATCTACATCATGCCGGTTGGTGCTCTGTTGGCTGGGATTATGTTCTTCTGGGTTTGCGGCAAAGGTTTTGCGGCCAAGCAAATTGAAACCGGCAGCAGCCGCAAGTGGGGGAATTTCATTGAAGGCGTCGGTAAATACGTTTACTGCGGCGTCACCATTATTGTCATCGTTCTTGGTGTCGTCTTTGGCGGCATTGGCTAAGCAAAAGAAAGGTGAAAACACATGTCCGTTCAATTGGAAATCGAACAGTACGAACAGGCGAAAACGCTTTTTGCGCTCCTGAACAAGGAAGACAAAGCCCTTGTGCGTGATGTCCTCCAACGTGTGGACCAGGCTCGTCTGATGCCCGAACAATCGCTGATCATCCAGCTTAACATCATCGAACAGCTCACCGACGAAGTGAAAAATGGCGGCAGCGTCGCCGCGTACATTGGTGACGTTGACGCTTACACGCAGCGCGTCATCGCTGAAATTGGTGAGGAAGTGCGTCAGCAGCGCCACATTGGTGCGCTCATGGGCGGCATTGCCATCTGCGCCATGGTGCTGCTTGCGTTCAGCGCTTACAGTCTCATCCGTGGCCTCATCGCTGGCACGGCGCTCATGAGCATCACCACCGCGCTCAACATCGGCCATGTGGTTTGCTTCATCGCCGTGCTTGCAGGAACGCGCTTCTTCGTCATGGGCGACAAGAAGGCCGACTACAACGACCTGCGAAAAGCACGCCGCCGTATGCAGGTTGTCGGCTTCCTTTTCATCATTGCCTTTGCGGCGCTGCTCGTCGCCGTTTTTGCCGACGTACCCGTTGTCATCACGGCGCCATCCATCCTTCTGCTTGTTGTCGCGCTGGTGCTGCTTGTGCTCTGGAAATTCAGCGGCAGACTCTGAACGTTCACCCAACACCGTGCCCGTCCGGCACGGTGTTTTTCTATTTTCAGCCGAGGGGGAAAGTGTTGACGGCGTTGGTTCGTCGCTGTATACTGAGAAAGTAAAGCGGGGAGGGCCGTAAGGACCTGAGAGGAAGCGCTGGCGCTTCGACCCATTGAACCTGTCGGATCATGCCGTTGTAGGGATCATAGTTGTCATCCATGCCGCGTCATATTGCAAATATGAGGCGGCTTTTTCTGTGTAAAGGAGGTGCATATCCTGTGAAGAAAAAAGAATGGGCGACGCCCGTCCTTGTGGCGCTCGTCGTCATCGCCATCTGGGAAGCCTGCGTACGCATCTTTGATGTGCCGCTCTATCTCTTGCCGGCACCGTCAAAAATCGTCGCCGCCATGATCGCCAATCGTTCCGAGCTGCTCATGCACACCGTCGTCACCCTCGAGGAAGCGGTGCTGGGGCTTTTGATCGCACTGGTGCTGGGCATGGTCACGGCCATTCTCATGGACCGCTCGCGCACCTTCCGTCACAGTGTCTACCCACACCTGGTGGTGACCCAGACCGTGCCGGTCATGGTGCTGGCGCCGCTGTTCAGCATTTGGCTGGGGTTTGGCATGGCGCCAAAGGTGCTCATCGTCATCTTTATGTGCTATTTCCCAATCACCATTTCTTTCGCCGACGGTTTGGCGCAGGTCAGTCAAAAACAGATCAACCTGCTGAAAAGCTTTCAGGCGTCCACGCGGCAGATTTACACCATGGTCAAAATTCCTGCCGCCGCGCCAAGCCTGTTTTCCGGCCTCAAAGTTGCCGCCACCTATTGCGTCGGCGGGGCCATCGTCGGCGAGTGGATTTCCTCGTCCGCCGGCCTTGGCTACTACATGCTGCGCGTCAAAAACGGCTACATGCTCGACAAAGTCTTTGCCACCGTCGTGGTCGTCGTCATCATCAGCCTGCTTTTGAACGGCTGCGTCAGCCTCGCCAAACACTGGCTTTGTCCCCATAGCAAACAAAAACAAAGGAGAGAAGAACAATGAAAAAATTATTATCCATCGCCCTCATCGGTGCCCTTGTACTGGGCATCACTGGCTGCCAAAGCGGCGGCGACACCACGAGCGCCACGAGTGCTGCCGATGAAAGCGGCCTCAAAGAAGTCACCCTCGTTTTAGACTATGTACCAAACACCAACCACACCGGCATCTATGTGGCTCAGGAAAAAGGCTACTTTGAAGAAGAAGGCCTCAAGGTCAACATCATCGAGCCAGGCGACAACAACACCTCCGCTGCTCTCGTGGCTGCTGGCAAAGGGCAGTTCGGTGTCAGCTACCAGGAAGACGTGACCTACGCCCTCGCTGCTGAAGAACCAATGCCAATCAAAGCCATTGCCACCATCATTCAGCACAACACCTCCGGCTTTGCGGCCCTGGAAGATTCCGGCATCGAATCCCCAGCCGACTTTGAAGGCAAGACCTACGCTGGCTGGCAGTCCCCAAGTGAAGAAGCCGTCATCAAGGCCGTTATGAACGCTGCCGGTGCCGACCCATCCACCCTCACCATGGTGGGTGCCGATGGCAGCGGCGTGGCTCAGCTCAACAATGGCATCGACCTCATCTGGGAATTCAAAGGCTGGGCGCTCACCCAGGCTGAAATGGAAGGCATGAGCTTCAACTACATTCCGCTCAACTCCCTCGATGAACGCCTCGACTATTACACCCCGCTCATCATCACCAACAACGACATGATCGAAAACGACCCGGAAACCGTTCAGGCCTTCATCAACGCTGTGAAGAAAGGCTATGAATACGCCATCGACAATCCAGACGAATCCGCAGAAATCCTGTCCACCTATGTGCCGGAATACGACCTTGACTTCCTGAAAAAGAGCCAGGAATACCTCTCTCAGGAATACGCCAAGGATGCCGAATCCTGGGGCGTCATGAAAGACAGCGTTTGGGATGGCTACACCGAATTCATGCTTGAAAACGGTCTCATCGAAAAAAGCATTCCAGCCAGCGATCAGTACACCAACCAGTTCATTCAGGCGTAACACAGAGATCAGGTGAAAACCATGAAGCTACACATCGACGGGCTGTCGGCCTCCTTTGACGGCCAGCCCATTCTCTCGAACGTTTCCTTTGGTGTCGAGGAAGGCGAGTTCGTCAGCATTCTCGGCCCCAGCGGCTGCGGCAAAAGCACCATTCTCAACATTCTCGCCGGTGTCGTTGCGCCGGAGAGCGGCAGCGTCACCGTGGACGACCAGCCTCTGAGCCAGCCTGGTGAACACTTCGCCTACATGCCACAGGAAGACCTGCTCCTGCCGTGGAAAACCATCATGGACAACGTTTGTCTCTACGGCACCATCCACAAGCAGAAAGCCCAGGCGCAGGAAAAAGCCCGCGCCCTGTTTCCGGTCTTTGGCCTTCAAGGCTATGAAAACGCCTACCCCGACGAGCTTTCCGGCGGCATGCGCCAGCGCGCGGCCTTCTTGCGCACTGCGCTCTGCCACGCCGACATCCTGCTTCTGGATGAGCCCTTTGGCGCTCTCGACGTCATCACTCGCAGCGACATGCAGGACTGGCTCGCCACCATGCGCAGCCAGCTCGGCAAAACCACCCTGCTTGTGACCCACGACATCGACGAAGCCATTTACCTGTCCGACAAAATTCTCATCCTCAATGGTCGGCCAGCGTCCATCAAAAAAGAAATCGTTCTCACCGAGCAGCCGCGCAGCCGCGAATGGCTCTACGCCCAGGGCGCGCTCCGCACCGACATCTACAAGCTGCTGAGGGAGGCCAACCACCATGCTCAGTGACGCCCACAGCCATCTTTCCGATTTTGCCGAGCGTCTGTTGGCTGACGCACCGGTGCGCACCGTGTTCAGCTGCGCCGCGCCTGAGGAATGCCGCTGCGCCGCGGCGCTTGCCGAACGCTTCGATTATGTGCACACCTCCTGCGGCATTCATCCCTGGTACGTCGCCGTCGACAGCTGGGACACCATGCGGCCCTGGCTGGAACAGGCCACTGTCATTGGCGAAATCGGCCTCGACAGCGTTTGGTGCAGCAGCGACCCAGCCCTGCAGCGCCAGCTTTTTGAGCGTCAGCTTGCCTTTGCCTGCGAGCGGCAGCGTCCGGTGGTGCTCCATACCAAAGGTCAGGAGGGAGAGGTGCTGGCGATGATTCGTCACTACCCCAACACCTACCACGTGCACTGGTATTCCTGCCGCGACCACCTCGACGACTACCTGGCCCTGGGCTGCTACATGAGCGTCGGCCCTTTTCCGAGCCTGGACCCGGCCGTGGCCGCCGTGGCGGCGCAAACGCCCGACGATCGCCTGCTCATTGAAACCGATGGCATTGACGCCGTGCGCTGGGCCAGCGGCGAGGAGCGCGTCGACTACCTTCAGGCCCTGGCGCGCATTGCCGCCGACATCGCCGCCCTGCGCGGCAGTCGGCCAGCCGCCGTGCAGCAGCTGGCAGCGGACAACCTGCTGCATTTTATTAATATAGGTAACATTCATTAACGTGTTCCGCTCAAAGCCTTCGTCTGTTTGACGAAGGCTCAGACTGTAGATAAACCCTATCTTGGCATTTTTGCCAAAATAGGGTTTTCTCA
>CALAKO010000017.1 GCA_937922955.1 uncultured Peptococcaceae bacterium | reverse complement strand
TGTTCAGACTCCGTTTCTTTACTCCGTTATTTTTTCAAAATATCTCTTCGTGCATTCCAACAAAAAAACTTTGAACACAAAAAAGACGAAAGCGTCTTTACATAAGACACCTTCGTCTTTCAATAAATTAATGATTGTTTTTCTCGAAATATCATTAACTCATTTTAATAGAATATTATAGAGATCTTATATTTCGCGTGCATATTGCGCGCGACCGGTTTCAAAAAGGTTGCCGCCCTTTGCATCAATCGCCACAATGGCTGCCAGATTTTCAACTTCCAAGCGTCGAATAGCTTCTGTGCCCAAGTCGTCATAAGCAACAACTTCTGCCTTCTTTACGCTCTTCGAAATGGCAGCACCTGTTCCACCAATAGCAACCATGTATACGGCACCATTTCGGGCAATCGCATCAATGACAGCTTGACTGCGCGGGCCCTTGCCAAGCATTCCTTGAAGCCCAGCTTCATCCATTAAACGTGGTGCAAACGCATCCATGCGGCTGGATGTGGTTGGCCCAATAGACCCTATGGCCTGTCCTGGCTTTGCCGGTGTTGGACCAGCATAATAAATGAGCTGCCCCTGCCAATCGACCGGGAGCGCTTCGCCTTTGTCCAACGTTTCCACCATGCGCTTATGCGCTTTATCGCGAGAGGTATAGATCACGCCAGACAACATAACTGTATCGCCAGCACGTAACTCTGCCAGCTCGTCCGCCTTAAATGGCACCTGAATATGTTTTTCCATAGTTATGCCTCCTCTCCGTCCAGGACAATGCTAGTATGACGCGCAGCATGGCAATTGATGTTCACTGCCACTGGCAAGGACGCAATATGACATGGATAGGTATTCACATGCACCGCCAGCGCCGTGACTCGTCCGCCTAGACCCTGAGGTCCAATGCCGAGCGCATTCACACGTTCCAGAATCTCTGCTTCTAGATCAGCATAGCGATCATCCGGATGTTTGGATCCGATTGGCCGCATGAGCGCTTCCTTCGCAATAGCTGTAGCTTTTTCCATAGTCCCGCCAATGCCGACACCCACGATAATCGGCGGGCATGGATTGCCACCTGCCTTAGACACGGCATCAACAACAAAGTCAATCACACCTTGTTTTCCAGCCGTTGGCTTCAGCATACCAAGAGCCCCCATGTTTTCCGCTCCGCCACCTTTTGGCATTAAGATGATCTCGCATTGATCACCAGGCACAATATTGTAATGAATCACCGCCGGCGTGTTGTCGCCGGTATTCACACGCTCAAACACCGGTTCTTCTACCATGCTGCGGCGCAGATATCCTTCATCATAACCGAGACGCACCCCTTCGTTGACGGCTTCCGTGACGTCTCCACCCACCAGGTGCAAATCTTGTCCAACATTCAAATAGACCACCATGGTGCCGGTATCCTGACACATGGCCTGGTGTTCGTCACGCGCCAAACGGGCATTAGCCAAAATCTGATCGAAGCAATAGATGCCAAATGGAGATTCTTCCTTTTCTTTTCCTTCCAGAAGCGCCTGTTCAACATCCTGCGGTAAATTGGTGTTAACCTCAACCGCATAATGACGGATGGCTTCTGTAATTTTTTTTACATCCAATGTTTTCATCTAAAAAACTCCTTTTGAAAAAAGAGACTGCCAAGCAGTCTCTTCTTCGTTCATTAACCTTCAAAAGCTTTGGTGAGTGGTGGCACAACCTGTTTCTTTCTTGATACCACGCCTGCCAGTTCTGCTAAACCATCAGCCACTGCAACACCGAAGGCACTTTCCACCTTGGCTGTTTCTGCACCAGTAACAAGTGCAGTGGAATTGCTATCAAGAATGTTGGTGATGAGCAGTACAAAGAGGTCATAGCCTTCCGCTTCGCCGGTTTTCTGCATGAGTTCTTCCAGTTCAGCTTTGCGTGCGAGCACATCGTTGACATCAACGGTGTTCACCTGTGCAATGCGAACGGTAGAGCTGCCCATTGGGAAGCTTTTTGCATCCAAATTCAGCAATTCGTCGCATGTTTTTGCGCTAAGGTTGGTACCCGCTTTCAAAAGATCCAGGCCATAGCTGTTGTAGTCTACACCAGCCAATGCAGCCAAAGCGATGATGGCCGCTTCATCTTCAGAGGTACAAGTTGGAGATTTCATCAACAACGTATCGCTGATGACAGCAGAAAGCATCAGGCCAGCCATTTCTTTAGGAATTTCCACGCCCTGTTCATTATACATCTTATAGAGAATGGTGCTGGTGCAGCCAACCGCTTCACCACGGTAATTGAGTGGTTCCGCAGTTTCAAAGTTTGCAATGCGATGGTGATCCACTACGCTCCAAATGCGATAATCACCACGGTCTGCTAAGGACTGCTGCGCTTCGTTGTGGTCAACCAAGGCCAAAACAGTATCTGCATCAGCCACATCTGCAGCCTTTTCAATGACTTGTGGAGCAGCGACACCAAAATATTCCAACGCAAACTGGGTTTCTTCAGCTGGTGCACCTAAAGCATAAGCGGTTGCTTCGTGACCGGTCTGATTCAGTAAATACGCATAGCTAATAGCACTGGCAATGGAATCCGTATCCGGATTAGCGTGCCCAAATACAAGAACTTTACTCATGTTTGATCTTCCTCTTTCCTCTAATCAATTTATCGAAAGCGACAAAATCGCTTGATGGTTTCGTACCAATAGTTATAGTAGCAAATTTTCTCTCTGTTGCCTAGGATTATTTCAACAAACGATCATCCATTCTCGATTCTTCCCGCAAAAACTTCTGCTTCGTATAGATGCCATAGTGTCCGCTGACTAAAAACGCCACAATCGCCACCAGCACAAAATACGGCATGCCTTGTGCCCCAAATACCTCAACACCGATAAACAGGGGCGCAAACATTGTTTTTGTGGCAGCGCCAAATACCGCCACGCTTCCCATAGCTGCAAACAGCGCCACCGGCAGGCCAAACATTAGCGCAAGGAAAGAGCCTAATGTTGCGCCGATGACAAACAGCGGCGTCAATTCCCCGCCCTGAAAACCTGCAGCCAACGTCACCGCTGTCAGCGTCATTTTCAACAACCAGTCGTACCAATGAATATCGCCGCCAACAAAAGCATTGTTAAACAGCTCATCGCTAAGCCCTGAATAACGGCCATCCCAAGCCAACATAAACACAACAGCCAGAAGACAGCCAATGATGAATATTCTCAAACGCGGATCATCAATCAGAATGGCAAAATAAATACGCAAATGATTCAGCAGCCACGAGAATGTCCACCCGACTACACCGAAAACAATGCCTGCCAAAAGAGACACGCCAATTAATCGGCTGTTCAACTCCGGTACCCAACCAATAGGCATTGCCATCGCAGAAAGCCCCAGCATCCTCGCTGTGAATGAAGCGCTGTATGCAGCGATCAATGCAGGCGCAAGGGCTTCGTAATAAATAGAGCCAACCACCAATACCTCCAACGCAAAAAACGTGGCCGCAATCGGTGTTCCAAAAAGTCCTGCAAAACCAGCCGCCATGCCGCTTGCAAGAATGATCTGCCGATGCAGATCGGCAGGCGCAATGCGTGCAATCTGCATCGACAACGTTGCGCCAATCTGTACCGCCACCCCTTCGCGACCAGCACTGCCGCCAAAAAGATGTGTCATCCAGGTCGAAAAAATGGTCATTGGAACCATCCGTAACGGTATCGACGTTTCCCGTCCGTGACCAACATCGAAAACCAAACCCATGCCACGTTGCGCACGTCCGCCCCAACGCATGTTGACGGACATAATCACAAGCCCAGCAAGGCCCAAAAAAGGCACTACCCAAAATAGATGTTCCCCGCGCCATTCATTCAAAAACAACAAGCCGTGTCCAAACACAGCTGTCACAGCCCCTACACAAACACCAACAAGCACCGATAAGACACCATAAAAAAAGAAGTTTCGCAGCCAGTCTGCCAATGCCCGCCAATGAAAGGACTCCAGCGCATTTTCCGTTCGTGTTGATTGTCTCCGCCATGCACGAAAACGGCGCACGACATTTCGCCGCCAGTTGCTGAGACGCATCATGCCATCACCTCCGCTCAAACTCTTTTCATTCTACCATGCCATTCCACAGGCAGCAAGCGTACAGATAGCTTTACACCGGCAAAAACCAAGTGATATAATAGCATCATTATTACGATTTCACCGGAGGGCAATCATGAACAAAATTAGAAAAGCCGTCATCCCTGCTGCAGGACTTGGCACCCGTTTTTTACCTGTTACCAAAGCTGTGCCTAAAGAACTGCTGCCAATCGTCGACGTTCCAACCTTACAAATCATTTTAGAAGAAGCCGCTGCCAGCGGCATCGAAGAAGTGTTGCTTATTGTCAGTGATAAAAAGCAGGCTATTCACGATCACTTTTCGCCAGCGCCTGAGCTTGATGCCTTTCTGCACGAGCATGGAAAAGACGCCCTGCAAGAACGCATCGCCAACATTCCAAACATCGTCAAGCTCAGTTATGTCGTCCAAGAAGAAGCACGTGGACTTGGACACGCCGTCTCACTGGCACGAGATTTTGCAAACAGCGAAGCCATCGCTGTCCTGTTGGGTGACGATGTCGTTGCCGCCGAACCGCCAGCTTTGGCTCAACTCATCAACGTATACGAAAGCACCGGTACCTCTGTCATCGGTGTTCAGCCCGTAGCCAACGAAGCCATTCACAAATACGGCATTGTTGCCCCAGCGGAAGCGCCAAACAATGGACGTTGTTCAATCGCCAGCCTGGTAGAAAAACCATCCGCCGAAGAAGCGCCAAGCAACCTCGCCATTCTCGGTCGCTACATTATCACACCGGCACTCTTTGATGTCCTCGACAACACCGCCCCTGGCAAAGGCAATGAAATCCAACTCACTGATGCTCTCAACACCCTGGCCAAACAAGAAACCATGAACGCCTGCGTGTTCAGCGGCCGCCGCTACGACGTTGGCGACCAACTTGGCTTTATTGAAGCCAACATCGAGTTTGGACTTAAACGCCAGGACATCGGCCCTGCACTCACAGCGTATTTGAAGAAACTTGTTGCTGATCTTGATTAATGCAGCGTTTATTTCACAGGGAAGTGTTTTTTCATGTCTGAGCAAATGAATTTATTCTCCGCCGCCAGTTCAGCGGCCCATTCACACGCACCGCTGGCAGACCGTATGCGTCCACAAAATCTGGATGAAATTGTGGGCCAGGAGGTGCTGATCGGAAAAGGCAAACTGCTGCGACGCGCCATTGAAACCAACCGACTCTCCTCCATAATTCTTTGGGGCAGTGCCGGCTGCGGAAAAACTACCTTAGCTTCTGTCATTGCGAAGGTCACCAAACGCCCATTTGCACGTTTGAACGCGGTTACAGAAGGGTTGCCAGAGCTGCGCAAGTTGATCAAGAAAGCTGAGGAAGAACAACAACTTTACGGCCGCCAAACCATTCTATTTATTGATGAAGTGCATCGTTTCAACAAAGCACAGCAGGACGGTTTGCTGCCATCGGTAGAAAACGGTACCATTATTCTCATTGGCGCAACCACGCAAAATCCTTATTTTAGTATTAATCGCGCATTATTATCGCGTTCATTGATTTTTCAGTTGCAGCCGTTAAGCAAAACAGATATTATTACTTTACTGCGCCGTGCATTGACCGACCGTGAACGCGGCCTCGGCACCTACCATGTTGATATCTCGGACGATGCCTTGGCGCATTTCGCTAATTTTTCTCAAGGCGATGCACGAATGGCCTTAAACGCTCTTGAGCTGTCCGTACTCTCCAGCCCAGCGGATGAAAATGGGACCATTCACGTGGATCTCGCAGTCGCCGAAGAATCCATCCAGCGGCCAGCTATTAGTTACGATGGCACCGGCGACGAACATTATGATATTATTTCTGCATTTATTAAAAGCATGCGCGGCAGCGATCCCGATGCCGCTCTTTATTATCTAGCGCGTATGCTGGATGCTGGCGAGGACCCGCTCTTTATCGCTCGCCGCATTGTCATTCTTTCCTGCGAAGACATTGGCATGGCTGACCCACAAGCGCTAGTAATTGCACAAAGTGCCGCCAATGCGCTGCAGTTTGTCGGCATGCCTGAAGGACGCATCATTCTTGGCCAGGCCGTTGTATATATGGCAACGGCGCCAAAGAGCAACTGCGCTTACATGGGCATTGAGCGCGCTCTCGAAGACGTTCGCCATGGCAAAAACGGCGCTGTTCCGAAGCATCTGCGTGACAGCCACTACGCCGGATCGAAAGATCTCGGCTACGGCGTTGGTTACAAATATCCACATAATTTCCCAATGCATCAGGTAGAACAACAGTATCTGCCAGATACCATGGTCGGTACGCAGTATTATTTCGAAGACGATACCGTTACCGTCCGCAAGAAAGGATTTCCTCATGAGTAAAGTTGCCCTTGGCCTCAGTGGTGGCGTTGACAGCTCTGTCACCGTGCATCTTCTTCAAAAAGCCGGCCACGAAGTGGTGGGCGTTCACATGCTTCTAACCCCAAAAAGCAGCCGCGATCATCAAGCGGCCGATGACGCTCGTGCAGTAGCCGATCACTTCGGCATTGAATTCCACATTCTCGATGCCCGCGAAGCCTTTTCAAAAGAAGTCATGCAGCCATTTGCTGAAGCCTATCTAAACAGCCAAACCCCTAATCCCTGTGTTCGCTGCAATGCCACGATCAAATTCGGCCTGCTTTGGCAGGAAGCGCAGCGCCTGGGCTGCGACACGCTGGCCACTGGCCACTATGTCCGCGTACTCCATGATGTCAGCGGTCCTCAGCTGACACGTGCTGTAGATCCCATCAAGGACCAGTCCTATTTTCTTTGGGGCATTTCCAAAGACATTCTTCCACACATCCTCTGCCCGCTTGGCGATTATCATAAGGAAGAAACGAGAGAAATAGCCGCGAAATGCGGACTCTTAACAGCCAGCAAAAAAGAATCCCAGGAAATCTGCTTTATTCCCGATGACGACTACGCAGCATTTCTACAGGATTTTTGTCCGGATCGCCTACCTGGAGCCGGACACTTCATCAACAACGAAGGCCAAATTTTAGGCAGTCATAACGGCGCCTGGCGCTACACCATTGGCCAACGGCGCGGACTGGGATTAGCGCTCGGTTATCCGGCCTACGTCACTGCCACTGATTGCAGCGCCAACACTGTCTGCGTCGGAAAGAACGAGGACTTATTCCACAGCGGGCTCGTCGCTCATCAAGTCAACCTTTTGAGCAACGCCGCATCCTCCGGCCAGGGACAAATCAAAATCCGTTCCCGCGACCGTGGCACACCAGGTTCCTGGCAGCTTGCCGGGGATCGGCTCATCGTTCATTTTGATACACCGGTCCGAGCCATCACCCCCGGGCAAAGTGTGGTATTATACGACGGAGACCACGTTCTTGGCGGCGGCATTATTCAACAAGCGATGCCCACATCTGAAAGGAACATTTTATGATATCTACCGAACAAAAAGAGGAGCTCTACCGCTTCCTCTGTAAGAAAGTCAATTACGGGACTCATCCCATCAATGACATTGCGCAGCTATTGGCTGACAACCACATCTCCAGCCGAAATTATGGCTATGGCCGTCTCAAAAACATGCTGCGTGACATTCCTGAATAC
>CALAKO010000016.1 GCA_937922955.1 uncultured Peptococcaceae bacterium | reverse complement strand
ATGTAGTCGTTGGCGCCGGCTTCCAGCCCGATGACCTCGTCCATTTCTAGATCGTTGGCCGTGAGCAGAATCACCGGCACCGCATCGCCCTGCGCACGCCACTCGCGCAGCAGCTCCAGCCCGCTGCCATCCGGCAAATTCACATCCAGGATAATCAGCTGAAACGCCCTCTCGGCTCGACGCAGGCGCGCCGCTGCTGCCGACTCGGCCGTGACGATCTCCCGTTCTCCAGCACTCAAGGCCAATGCAATGCCATGGGCCAACGCGTCGTCGTCTTCCACCAGTAAAATGCGTTCCATAGGCTCCCTCCTTGCTGTTTGCCTCTATTATAACAAAAACGTGCGCCTCACACGAGACGCACGTTCGTTTTTATTCCTGCCGCAAACGATCGACGATCGAATGGCGGCTCATGGCTCGGCCGCTGAGCAGCGGCAGCACCGTGCCAATAACGACAAAGATTGGCAGCATTGCCAAAATTGGCCAATACGTTGGCTTGAAGCTAAAGAACCAGAAGAGGTTCGTCACGGCCTGGCTCATCACCGGCGCCATGAGCAGCGTCAACACCAATGCCAAAAGCAGCGCGCCCATGGTGTAAAGCAAACCCTCGATCATCAGCATGCGCTGTAGCTGCTTGGTCGTCATACCGATGGACTGCAGCATGGCAAATTCCCGCCGCCGCGTGGTGATGCCAGTAAGAATCGCGTTGAAGAAATTCAGCACGCCAACCAGCGCCACAATCAGGCTCAGCGCCCCGCCAGTCATGACAAACATGTTGCGCATGCCTTTAAACTGCTCGATGTAGGTGCTTTTGCTTTCATAGTCGTAGGTTGGATTGACGTTGCTCGTATAGTCTGCAAGAAAATCTTCCATAGCAGCGGTGTCGCCATCATCGGTGTTGAAGGCGTAATACATGATACAATCGGTGCCAGTATCCTGCTTAAACGTGTCGGCGTTCAGAATGAATTCATCGCTGCCATAGTAGCGATAGCTCAGCGACGATGGCACCGCCACCACCGCCGTCACCGTGTAGGTGATCGTCCGATAGGAAATCGGTTTATGAATCATAGTGTTTCTTTTGCTTTCAGAAACCTCCTCAAGAGACGCATAGACCTCTCCCGTGACTGGGTCCACATATTCAAAGCTGTCTACGTAATAGATCGTCACCTGATCGCCGAGCTTCGCCCAATGAGAGTCGGGAATCAGCGCCCCATAGTCGTCCTCCGAATACACGGCAGCAATGTTTTTGCTGCCCGGCTCCCGCAGGGAATCAATGTCGCCTTCGTACACCGTCAGCTGGCTAAGCGGAAAGTCCTCCATGCCGTACAGCTGCGCACGGTCATAAATCAAGCCTTCCGACGTTCGTGCTTCGTAGTTCAGCATATTGTCCAGTTCTTCTTCAGAATAAAAATTGCTTCTTCCCTGACGGTACCAGTCTTCCGTGACACATTCCAATGTGGCCGATATATCCCCATAAACGGCCCCACCCTCGGTGATGCTACCCTGAGCGTTGACCGCTTCAATGACTTCTTCCGGCATGGCTTCTTCATCGTTAAACGCAGCACCACCAGTTTGAAAATAACCCGCATCGGCAATCTGAAAATCAGTATCCATTTTCAGACTCACGTATTTTTCCATATCAAAACCACGCACAAGCGTAATGGTCACGGTCAGCAGCACCACCGCCAAAGCCAGCGAGAGAATCGTGACAATGGTTTTGCCGCGGCTGCGGCCAAGATTGGCCCAAGCCATGGAAAACAGCGACACGTTTTCTTTTTTGCGGCTGCCTTTGCTGCGGCCGCTCCCCTCGGTGTAACGCAGCGCTTCCACCGGCGACACGCGCCCAGCCATGCGCCCCGGCCGCAGGCACGAGATGAAAATGGTCACTAAAGCAAAGAGCGCCGAGCCTATAAACAGCCAAGGACTAACCGACGTCGTCAGCACCACGCCATCAAGCTGTGACACAATGACTGGCAAAAGCACCTTGCCCAACAGCCAACCCAGCACCAGCCGAATGCCTATGATCGACAAAAAGAGAGCCTGCTGGCGAATCATGCGCCGCAGCTGCCGCGGTGTGGTGCCAATGGTTTTCAAAAGCCCGTAGAAGCGCACGTCGCCAGCCACCGAAATCTGAAACACGTTGTAGATGATCAGGTAGCCCGTCAAGAGAATCAGCACCAGCACAACAACAACGGCTGCCGTCGTCGTCGGATCCAGATTCTCTGTCATCTGCGCCCCGGTGTAGCCCCAGTTCACGCCCGTTTTGATGGCACTGGCGTCATCGCTCTGTTCCTCGCTTTCATAGCCATGGTTGTTGAGGATTTGATTCAGGTCGGCCTCAATGTAGCGCGCGCCAGACTCCAGCATGACATCCAGGTTCCAGCTGCCCGTCATGTCATCGGCCGCCGGCAACGTCACGCCCACTTCTTCAAGCACAGCGTCCACACGGCTTTCCGGCACCAGAATGTGATTGGCGACAATGGCTTCGTCGTAGTCCCACCAGCCACAAAGGGTGAAGGTCTGGGTCGTTTCGTGACCAGCCACATCAAAGGTCACGGTGAAGGTTGTGCCCAGCTTCGGTTCCACGCCAAGCAGCTCCAGCACATGGGTGTCGGTGGCGGCTTCATTGGTGCCTTCCTGCGGCAGCCGCCCTTCAACCGGTGTGCAATAGGTCCACTTGGCTTCGTTGGCATCGCTGTAGCCAATTTCAACATGGGATTTGTTGAACGGCACCTCTCGCGGCATGCCCAGAAAACGCCGCAGCCCATGCTCGGCAATCAGCGGATCGTCCTTGAGTTCGTTGTACTGCTCCTCGGTCAGATACTTGAACCCACCGTGGCTATAACCGCCCACCTGGCGAAAGTTCGCCTGCTGAAAGCCTTCGTTGATCGAAAACGCAATGGTGAACAGCGAGGTAAAGAGCATCGCCGTCAAAGCGATGGCCACAATGGCGACAATGTTGCGTGTGCGGTTGGCCGCCAGGCTGCGTCGGCTCAGCCGCCGCACGCATTTGCGATTGGATACCTTCATGCTCGCCACCCCCTCACGCCGACACGATGCGCCCATCTTCGATGCGAACAATGCGGTCCGCCATCTGGGCGATCTCTTCGTTGTGGGTGATCATCACCGTGGTCTGCGCGTATTTTTGACTCGTCACCTTGATCAGCCCCAGCACATCCTGGCTGGTTTTGCTGTCCAGGTTGCCCGTCGGCTCGTCGGCGAGAATGATCGCTGGCTTCGCCGCCAGAGCGCGGGCAATCGCCACGCGCTGCTGTTGTCCACCGGAGAGCTGATTCGGCAGGCTCGTGAGCTTTTCCGACAGCCCCAGCGTGGCAATGATTTCATGCACATAATTCTGGTCCACCTTGCGCCCATCCAGCTGCAGCGGCAGCACGATGTTTTCGTACACGCTCAGCACCGGCACCAGGTTGTAGGCCTGAAACACAAAGCCGATCTTGCGGCGGCGAAAAATCGTCAGCGCTTCGTCGGAGAGCTTGAACAGCTCCTGACCATCCACCGTCACCGAGCCCGACGTTGGCCGATCCAGCCCGCCCAGCATGTGCAGCAGCGTCGACTTGCCGCTGCCCGACGTTCCCACAATCGCCACAAACTCGCCGCTGGCCACGCTCATCGACACGCCATCCAACGCGCGCACCTGTGTCGCACCGCTGCCGTAATACTTACATAAATCAACCGTTTCCAGGATATTCATCTCACAACCTCCTCTGTTATTCCTTGGGCTTTCTCCTTCATTACACCCATCATAACACAGTAAGATGACCAGCCTCTGTCGAGAATGTGACAGTTTTGACAGAAGTGGGTGTTTGGTTTTATTTAATGATCTCACTTAGCGTAAGTTTCAGGCTTACACCCTCGTTAAAAAGCAAATATTATACATTCCATAAGCTATACTTTATAATAAGACATGTAAAAGATCTTGCAAGACAAAAAATCAAATGAAAGAGGTGTGGCGTTATGCCTCCTGTGATCGATAGAAATAAATGTATCAAATGCGGCACCTGCGTTGAAAGCTGCTGCATGGATGTGTTCAAAAAGACTGAAACGGAACCTCACGACATCCTTGTTCGTTATCCAAATGAATGCTGGCATTGCCGGGCATGTGTCATGGATTGTCCTCAGGACGCCATCACGATGCGTTATCCACTGTCCCACATGATGTTTGTGATGGATGTGCCAACCGTAGAAGGGGGAGAACAATAATGGAACTCAAGATCAGAAAAGAACCAATCCAGACCGATGTGCTCGTCATTGGCGGCGGCGTTGGCGGGATGCAGGCAGGCATCGCCGCCAGCGAACAAGGTGCAAAAGTCACCATCGTTGAAAAAGCCAACACCCGTCATTCCGGCTGCGGCGCCACTGGCAACGACCACTTCATGTGCTACATTCCAGAAGCCCACGGCGAAGATTTCCAGGGAGCGATTCGTGAATGCCTGGAAACCCTCGTTGGCCCAAATCAGGACGTCAACATCTTCACGAAAATGCTGAAACGTTCCTTTGAAGTGGTGCAAAAATGGGAATCCTACGGCATCAACATGCGCCCAACAGGCAAATGGAATTTTGAAGGCCACACGATGCCAGGGCGTCCAAACTATCACCTCAAATACGACGGCCACAATCAGAAAGAATGCCTGACCAAGCACGCTCGCAAAGTTGGCGCCGAGATTGTCAACCACGTCACCATCACCGAGCTGCTTGTCAAGGACGGCAAAGCCGTTGGCGCCATTGGGATTTCCACCCAATACGACCAGCCAGAACTGGTTCTCTTCCAGGCAAAGAGCATCGTTATGACCACCGGCGGGGCTGCCCGCATGTATCCAAACCTCAATCCAGCGTTCCTTTGTGATGCTGCGCTCTGCCCATCCAACGGCGCTGGTGCTGCCATCGCTTATCGTGCAGGCGCCAGACTGGTTAACCTCGATGTGCCGGTTGTTCATGCTGGCCCTGCCATGTTCCAGCGCGGCGGCAAGGGCACCTGGATGGGGCTTTTGACCGACATCAACGGCCAGCCAATTGGCCCATTTGATATCAAACCAACCCGCGCTCAGGGCGACGTCACCTCGGACGTTTGGCCAAGCGTCTTCACCGATAAAATCAAAGACGGCAGCGGCCCAGTCTATATGAACTGCTCCGTTCTCTCCGACGACGACCTTGCTTATCAGCGTGTGGCCTTCGTGTCCGAAGGGATTTCTTCCATCAACGAATACCTGGATCAGAAGGGTTTGGATTTGAAGCATCAAATGGTTGAGTTCAGCACCTACGAAGCCAACTTTGTCGGCCGCGGCGCCGATATCGATGAAAACGGCGCAACCAGCCTGCCAGGGCTCTTCGCTGCCGGCGATATGGTGGGCAGCATCAACGGCTTTGTCACCGGTGCCGCTGTCATTGGCATGATTGCTGGCGAAAGCGCTGCCGCTTATAGTCAGGATCAGAGCCTGGCGGACATCGACGATCTGCCAGTCATTGCAGAAAAATCCGCTTGGATTGCCGACGTCATGAACCGCGAAGTGGGCGCAAGCTGGCTCGAAGTCAACTCCACCCTCAACCAGATCATGGACAAATACCTTAGCGTCAAAAGCCCACGCTCCGAATCACTGATGCGCGCCGGCTACAAATACCTGGGTGATCTCAAGAAATACGCCACCGCAGAATTAACAGCAGCCAATTCCCATGAACTGATGCGCGCACTGGAAGTCATGGACCTCATCGACCTTGGCATGGCTGCCATCCTCAGCTGCCAAAACCGCAAAGAAAGCCGCGGTCTCTCTCGCCGCTCCGACTACACGTTCACCAATCCTCTGCTGAACAACAAGTTCCAGACCATCCATCTTGAAAATGGCGAGCCGGTTCTGGCTTATCGCGACCGCATCAAACGATAAACCTGTTTTCATCCATCGTGCAGCACGCACGCCAGCACCCACAGTGCGCTGCTGCACCCCTTTTTTATCATTGATACTAAACAAATAGTGAAAAACAAGGAAATTATTTTATTATTCTATTTTAAATGATTGCTCATTGAATAAAAATCGAGGTGTTCATTATGAGTTCGGAAACGAAAAAAGTTTCAAAAACCAAGCCAACCTACTGGGTTCATGTAGTCATCGGTCTCTTAATCATGATTGGCTTCCCTCAGCTGGGACCATTCGCCCCAATCACTGAAACCGGGATGTGGGTGGCTGGTATTCTGCTTGGCATGGTGTATCTCTGGTCCACCATCGACAACATCTGGCCTAGTATTTTGGGGCTGATGCTGTTCGCCCTTTACTCTGGTTTCCTCGGCGAAGACGTGACCGGCTACAACGCCGTCAAGAGCGTTTTCCTCAATGCCATTGGCGGCGACATCGTCATCACCGTCATCCTGAGCATGGTATTGTTCGGCGCTGTTGAACACGCTGGCTGCACCAAATATCTGGCCCGTTTCTTTCTCTCCAGAAAAATCATCACCGGCCGCCCTTATGTGTTCCTCTTCATTTTATTTTTCTGCTCCTACTTTATTGCCGGCTTTACCATCCCTGTTGCTGCGCTGCTCATTCTCTGGCCACTGACCTTTGAAGCTTTAGGCACCTTCGGCTACACATCCAAAGACAAAATCTATTGGATCGCCACCTTCGGCATCTACTTTGCCGCTGCGCTTGGTCAGCCAATGTTCCCATTCAAAGGCGCAGCGCTGGTTATCACCGGTGTATTCACCAGCGCGTCCTCTATTCCTGTGAGCTACGCAGGCTACATCATCTACAACCTGAGCTTCTCAATCATTATGATGGTGCTCTTCCTGCTCTTTGTGAAGTTCATTCTGCGTCCAGACATCAGCAAAATGAGCAACGTCACGCCAGAACAATTCACCAAGACCCCACTGCCACCAATGAACATTCAGCAGAAAGCCACCCTTCTGGCCTGCCTGCTCTTCATCATCATGGCTCTGGCCCCAAGCTTCATGCCAAAAGCATGGGCCATCACTCAGATGCTCAGCGCCTATGGCACCATCGGCGCACTGGCTGTCTGCATCATCGTGCTAATGATCCTGCGCTTTGACGGACAGCCAATGCTGAACTGGCGTGCCATTGCCAAGACCTCCGTCTCCTGGGACATCATCTTCATCGTTGCAGCCGCCGTTTACGTCTGCAACTCGGTGGCTCAGCCTCAGACCGGCTTGAAAGAATTCATCGTTCAAACCATGACCCCAATCCTCGGCAACAAACCAAGCGTCGTGTTCGTCGGTATTCTCCTGCTCGTCGCCATCATCACGGCCAACTTTGCCAACAACGCTGGGATGGCCAGCATCCTGATTCCTGTTGCTCTGGCCTTCTCCGACATGTATCCAAACGTACCAATGATCGCGGTCTGCATGAGCATTTGCATGGTCGTATTCGTCACCGGTGCTACCCCTGCCGGTTCCCCATACGCCGCCATGCTCCACGGCCAGAAGGACAAAATCACCTTCAAGCAAATCGAAACCTGTGCGCTGCCAATGCTGCTCGCCGGGTGGGTGCTTTACACCTTCATTGGCTACAACTTTGCAAAAATTGTCTTTGGCCTTTTCTAAGCCCAGACACTTTCCTCTTTCTACTTTCCCCTATAAAAAAGCCCGTCGCTGACGGGCTTTTTTGTGCAAATGGCTATAATTAATTCCATTTATGTGCTATGCTAAGTTATGTACCAGATATCTAAATCACATATCAAGGCGGGATATATAATGAATGGATCGAAACTGATTCTTTTGAAAAATGCTAACACATACTAATAAAAAGCCGCCTTTAACCCCGCTCTTTGCATTGCCAATACAATATAGGAGGCCATCAACATTGTGTAGTATAGTAGGGTGAGGTTTCAAGGAGCCTATGCAATATATCGATTAAACACAACTCAGTTAACGATGTATTTTAAAAAATCTTAAGTAAAAAACCTTTAAATTATGATGGATAAATGATCAAAGCGTCTTCGATGTTAAGTGTTTTTTTGCACACTATATCACTTTTCGCAATAAGATTGATCATACATTATATTGACTAAGCTTAGTCGGCCGCATCGTCACTAGCAAGCACCTCATCGATGTTCTATTAAATTATACATTCATATCAAAGATATCATACTTTTCTTCAATTGAACATGTAGTACTTCAACAATTCGCCGGAATGTTACAAGATAAGGGAGATGCGCGGAAGTTCTGTATTGTAAATAAATCCGTTCTTACTCCTACAATATTCGCCAAATCAACTTGAAAAAAACTAACGATTTGCGTAATGAACGAATCTTCGCATTATTAGCGCAGTATGCAGCATTCTGCTTCAAAAAATCTCCCTAATTAAAATGTATGCACAATGAGAAACATCAATATAACTGTAAAATCATTAATCTCATATTAATTGTATAATTTCAGGTAAAAAAAAATGAATGCTATACTGTATTTAACAGATAGCATCCATTTTTTTGAAATTTAATTGGTACCCTAGCATAATTATGGATAGAAAAAACTACCACTACTGTCGACTAATTATTAATTAGGGAATGCAACTAGAAAATTAATAATGCGTAAGGTAGACCAATTAAGAGTGTAACTAAAAACATTAACGGAATGAACTTTAGAGAATATTTCATCATCATTGAAGGGGTGACAAGATCATTGTAAGCAAAACATAATCCAGTCATAGGAGATCCACCTGGTGTTGCAAGTGCGAGTTGAGTTGCAAGAAATAGAACAACCATTAAGCAAGCTGGATTTAATCCAATTTGATTGGAAAATGCTATAACCACCGGCATAAGTACGATAACAATAACAGCATTATTAGCAAAATTTGTTACGACAACGGAAAATATAAGTGTAAGTAAAATGAATACAATTGGAGAAAGGCTCATTAGAGGCGCTAAAATTTGCTTTAAAAAAGCCGTAATACCAGTTTCTTCTGATGATAAAAGATTTGAAATTGGCATAATATAGGCTAACATTAAAATTACATCCCATAGTAAACCTGAAGAAGCCATTTTACTAAAATCAAGTAATGATTTTTTTTCTTTATTTACAAAGATCATAAGAATACAAACAGCAAGGGTAACAATACCAAACATTGAAAGTTGGGACAAAAATTGAGTGATCGGCCAACTCTTTGGTAAAATACTTCCAAGAGGAATACAAATAATCGTAATCAAGAAACCAAAAAATGCAATACGTTGATCACGAGTCATTTTTTTCTTTTCTCCAATCATGTCTGATGTTACATTTTTTAGACTGCTGACATCGATTCTAAGAATAAATCGCATAATCAATACAAAAAACAGTATTAAAACGATACTCATTGGGATCATATACATAATATATGATAAATAAGAAAAAGGTTTACCATTGTTCATTGCTTCAAAAGAAGATGATAAAAGAATACCCGTTGAGAGGAAGGGAAACATTATTTGCCCAAGCATTGCTACATAAGCAAATCCTATCATCATAGATGTTGGTAATGCAGTATGAGGTTTTATATCTAATTGTTTACATAAAGATTTTAGAAATGAAGCAAATAAAACAATAGAAACAAAAGGATGTATGATGGTGCAAACGTATACTCCGAGGAAAAAAAGGAAAATGAGCGTCCATGGGCGACCCTGGACCAGTCTATTTGTAACAAAATAATTTGCAATGATTTCTGTGATATGTAGTTCATTTAGTAAAGCTATTAAAATAAATAGCATTATAAGCATTGTTACAACAGTATCGCCAAAACTGATGGATAATAGCTTTGGCATCCCAATTGTCAGACCAACACTGATTAGAGCCATTAAACTAGGCCAGATCATACCAATTGCGGTCCAACCATAAATAACCCCCAGAAAACTTCCTAGAATTTTCATGCCAAATGGAGTTATTGGATCGAATGGAGGCAGAAAACCAAAGCCAAAAATTAATAATGCTGTTATTATGTAGTGGATGAGTTTTTTATTCATAAAATATCTCTCCTAATTTTCAAAAAATATAAAAAACGTAAAATATCATTCTGATAGATAATCTTTGGATTATCTATCAGAATGGAAAATTACTTATAGTTTTTCTGAGAGAATCTGATATACAGGTGCACCTTCGCATTGTTCAGGCATATTTACGCCACCCAGAACAGCGGCGGTTGGTGCAACATCTACTTCACGAATGTATCTTGTTGTTATAAAATTCTCTTTAATTCCTTTACCAGCAGCAATAAAAATTGGAGAAACAGAAGTGTCACATTCACCATACGCAGTGGACAGAGCATCAGCATGAGGATAATTGTATCCTTCTGCAGTCCAGAAAATAATGTCTCCTGCTTTAGGACCACCAATACCCAACAAAACAGCATCCTTATTGCGAAGAGCCATAGCGATAACGCGTTTTCCTGTTTTAGGGTCCTTATAGCCGTATAGATCAGTCATAATCTGCTCTTCTAATTCATACTTTTCAGATTCATCAACGATACCGGTATCCCAACGTCCTTTTAAATTGATATAGATACTTGTTGCCTGAGTAGCAAAAGCTTTGGTTTTAGACCAATCAATTTCTGGAAGCTTATTTCCATCAGCATCTTTTTTCATAACCGTGTAACCGAGTTTTTCCATTAAACCGATATTTACACCATACATATCCCCGATTTCTGGTGGGAGATATTTAGAACCAACCAGACCGTGGTCAGAACAAATGATGATTGACCAACCATCATCAAGTAAATGTAAGAATTTGCCGAGGTAATTATCTGTTTGTTTGTAGACATTTTCAATGGCTTTTTCATAAAATGAAATTGGAAGTTTATTAATGCCTCTATCAGATAAGAAGTCAATGAGTTTATGCTGTTGTAAATCAATGTTATGATAATGAGAAAATACAGCGTCTAAATTGTGAGCTTCGATCAGATGGAGAATGCTATCTGCTTGCCAGTCTGCTACATGATCCCATCCTTCTAACATGATTCTGACAAGTTCTTCATTTGTCCCATCAAGCATAAAGCTTGGAGGAGGACATCCAATATTATCACAGATTTCCTTGTAAAGCGTTTTTGGAGAAAATAAACCATCAAACTCGCTATTCATTGCCGGAGATATAAAAAGACGAAGTTTGCTACCATCCGGAGATAAATTCATAATCTCAACATCACGATTACATTTCGGATAACGTTCATCATTTTTTATTGCTTCATCAACATAATCACGATAAAGTGTATTGCCAGATACAATCGCTAATGGTTCGGAATCTTTTTTTGATTTATAGATAGCAATGCGATCATAAACTCCCGTATCATTTTTTAAAATTAAGCAAGGTCGTCTAATTAATCCTTTACTTAAAAGCAATGTAAATTCTTTTGCATCTTCAGGTGCATTTACCCAGTTATGAGCTGGTTTGATAGGAGACTGAACGACGTTTAACGGAGTATTAATAGAGGAATTAACCTGCCCTTCCGTCAAGTCCATAATAATCTGTCGTTTTTCAAAACTTCCAAACGTTTCAGACAAATCATATTCGTTTTCGCCTTGTTGTGCTTCTAAGTCAGTAATAACACATGCTTCAACAGCACCATCTTGTGCATCTCGAATAAAAGTTACTGAAGAAATTTCTTCACTTGCACCAAGTATGAATTCGCTGTCAACTTGTGCACGAGACATGTTTACAGTACCTGGACTACTTCCATCTACTACATACAAATTTTCACTATCAGAAGATGGTGGCCATGCGGCACCAGGCCAGTGCCAAACAAGAGTCTTCTTACCACTTTCAGCAAAACAGTTCCAGATTTGTTCAGCTTCGCATTTTGCCGAATCTAAATTATAAACGATTGTATCTGGCTTTTCTTCGGACTGGGCATAGAATTCAGTAATACCATGAGTCATAGGATAAGCACCAGTAGCAAGTGTAGTCCACATTGGAGGTGTGACAGTTGGTTGAGCACCGAGCATTGCCAGATCTTGTCGGCAAGATCCGGATTCAATATATTTTTTTACATTAGGCATTACGCCAGCATCAACAAATTTTCTAGTTAATCTTGGATCCATACCATCGACGCCTAGAACAAGGACTTTATTTTTAGACGTTCCCATTTTCATAATATTCCTCCTAAAAAATCTTATTTAAGAAAATCTTTTTTAAAAGATCTCTTCAATAGAAATAATAACAGTTTATACATTTAAACAAAAACACTTATATCATTAAGAGAATTGGGTTTAATACAACGTATCGTTGTAAATAAAATTTTAGTATAAGAAAAAGAAGTGATATCTATGCGCATCGAAAGTATACAATATTTTGTCACAACAGCAGATTGTAAATCAATGACATTATCAGCGAAACTTCTCCATATTTCTCAACAGTGTATTAGTCGAGAAATAAAAATGCTTGAAGAGGAATTGGGAACGACCTTATTTTTAAGATCGAAATCAGGAGTAATCTTGACCTCAGATGGAGAAAAAGCATATAAAGCGGCAAACGATGCTTTAAAGGAAATAAAAAAATTTAAAAGTTTGTTTATCAACAAAAATCCAGGATACTCGATGGCTGCTTGTTATGGATTAATGGCACATTTAAGTATTATTCTATCAACCTTCCAAAATAAATATCTTGATGTATCTATCAATGAAATTTACTGTAATACAGATCAAATAAAAAAAGCCATGGAATGCCAAGAGCTTGATTTTTCTTTACAACATTTAGAGTATCCTTCAAATTTACCTGACGGATACGAACACATTGAACTATTACGTGAACCAATGAAGGTATTTTGTTCAAAGAAAAATGATTTGAAAGAGCAACAGTTTTTTCCATTAAAGCAACTTAAAAATTATCCAATGGTATTTTACTGTGATTC
>CALAKO010000015.1 GCA_937922955.1 uncultured Peptococcaceae bacterium | reverse complement strand
ATGGCCAGTTGGAGAAGCGGCTTAACTCATCAGCCTTTCACGCTGACATTCACGGGTTCGAATCCCGTACTGGTCATCACAATTAAATAGTATTGTGAACTTTGGACAATTAGCTCAGTTGGGAGAGCGTCTGCCTTACAAGCAGAGGGTCGGCGGTTCGAGCCCGTCATTGTCCATTGGCGCAGTAGCTCAGTTGGTTAGAGCGCCAGCCTGTCACGCTGGAGGTCGTGGGTTCGAGACCCATCTGCGTCGTAGACATTGCTTGTGCAATGTCTTTTTTAATGGCCTCGGCCAGGTTTATAATACATCAGGATGGTCCGATGTCTGCATAATGCAGTTATGAACATCTGTACAGATGAAAGGAGAAAGGCAAATGGATATCATTAAGCAAATTGAAGAAGCACAAATGAAGCAAGACGTTCCTGAATTTCGTCCTGGCGACACTGTTCGCATCGAAGTAAAGGTCGTCGAAGGGAACAGAGAACGTTTACAGGCATACGAAGGCGTTGTCATTAAGCGTGTTGGCAAAGGCTTGACTGAAACCTTCACTGTTCGTCGTACTGCTTATGGCGTAACCAGTGAAAGAATTTTCCCTATTCATTCCCCACGCGTTGCAAGCATCAAGGTTGTACGTCAAGGGAAAGTACGTCGTGCAAAACTTTATTACATGCGCGATCGTTACGGCAAAGCTGCTCGTATCAAAGAAATCCATCGCTAATCAAAAAGCGGATGCACCGGTCGGTGTATCCGCTTTTTTCGATTATTGATTTGTACATACGCAGATGTTTTTTTGAATATACGTGAGCGTTGAAAAACAAAGTGTTGATTTTTGACTTGGAACGATGATTGCTTTTACTGATAATTTGTGATGGGAAGGTGATGACACAATGAAAACGCGCAAAACGGTTAGAAAAGGTGTATATAGAGTGGCGCAGCATGGCTTGAAAATAGGGATATCTTTACTTCCGTGGCGACAGCCGAAAGTATTGCAGGGCGTTGGTGCTGTCAAAAGATTGCCTATGTGGGTGAGGAAAAAGGGTTATCATAGAGTCTTGGTCATCACTGACGAAAATTTGATGCGCTTGCATCTGTTGGATGAAATGCTGGCAGAGATGGATGCAGCCAAATTGCAATATGTAATCTATCGAGATATTTCTGCAAATCCAACGGACCTCAATGTTGAAGAAGGCTTGGCCTTGTATATGTCTTTTCAATGTGAATGCATGATTGCTTTTGGCGGTGGTGCGCCCATAGACTGTGCAAAGGCGATTGGTGCTCGTGTAGCACGTCCGAAAAAATCTGTAAGAGAATTGCAAGGGATGCTGCGTGTGCTGCGACCAATTCCGACCATTTTTGCAGTACCAACAACCGCAGGCACAGGTTCCGAAACAACCATTGCAGCGGTTATTACGGAAGATGAAACGCATCATAAAGCGTCGATCAACGATATTAGCTTGCTGCCAAGATATGCGGTGTTGGATCCTGAACTAACGGTAGGACTGCCGCCGCGTACAACTGCAACCACAGGATTGGATGCATTGTGCCATGCCGTGGAGGCATATACGAATCATCTCTATAACAGTGAACTGGAAAATGAAATGTGCCGAAAAGCTGTCAAATTGATATATGATAACCTGTACAAGGCTTATCAGGATGGCACCAATATTACGGCGCGGCAAAATATGCAGCAGGCCGCTTTTTATGCAGGCAGAGCCTTTACTAGAGGGTGTGTGGGTTATGTTCATGCAATAGGCCATACTCTTGGGGGCATTTATTTGGTGCCGCATGGTTTGGCCATGGCCATTTTGCTGCCGCATGTTTTACGTGCGTATGGTTCGGCGGTACACGAGCGCTTGGCAGAGCTTAGTGATGTGTGTGGGCTGACAGAAATGACAGCTTCAAAGGCCGAAAAAGCAAATGCCTTCATTCGTTGGATTGAGTATATGAAAGATGCAATGGACATCCCCGAGTACCCAACAATGATACAAAAAGCCGATATAGATCAGATGGTTGTATGGATCGATAAGGAAGCAAATCCTGTTTATCCGGTTCCTGTCATTTGGAGTAAGGCGGAGATAAAAGAATTTATCATTAGCTTGATATAGTGTGCAAAAGAAAACATCCTGTTTTGGAATGAATGGAAGCTCATTTGAAGGCAGGATGTTTTGTTATTATTGGCCATTCGCTGGGGGCGACTGTGTGCGGTTCTGGTGTAAATATCTTGCGCAAAAGTGGGTATTTCTATTATAATTAAGAATAGTTTGTAGTCATTAGATGAAAGGTGGTGAGGTGTCAATGACCGCAGAAGAAAAGCAACGATATCAAAAAATGATCGAGGATATCCGCTACCATGAGTATTTATATTATGTGTTGGACAGCCCCGAATTAAGTGATGCAGCCTATGACGAACGTTATCGGGCCTTGCAGTCTTTTGAACGGGAGCATCCAAATGAAATTGCGGTTGATTCGCCAACACAGCGTGTAGGTGGGGCGGTAAAAGAAGGATTTCGTTCCTATCACCATCCTGTGCCGTTGCAAAGCTTGGCGAACGCTTTTTCCTTGGAGGAGCTGCAAGCATTTGATCAGAGTTTAAGAAAAGAGATTCCGGCAAGTCGCATTCGTTATTCGGTTGAATTTAAAATTGATGGCTTATCGATTGCACTTTACTACCATAATGGTCTGCTGCAGACAGCAGCAACGCGAGGCGATGGCAACGATGGTGAAGATGTAACAAGCAATGTGCGCACGATTCGAGCCGTGCCGTTGTCTATTCCGTATTCTGGGGATGTGGCTGTTCGCGGTGAAATATATATGCCCAAAAAAGCATTCGAACAGCTCAATGAAGAACGAGATGCATTAGGTGAACCATTATTTGCAAATCCGCGCAATGCTGCTGCTGGATCTTTGCGGCAATTAGATCCTCAGATTACGGCGAAGCGCAGCCTTAGCGGCCTTTTTTATACTGTGATGAACGATGAAGCTTGTGGTTTAACCAGTCAAGATGAAGCCATTTCCTTTATCCAATCATTACATTTACCGCCGATTCAAAATAAAATTTGTTCCACCATTGAGGATGCGTACGATTATTGCATGATGTGGAATGAAAAACGCCAGGAATTGCCTTTTGAAATTGATGGCATGGTCATAAAGCTCACAGACTTTGCATTGCAAAAACAGTTGGGCATGCGTGCAAAATCTCCGCGCTGGGCGATTGCGTATAAATTCCCACCAGAGCAAAAGACGACAAAGCTGCATGACATTACCTTGCAGATTGGGCGAACTGGAGTTGCAACACCTGTTGGTGAGCTGGAGCCGGTTTTTGTTGCTGGTTCGACCATCCGGCGTGCTACCCTGCATAATCGCGCTTTTATTGAAGAGAAAGACATTCGAATTGGCGATACGGTGGTTGTTCAGAAAGCCGGTGATGTCATTCCAGAAATTGATCATGTTGTAAAAGAACAACGAATGGCAGAGTCAGTACCCTACATTTTTCCGATGACATGTCCCGAATGTGGCAGTGATCTTGTGCAAGTTGAAGGAGAAGCCGCCATCCGTTGCATGAATGCGATGGCTTGCCCAGCGCAGGTTCGGGCAAAAATTGCTCATTTTGCCAGCAAAGATGCAATGGACATTGCTGGGTTAGGACCGGAAATTGTGAATCAGTTGTATGCAGCAGGGCTGGTTAAAGAACTGCCTGACTTGTATCGTTTAACGATGGAACGATTGCTGGCTTTGGAACGGTTTGCAGAAACAAAAGCAAATAATTTATTGTCTGCCATCGAAGCATCCAAGTCTTCTGATTTTTATCGCTTCCTTTATGGCTTGGGAATACCGTTGGTTGGGTTGGAAACAAGTAAGATTCTGGAACGGCATTTTTCTAGTATAGAAGCTTTAATGGCTGCTGATGTGGAGACGCTGCAAACGATTGATCAGATTGGCGCCTTGATTGCACATGAAATTGTTGGCTTTTTTGCCAATTCACGAAATCAATCTCAGATTAAAGTATTGGCTTCGTTGGGGGTTAATATGCAGCGCCATGAATCTGTAAGCGATATTCCGCAAACGGTTGCTGGTCAAACATTTGTTTTAACAGGCACCTTGCCTACCTATTCCAGAGATGATATGAAATCGATGATAGAAGCTCATGGCGGAAAGGTGACCGGAAGCGTGAGTAAAAAAACAAGTTATGTCGTTGCCGGGGAAAAACCTGGCTCAAAATATGAGAAAGCTGTATCATTAAATATTCCAGTCATTACAGAAGAGAAATTATTGGCGTTGTTGAAAGGAGAATAAAATGCTTACAAAAGAAGCTGTTGAGCGCGTTGCGCATTTGAGTCGCTTGGAGTTCAGTGAAGAAGAGCTGGAAAAGCAGTTTGAACAATTAGGTTCAATTATTGATATGATGGATAGTCTGAGCGAAATTGATACCACCGATGTGACCCCACTGAATCACGTGATGGATATTCAGAATGTATTTCGCCAGGACGATGTGCATGAAAGTATGGGGGTTGAGAAAGTGCTTTCCAATGCACCGAGCGAAAATGAAAATATGTTCCAGGTTCCAAAGATTGTCTAAAGGAGTGAATCATTTTGTCAGATAAACTGATGACCATTCATGAATGGCATGATCGTCTTGTTAATCAAGAAATTACCGCACGTGCGCTCGTTGAAGCATATTTTGAAAAGGTTGAAGCAGAAGCGGACATCAATGCTTATATTACATTGAATAAAGAAGCGGCATTTGCTCAAGCCGATGCGGTAGATGCAAAGATAAAACGTGGTGAAACCATTGGTATGCTCGAAGGCATTCCTGTAGCTGTGAAAGATAACATTTGCACAGAAGGTTTGCGCACCACTTGTGCGTCGCATATGCTGGAAAACTTTGTCCCACAATATGATGCTGCTGTTGTCGAGAAATTAACCGCTGCAGGCGCTGTTATTGTTGGGAAAACCAATATGGATGAGTTCGCCATGGGTTCAACTACTGAAACCTCTTTTTTTGGACCAACAAAAAACCCGGTAAATCCAGAGTGTGTACCTGGTGGCTCAAGCGGTGGTTCGGCAGCTGCTGTTGCGGCTGGTGAAGCTGTTTATGCACTCGGAAGTGACACTGGTGGCTCCATTCGTCAGCCAGCTGCATTTTGTGGTATTGTTGGATTGAAACCAACTTATGGTGCAGTATCTCGTTATGGCTTGATTGCGTTCGCATCTTCTCTCGACCAAATTGGTCCTCTTGTTAATGATGTTCAGGATGCCGGCTTGGTCATGAATGTTATTTCTGGCTATGACCACCGTGATTCCACGTCTGCTGATGTTGTATATGAAGATTTCACCCGTTTGATTGGAAATGATATTAAAGGGATTAAAATTGGCGTTCCTGTGGAATACATGGGTGATGGGGTTGCGCCAGCGATCAAAGAACAGATCCAGAAAGTGCGTACCTATCTTGAAGAGCAGGGAGCCATAGTTGAAGAATGTTCTCTGCCTACCACAAATTATGCTATTCCAACCTATTATCTTATTGCGCCAGCAGAAGCAAGTTCTAATCTGGCACGATATGACGGGGTGCGTTATGGTTTGCGTGAACAGGCGGATGACATGATTTCCATGTTCAAAAAAACGCGTAAAGAAGGCTTTGGTGATGAAGTCAAACGTCGCATTATGCTCGGCACCTATGCATTGAGTGCCGGTTATTATGATGCATACTATCTCAAAGCATTAAAAGTGCGTCATTTGATTCAGGATGACTTCAAACGGGCTTTTGAAAAATATGATTGTCTGCTTACGCCAGCCTCCGTTGTTACTGCGCCAAAAATCGGCGTAGAATACGACGCTGTCACCACATATAAGCAGGATATCTGCACAGTTACATCCAATCTTGCTGGCCTTCCGGCCATTTCTGTACCATATGGTAAAGATGAAAATGACATGCCAATTGGAATCCAGTTCATTGGCAAACCATTCGACGAAGCCTTTTTATTGCAGGTGGCTTATGCAGTAGAACAAGGTGCGAAGGAGGCTGAATAATGAGATACGAACCTGTCATCGGGCTTGAAGTCCATGTTGAATTAAAAACTGATACAAAAATATTCTGCAATTGCTCTACGGCTTTCGGGGGCGCACCAAATACGCATGTTTGCCCGGTATGTTTAGGGCTTCCAGGTACATTGCCAGTATTGAATAAAAAAGTATTGGAGTATGCCGTTAAAGCCGGTTTGGCAACAAATTGCACGATTGCAAAATTCAGTAAATTTGACCGAAAGAATTATTTCTATCCGGATTTGACCAAAGCTTATCAGATTTCTCAGTTTGACTTGCCAATCGCAGAACATGGCTATGTTGAAATTACCGTAGATGGTGAAGATAAAAAGATTGGTTTGACACGTATCCATATGGAAGAAGATGCAGGGAAGCTCGTTCACCAAGGGGCGACCATCACCACTTCAAATTCTTCGCTGGCCGATTATAACCGTGCAGGGGTGCCGCTGATTGAAATCGTCAGCGAACCGGATATGCGCAGTGCAGCAGATGCGCGTGCTTATCTGGAAGAATTGCGTGCAATCATCGTTTATACAGGTGTTTCCGATGCAAAGATGGAAGAAGGTTCTTTGCGATGTGATGTTAATATTTCTCTGCGTCCTGTTGGAGAAGAGAAATTCGGAACACGTGCTGAAATCAAAAACTTGAATTCTTTCCGTGCTGTTGAACGTGCCATTGAATATGAAATTGAACGTCAGACTGAATTGCTTGAGGATGGGGAAAAAGTGAAGCTGGAAACCCGTACCTGGGATGACGCACAGGGGATGACCTTCTCTCTCCGCAGTAAAGAAGAAGCCGATGAATATCGCTATTTCCCTGAACCAGATCTGCCACCTATCGTTCTTACTGATGAATGGATTCAGGGAATGAAAGAAGCGCTTCCAGAGCTGCCACGCGCTCGTCGCGCTCGCTTGCTTGCTGATGGTATCGGTGCAAAGGAAGCGGCAATTATTACCCAAGAGGTCGCACTGGCAGACTTTTATGATGCGGCGAAGGCTCTGCTTGACGAACCTCAGATGATTGTGAACTGGTTGATTGGTGATGTGATGGCCAAGTTGAATGCCAGCGGAAAATCTCTGGGAGAAAGCGGCTTTACCCCAGAACGTCTCACCGGCCTTTTGAAATTGGTGAAGACAGGAGAAATCAGCAATAAGATTGCAAAAGATGTTTTTATGAAAGCCTTTGACGAAAACAGAGATCCGGTTGAGATTGTTAAAGATGAAGGGTTGCAGCAAATTTCTGATTCTGACTCTTTGGCACCGATGATTCAGGAAATTATTGATAACAACCCAAAATCTGTTGCTGACTATAAGGCTGGCAAAAAGAAAGCGCTCGGATTTTTTGTTGGTCAGGTAATGAAAGCAACAAAAGGTCAGGCCAACCCTGGTGTGGTTAATCAGATGATTATTGATTTGCTGGAGAAAATGTAATGGATGCACAACAAATAATTGCAATGATTGATCATACCAATTTGGATCCTGCTGCGACAGAAAAAGACGTCTTAACGTTTGCGGAAGCCGCGCAGGGATCTGGTGTTGCGTCATTGTGCGTTCAGCCATGTTATGTTGAAACGCTGGTTAAACATTTTCCTGGTGGTGTACCTATTTGCACGGTTATCGGATTTCCAAATGGCTATGAGCCAGCTGAAATCAAGGCAGCTTCCGTTGCTTATGCTTTTGCCCATGGCGCCAAGGAAGTTGATATGGTTGTGTCAATTGGTCGGATCAAAGCGGGCGAATTTGGACATGTGTATCACGATGTGCAAATGGCATTGAGAGCAAAGCCTCTTAACGGA
>CALAKO010000014.1 GCA_937922955.1 uncultured Peptococcaceae bacterium | reverse complement strand
GCCAACTTCTTCTGCAGACTGCAGGCAGCGATAGCCGAAAGAAATACCGATCCCATATTCGCCAGCGGCCGTTTCTTTTGCTGGCTGACTGCCAGAATGCATATAAACAGCAACATTCTTGTCAAGTTCATCGAGATAGTTCCAGCCTTTTTCTTCACCATACAGTGAAAGAATACCGTTCACCGTCAAAAGGCCAGTGCCAGATGACGCTGGGTTTGACATCGCAATAAGTCCTTCATATTTTGGATCCAATAAATCCTGATAGGACGTTGGCACTTCATCAATGCCGTGTTCTTTTAGCACTTCCTTGTTAACAATCCATGCTGTTTCCCAAGCGTCGATCCCAACCCAGGATGGCGTTTCATCGGTGTCCTTAAATTCTGGCAGAATGCGGTCAACCCCTTCTGGTGCATACGGTTCAAGCATTCCTTCTTGTTTCAGCTGCAGGAGACTGGTTGCCGAGAGGCCCCAAACAACATCAGCCACAGGATTATCTTTTTCAGCCAACAAGCGTGAAGTAATAACCCCGGTGGATTCACGAGTTACATTCACCGTTACATCTGGATATAGTTCTTTGAATTCTTCGAGATAATCAGTAACCTGCTCATCTTCCAGCGCCGTATACACATTCAGAACATTATCTTCTTCAGATTCAGCACTTGCTGAGGATTCTGCACCGTCCTGAGTGGTTACGCATCCGGTCAAAGACCCCATTGCAAGGATCGCGGTCATCGCAAGAGCAACTAATTTCTTGTTCATTCTTCATTTCCTCCATTTTTCTTTCAATGATCCTGTCGTTATATCTGATCCATCCTCATTCAAACAGAGTGCGACATGATTCAGGGCTTGGAAAAGCACCAAGTGTCGTCGCCGTTTTTTCGTAGCGTCCATGAAAATCGCTGCCTCCGGTCATGATCAAGCCGTTTCGGCGTGCAAATTCCGTCGCTTTTTTCTTATCTTCCTCTGTATGTGAAGGATGATTAACTTCTATGCCATCTAAACCTACGGCAATAAGCCGCGGAATAGCATCATAGTTGTTCATTTGGCCTGGATGGGCCAACACCGCTGTACCTCCATCTGCTTTGATGGCACGAATGGCATCCTCTGCTGCCGGATAGGCGATGTCAAAATCACAAGGTCCACCATTCTTAAATATATGTCGGTACACGTCGCCAAATAGGGCTTCGGTTTGACCACTTTGCAGCAAATAGTCAAGAATGTGCTGCTTATAAATACAACGTCCTGCCAGCTTGAGAATTTCCTCGATAGGTACTTTGTAACCTAAAGAGTTAAGAATATCAATTTGCTTTAAACAATTGGCATGGCGTTTTCTCAATGTCTCCTGGCCGATGGCTTCAATATGTTCCCTGCGTGTGTAGCCATACCCTAGAATGTGCATTTTTTTGCCATTTTCATAATCGTAAGCAGACATTTCCACGCCAGTTACTGCCAAAAGCCCCGCTTCTTCTGCTAAGCTTTTGTTTTCCCAGGCACATTCTGTTGTATCATGATCCGTAAAAGCAAGATGGGTGATGCCGCGAGTTTTCGCTTCAGCAATGATGGCTTCTGCCGTCATGCTGCAATCTGAAACAGCTGTGTGCACGTGCAGATCAGCCCTCATGCCTGCCTCGCCTCCTGACTATTCAAGAACGATCCAGCAGAAATGTTATAAACATGATCACACAAACCTTCCATAAATTCCAAATCGTGGAAAATCCCAATCATGGAGGTCCCTTCATTTTTGAGTTTCAGCAGTAATTCTTTTACAAGAATCTTGGTGCTGTTATCCAACGAAGCAGTTGGCTCATCCAACAGCAACAGACGTGGCGCTTTCACCATGGCATGAGCCAAGTTTAAGCGAAGTTTTTCACCGCCGGAAAAAGTGTTGGGATAGATTCCCCAAAGGCTTTCGTTGAGCTTAAAATAGCGAAGCATTTCTTCTGCCTTACGTTCCGATTCCTCATAACTAAAGCCTGCATCCAACGCGCCATTAATTACATGCTGTTTGGCTGTAGTGCGTGGCAGAATCGTTAAAAACTGTGAGACATAACCGATTTCCACCTTGCGCAAGTGGATGATTTGACGTTCACTAGCAGTAACCAAATCAAGCTTGCCATAGGAAAGAGAGTCGTATAAAACACTGCCACTGCTTGCCAGATAAGTGCGGTATATGCAACGAAGAATGGTCGATTTTCCTGCACCCGACGTACCAACAATCCCAATAAAACCGCCTTTATCCAAATCAAAGGAAATATTATGACAGCTTTTTATTTCCTGTTGCTGTTCATGCAAATAGAATTGCTTGGATAAATTTTTAATCTCTAATATTTTCTCCATGTTTACTGTATCCTTTTAATCCTCATCACGATAGCTGTAATTAAGCATACATCGACCAGCAACGTATACCTGTTCCAGCAACGGCATTGCTCCACTGGCATCAACCACCAGCAAATCGGCAGCTTTTCCCACTTCAAGAGAACCAATGCGATCATCCATACCAACGGCGACTGCCGGATTAATGGTCACATACTGCGCGGCTTGCCACAATGGCAGTCCTGCTTCGCGATGAAGCCAAAAGATTGCATGCAACAAGGCCTGAGGATAGTAATCTGAAACCAATACACTGGCCGCATCCTCACGAATGGCATCCAATGCCGAAAGATTACCTGAATGGGAACCGCCAAGCAGAATGTTTGGTGCACCCATCACTGTCATCAGCCCCTGCTTGCAAGCTTCTTTTGCCACTTCAAGCGTAATTGGGAATTCGCTGATTTTAACTCCTAGTTCCTGGTTAACTGCCAGTTTTTCTACCGTATCGTCATCATGACTAGCAATGGCAATGCCATGTGCATGAGCAACGTCCGCCAGTTTCTGCAGATCTTCAAAAGAGACCATTTCTTTATGCATTTCCTGTTCAACCAATGCAGCAAAAGCATCTTCCGACAAATCTCTGCCTTCATTGGGTTGGTGCTTGCGGTAAATCTCCAAGTTCTTATACTGTCCCTGTCCTGGTGTATGATCCATAAAGGAAAGGAGGTCCACATAGCCCGCCTCCATCATTTGCATGACATCATCGTAGCAAGCCAGATTATCGATCTCATAACGCAAATGATAACGATGGCGAATCAGGCGTCTGCCATGCTGATAACGATCCACCAACGCTGCCAGTTTCTTCACCTGAGGTGCTTGACGAATTTCTTTAACATCCCAAGTACCATCGCGATACATGGAGATGGAGTGGAACATGGTCGTAATGCCGCATTCTGCCAGCACACGCTCAGCTTCACGCAGACCCATTTCAAAGTCCATAATGGCAGTGCTGCGTGGTTGAATAAAGTTTTCAATCATATCCGAATGAATATCGATCATGCCAGGCATAACAATTTTTCCGGCAACATCCACCACACGACCTTCATAAGCGCCAGCTTCTTCGTCTGGGCAAATGGCTTTAATGGTTTGTCCGTCAATGATGAGAGAATATCCTTCAACCACGTCGTTTGGCAAAACAATGGTTGCATTTCTTAATATTGTCAACATGCGTTCCTCCTTTTACAGCAGCGAATGCACCAGCTGCTGGGTGTATGGCGCCTGTGGGTCATCCAAAATCTGATCCGTCAGGCCTTGTTCAATAATACGTCCGTCAAGCATCACTATGGTGCGATCGGCCAACATACGAATAACCGCTAAATCATGAGAAACAAGCATAATAGAAATATTAAACGCCTGACGGATGGTACGAATCAATTCCAACACGCGCGCTTGAACCGATAAGTCCAATCCAGTTGTCACTTCATCGAGCAGTAAGACTGAAGGGTTATTTGCCAGCGCCTTAGATATCTGTACACGCTGCTGCATGCCACCACTGAAATTCTTTGGCGGCTCTTTTTTTCGTGTCTGAAGAATCTCCACAGCATCCAACAATTCCGCGACACGATCATTCATTGCCGCAAAATCACGAGACCCAGCTGCGATAAGTTTTTCAGCAATGTTCCCCGCGCTGGAATAATCCATTCGCAAGCCCAACATCGGATTCTGATACACCATGCCCATCATGTGATCGCGAATGTACTTCTTCTGCTGCAGGCTCTGCGTAAAGATGTTCTCTTCGCCGTTGGCAAAGCTTTGCAGATACCCCGCTCCAGACGTAATTGGAAAATCGAAGTATAAGCTTTTCATCAAGGTCGATTTACCTGATCCCGATTCACCAACAATTCCAAGAATTTCACCTTCGTATAATTGGATGCTAACATCATTGCAGGCCCAAACTGTCTTACAATGTGGGCAGGTGTTTTTTTCCAGCTTTCCACCATTTCTGCAATATTCACAGGTCTTACCATAACGCACTACCAAATGATCCAATCTGAGAATTGGTTGCTCCATCTTACGCCTCTCCTTCTTCCTTCATACGCTCACGCTGCTGACGTTCGCGTCGTGCCCGGCAAAAGCCAGAATCATTGCACTCGTACACCTTTTCACCAGTCGTTTCATCCACCAGCTCATCCAGATACACATCGGTAGCTCCGCACAAGCGACAGTGTTTGCCAGAAAAATCTTCTGTTTGAAATGGAACGTCGTCAAAGCACATGGACACAACCTTGGTGTGCGGCGGCACCGCGTAAATTTTCTTTTCACGACCAGCCCCAAACAGATACAAGGTATCACTATCGTTGAGTTTCCAGTTATCATAGCGTGGAATCGGACTTGGATTCATTACATAACGATCTTCCACCATGGTTGGATATTCAGAGCTGATACTGATTTTTCCATATTGTGTCAAATCTTCAAACAATGAGAGCCACATGCCGCTGTATTCTGCTTCAGCATGCATCTGCTTCGTCACAGATTCTTTAGGTTCTACAATACGCAGTGGCTCTGGCGTTGGCACCTGCAGCACAAGAATCTGATCGTTACGCATTGGTATTTCAGGAATACGATGACGGCTTTGAATAATGGTCGCTTTTTCTGAATCGGTGGTTATTGCCACATCGGTGCATTCCCCCACCAATTTCTTAATGTTCACCGCATTGACACTATCATCATTGCCCTGGTCGATGACTTTGAGCACATCTTCCTTACCAATGATGGACAAGGTGATCTGAATACCACCCGTCCCCCAGCCACGCCCAATTGGCAGCTCACGTGACCCAAATGGAACTTGATAGCCTGGAATAGCCACCGCTTTTAAAATACTGCGGCGAATCTCACGTTTTGACCCTTCATCAAGAAAGGCAAAATTATAATGCTTTTGATCGATCATTGCTGTCCTCCTTTTGCGCGGACACGGTCCAAACTTGACTGGAAAGTAACATAATGTGGTAATTTTAGATGAGAAATAAACCCACTCATTTCCAGACAATCACCGTGCGTCAGCACAAATTCTTCGTCCTGAGACGGACTGTCGCCTGTCGTTTCCAAGCTTGCATCAGCAATTGCCATAGCAATGGCTTTGTTTTCGTTGCGACCAAAAATCAGCCCATAACCACCAGATAAGGTCATCTGGTCAAAATCATCATCCGTTTCTGTATGCGATGGTACCAGAGCTTCTACTTCAGTCACAAGAATTTCACCAATGCAAAGCTCTTCTTCCTCATTTAATGCATACGGCACACATACTTCAAGATAGCCACAGCGCAATTCTGCAACAGTAGGATGAACCGCTCCATAACCTCTCATAGAACTGTATGCCACACCACCAAGAAAACCAGCATCGCTGCGTGCAAAGGTCTGCAAACGAGCACTGCGTGGGGCAGGGAAGGTCAACAGATTACTTGTCACATCAAATGGCTCTGTGTCGTCCTGCTCAACCTTTTCCATAACGCCCTCAGCCCGCAAAAGATCGGTCACTCGTCCACAATAGATGTCGGAGCCATCCAGATTCTCATCGGCTTCAGTAACTGAGACCTCTGGTTTCTCTGTTTCTCCATCCATCAAAGAAAAATCCAACAAACGATGAGAATAATCATATGTTGGTCCTAAAATTTGCCCACCAGGAATGTCCTTAAAAGCTGCTGAAATGCGTCGAATCAATCGCATCTCACCAGTGTCCACCGTTGTGGAATAATAATCACGAGGCAAAGTCGAACGATAAGCACGCAGCAAGAATACGGCTTCTTCCACGCTTCCTTCGCATTGTTTGAGCGCCAGCGCAGCATACTCACGAGAATAAAAACCCGCTTCACTCATAATTTTATCGATCAATAATCCCATATTTTCTTTAATGCAGGTGATGCTGATGTCTTCTCCGCTTTCTCGGAAAATTTTCAAGAGATTCAACGACTGTTCGATGGCTTCTTTACCACCTGTCACTGCAACGTATGCCATTATCGCACCTCCTCAGCATCAGCTTTGATCAAACGTGGAACAGCTAAAAGCTGTCCCTTTGGATCACAGAAAACCAAATCGATTCCCAGCGGATATTCAATTTGTTGACGATTCAGCAACTGTACCACTTGCTTTACGTAGGAAGCAATCATCAATGACCGTTCGCCATCAACGCCTGGTCCCTGAAGAGTCATTACTTCATCGCCATCCATATCATTCGTAAAAAGAACGATGGTTGCAGAATCATGCGGATCCGCATACGTTCCATGTTTTACATGACGGAACACCTGCTCCAAGGATCCAAAATTCATTTCAGAAGATAGAAATACAAAGTCCGCCTCTTCCAGCGCGCTTTCACGGCACAATGTCAAACTGTGCAGCGCTTCAGCAAGGCGCGGATTCTTTTCTATATACATTTTTTCTTCGTTATCCAACAACGTGCAGCCAAGTGCCAACATGGCACGTTGATCCCCGGCAAAAGCAGATGCCTCTTTGTTGATATCACGAATCTGTCCTGGATTGGCCATGGCCTGCAACAATTCACGAAACACATGTTGCCCATCATGAACCATGTCAAACTGATAAACCGTTTCTAACTTTTCCTGCATGCTCATTCTCCCATCACGTTGAAATGCACCTGCGAACGGCGCAGCTCACGATTGAGCACTTCACGCGCCTTACGTTGTGCTTCTCCCAGCGCAGCAATTTCATCCATCAGTGCTTGTTTCCCTGCATCCTCTGGCTTGTTAAGAAAACCATCAATCACTGCTGCTGCCATGCACTTTTCAAAATCATCGCCGGCCATTACACTGGCACCTTTTGTCCCATCCACAACAACCATACATTCGGTCGCCAAGACTTCGCCGAGATAAAATAACGACTTTTGAACCGACTCTCGCACCTTTACCATCACCAAGGTCTTTTGCGGTTCTTTTAAAATTTTTATTTCATAGTGATCTTGAATCGTCTGAGCGATGCGTTTGACATCATCCGTCGACGCAGCGGCCAGTATTGCTGACCATTCTCGTCTGTTCATTCTTCTGAAATCCTCCGTTCTTTTCTTTCTCCTTAGTACGTTCATCATATTAACGTGGAAATTTTAAGTTGCCAACTTAACCATGTTAAACCTATGTAAAACCTCGGATTTCATCTTTTCCATCCCTTTTCCCTTTGTTATAATCAATACGGAAAATACTGAAATAGAAAAGGGAGATTCTATGACAAAAAAATGGAACTGGGAAGCCATCGTCGATGTGCTGATCAAAGAATTCCAGCATAACAAGTACGTAAAAGATGAAAAAATGCCAAGTGAAAATAAAATGGCTGTTCGTTTTCAAGTGCCCCGGTCAGAAATTCGCAAAGCGTACGAACGCTTGAAAGAGATGGGCTACATCTATTCTATGCAGGGCTATGGAAGTTTCTTCTCCGGCAAACGCAAACGCATTCGACTAGCCATGAACGATGAAAGTTTTTCACAGAAAATGGCAGCCATGTCGTTGGACTATCATACCGAAAACATTGGTTGTAAAGAAATCAGCGGTGGATCACTGATTCACAACATGCTTGATATCAACTATGAAGAACCCGTTTACAAGATTAGTCGTCTGCGCATCATTGACGGCGAGCCTGCTGCCATTCATATCAGCTATCTGCCACAAAATCTTTTTCCAACAATTTCCGAAGATGGAAAAAGCATTACCTCCATCTACGAATATCTCCATACTCACAATTACAACAACCTGAAAACCACCGACATACAAATCACGGTTTCAGCTCCAAGCAAAAAAGAACGCGCTTTGCTTGATCTCCAGGGATATGCATCCTGTCTGGTGCTCACCTGCAAATGTATTGACCAACCAAGCGGAACCATCGTCGAAGTGGCGCGTACTGTTTACCGCAGCGATCGCTTTATTTTCGAAATGAATTAATACAAAAAAGACTCTTCGAATCCCTTTCGAAGAGTCTTTTTTGTATTAATTTTCCATAATAAACGACAGCTATTGACTATTCTTCCAATCTTTTTTCTGCTTTCACTTTATCTGTCCTTTTATGCCTCATCCAACAATGCACGATAACGTGCCACGCGCGCAAAAATATCTTCCACGCTCATAACACCAGCTTCACGAATCGTCAGCTGACCTTCAACATACACCAAAACAGCCGGCGCACTGTAAATGCCCATGTCAGCCGCAATCTCCGGCTGTGCTTCCAAAGATACGCTATAGCAAACAACCATCTCGTCCTCTTTAAAATGCGCCTCCAACTTCTGACTGATTGCCGAACAGGCACAACAGCGAATGCTGCCAATTTCAATAATGACGATAGGCTTTTCATGTACAATATCCTGCAAAGATTGTCCAACTCCTAAACGCTTCATCTCACAACCGCCTCCTTCCTCTCATCATATCATAAAATAAAAAAGAGACCAGATGATTCTGATCTCTCATTTTTCCCACTTACAGCAACATGCCTAAAGCCAGCTTTACGATAAAAGCTACGATCCAAGCAATCACACACTGGAACACAATGACATAGCACATCCACTTTGTTCCAAGTTCACGGCGCACCGCACTTACAGCCGCTGCACATGGTGTATACAAAAGGCAAAATACCAAAAGTGCGGCAGCTGTCAGTGGCGTCAGCAACGCCTGAACCGCCGTTTCACTGCCAAAAAGCACAAGCAGTGTCGATACAACGCTTTCCTTTGCCATGAAGCCAGTGATCAACGCTGCGCAAATGCGCCAGTCGCCAAATCCCAACGGAGCAAAAAGTGGTGCGATCACACCTGAAATCCCTGCCAACATGCTGTTTTGCGGATCCACTGCAACATTCAATGTTGGCGTAAACTGATTAAGGAACCAGATGATCAGCGTAGCCACGAAAATAACCGTAAACGCACGCTCAATAAAGTCACGTGATTTGTCCCACAGCAACATGCCAACGCTTTTCGCCGATGGCATACGATAATTTGGCAGTTCCATGACGAACGGAACGGCATCGCCTGCAAAGAGCGATTTGCGGAACAGAAGCGCAACCAGGATGCCCACTACAATGCCAAGGAAATAGAGCAGTGTCATGACCAGTCCGCCATTATGCGGAAAAAAAGCAGCCGTAAAGAACCCGTACACCGGCACCTTTGCACTGCAGCTCATAAACGGCGTCAAAAGAATGGTCATCTTTCGATCGCGTTCTGACGGCAGTGTACGGCTTGCCATAATCGCCGGCACCGAACAGCCAAATCCGATCAGCAAAGGAACAATACTTCGTCCTGACAAACCAATCTTGCGCAGCAGCTTGTCCATTACAAAGGCCACGCGCGCCATATACCCACTGTCTTCCAACAGCGATAAGAAGAAAAACAGCGTAATAATAATTGGCAGGAAGCTCAATACAGTTCCGACGCCACCAAAAATCCCATCGCGCACCAAAGATATGAGCACTTCATTGACATGAACCGTTTCCATAAAACCGACAACCACATTCGACAGCCATCCTATAGCCATCTCCAACAGACCTTGCAACCAAGCACCTATAACGTTAAAAGTTAGATAGAAAATGGCGCCCATAATTACGACAAAAGTTGGAATCGCTGTCCAACGCCCCGTCAAAATCTCATCCGCTTTGCGACTACGCGCATGTTCCTTGCTCTCGTGAGGTTTTACAACCGTTTCACTGCACACATTTAAAATAAAATCAAAACGCATGTCAGCAATAGCTGCCGCACGATCCAATCCACGCTCTGTTTCCATTTGCTGAATCACATGCTCGATCACATTCTTTTCAGTTTCTTCCAGGCAAAGTACTCCTTCAATGATATCATCGCCCTCAATAAGCTTTGTCGCAGCAAAACGCGGCGGAATACTAACCTTTTCAGCATGGTCTTCAATCAAATGCATGATGGCATGAATGCAGCGATGCACTGCACCACCATTTTCATCGTCTTTACAAAAATCTGAACGCAACGGACGTTCCTGATATTTAGCTACGTGAATCGCATGATCAATCAGTTCTTCAATCCCCTGATTTTTTGCCGCAGAAATCGGTACAACCGGTACCCCCAGTTGCTCTTCCAATGCATTCACATGGATTGTTCCGCCATTTTCATTGACCTCATCCATCATGTTCAGCGCAACCACCATCGGAATCCCTAGTTCGAGCAGCTGCATAGTCAAATAGAGATTGCGCTCAATGTTGGTCGCATCAACAATATTAATGATGCCCCGTGGTTTATCGGTCAACAGAAAACGCCGCGTCACACGTTCTTCACTGCTGTACGGCGACATGGAATAAATACCCGGCAAATCGGTCACCAATGTATTCTCGTGCCCTCGTATCACCCCATCTTTGCGATCCACCGTAACACCTGGAAAATTACCTACATGCTGATTAGCCCCAGTCAATTGGTTAAACAACGTTGTTTTACCACAGTTCTGGTTTCCAGCAAGTGCAAACGTCAACAATTCATCATCCGGCAATGGCGTTTCATTGTCTTTATCGTGATAAATTCCGCCTTCACCCAAACCAGGATGCTCGATAAACGGTGTGCGAGGTTTGGCCTCATGAGTGTGCAGCAAACTTGGATCAATGGATTTAACCTGGATTTTTTCTGCATCTGCCAGACGCAGTGTCAACTCATACCCATGCACAGTCAATTGCATTGGATCACCAAGCGGTGCAAATTTTACCAATTTTACATAGGTACCGGGAATAAGCCCCATATCTAATAAATGTTTACGTAACTGATCTTCACCGCCAACTGAAACAACTTGTGCGGATTCTCCAATCTCCAGCTCACGCAAAGAGCCGATCTTTTCTTTCTCCATACTATTCTCCTACAGGACACTTCTACAATGCCCTTTCTTCTCATAAAACTCAACTCAAATTATACCATTAATTGACACAATTCGACAACGCATCCATCAAATAAAAAATGCACTCACCATACAAGTGAGTGCTACAAATTTAAAATGTAAAATCAACACCTAAAATCATCATCATCATACTGACTAGACCAACAATCATAGACAATGGCAAGAAGATATATACACAGATGCGCCACGCCTTAGAGTACACATCGTCCAGCGTAACCGGCAGACGGAAACAGCCACTGATTTTTTTCAACGTCCATGTATGGTATTTTTTCCGCAAACGGCGCAACGCCTTGAGCGCCGTTCCTGATAATAAAATTAAGAAAATACCAGAAGAAACCAGTGAAACAAGCCCAATAGGATTATTTTCAAAGATTTGATATGGAATCAGCTCTACAACCGACAACACCTGTTCTGGCAACATATCGATCCAACCCATATAGATACTGAGCGCACCTACCAAAGACAGAATTCCCGCCAACAGCATCAGAAAGAATGCAATAGAAAGAACCAGGCCAACAACAACCATGATAAAGGTCAGAATAAAAATACCAAAACGTTTAAAAAAACCTGCGTTTCCACTTTTTTTCAATGCACGTGGATTGGTGTACTCTTTTCCTTCGTATTGGGCTGCCAATGTTTCTGGATCTGGTAACGTAGCAATGATTTCAGTGTCTCCAATCGATTGGCGATTACGTTTAAAAAAATAATTCTTTATATCCGTTACCATTTTATCAGCGTCTACAATGTTTTTTCCAGCCAAGGCCTTTTCCAGAGCCGAAATATATTCGCCCCTCGTTTTATAGTCCATGTCCCACGTCAATACGTATTCCTCCTAATCGTTGTCGATAGACAACAGCATATATGTCTATCATACACGAAAATCTTTGTCATAACGTTACAAAAATATAAAAATAAAGTTACCCTATCCGTTTTTTTATAAAGCTTGTCAGCTTAGCAAGCAGATTGCGTGCACAAACGGCTGCTTTTTTCACTTTATTCAATGGACACTGACGCGCTGGCGCCTGAAAATCATAATCTGCACTGGTTTTTATCCCACTGTAAATGGTCGCAGCACCAAATCCTACAGGCCGCACCTCAACCGCCGTCAGTCCAGCATCCCGGAACATCTGAGCAATTTCATGACGTGGCGGAAACGTACGCAGACTTTCAGCCAGCCAGGTATAAGCTGGAAATCCGTTGGAGATCGTTTGCGGGCTCACCAAGTGACTGCCAAGCCACGGCACCACCTTGAAATAATAGAAGTTAAAAAACACGCGTGCCGGCGGAAAACTTGGACGAGAAACATCTATACATACCACTTTTCCACCAACTTCAACCACACGGGCCATTTCACGAATGGCAAGCGGAATATCACTTACATTGCGTAAAGCAAACCCACTCGTAGCAGCATCAAAACTGTCGTCTGGAAAAGGCAGCGCCAGCGCATCCCCCTCAACGAACTGAACATTGCATTCCGGATGCTCTTTTTGCTTCGCACGAGCGGCCTGCAGCATATTACTAGAAAAATCCAAACCCACGGCCTGACCATAAGGCCCCACAATCTCAGCCTGCTGATAGGTCATTTCACCCGTTCCACAGCATACGTCCAATCCCTTATCACCTGGCACAAGCTCTGTCTTCTCCATGACAATTTTCTGCCATCTTCCCAACATGCCCCAAGTCATCAGTACATTCATAAAATCATATTTTCCAGCAATGGATTCAAATACCTCATGAACATATTTTTCCTTGCGTTCGTTTTTCATATGAAGGTCCTTTCTATTATCATGCGTTTTTCCACACGTTCAATCCCCACTGCTCGTCCATCATGATCAATCTCAATGAGCACCGCTTGGAAAAGAAAGTGATTATCGTCGCTTTGTTGAAACTTCACACGACGTTGTGTTAAAAACCGATTAATGGATGCCTCAACTTTCATGCCAATGATGGAATCAACAGGCCCCACCATACCAACATCCGTTTGATAAGCGGTGCCATTAGGCAATATTTGGTCATCGGCAGTCGGAATATGCGTATGGGTTCCAATTACAGCACTAACCTTACCATCCAAGTATCGTCCCAAAGCTAATTTTTCTGATGTTGCTTCGGCGTGCATATCAACAATAATCGTTTTAACACCTTGCTCATGCAGTTCATCAACCACATTCATAATATCTTGAAACGGAGACGTTAACGTGGAAACATACACATTTCCCATAGCAACAATCACCGCCACAGAACGATGATTGGCTTCTGCAATCGTCCAGCCACGCCCTGGGGTGTCCGGAGGATAATTAAATGGTCGAACAATATCCTCGTTCTCATCAATAAAATGATAAATCTGAGGTTGGTTCCATGCGTGGTTTCCCAGCGTCACCACATCAACACCAATTTTCTTCAACTGTTGATATTGCTTAAGATTCAATCCATTTTGAGTATGAATATTTTCGCCATTAGCAATAACAAGATCAATGGTCTGTTCTTTTTTCAATTGACGAATACAGCGAGCAGCCATTTCTATAGAATCTGGGGTCACCATATCGCCGATAAATAGTATTTTCATAGTAATACTCCTGTCTTCTGCCCATTCATCATAGCATTTTTAAAGCTATACCGCAAGAAAGCCTCACCTGTGGGCATAAAAAAACGCACGCACATTTTTTGGTGATTGCGTCGACGTTAGGAATTCCACGGGATTCGAACCCGCAACTCAGGTGCCACAACCTGTATGATGCCGTTTCAACAAAAATTCCTTTCGACTTAACCATATTATATCAATCGAAAAACGCTTTGTAAAGCCATTTTTAGTATTCTTCACACAATTTTTATACAAATTAATTCAATATCTTCCTTATGCGAATGCCCTTCTAAAATCTTAATTTTCTTTCGCTAATGGTTTGCATCAACATACCTCATGCAGATGCAAACTACAAAACCCTCTTTTGACAATTCTTTATCAAAAGAGGGTTTTAATAGTTAATCGCCGTAAAATTTATTCAGCTTGATAAACGACTTCACCTTTCTTTATAGTTTGAAGCACACGAATGTCTTTGATGGTTTCTTTTGGCACTGACAGCGGATTTTTATCCAAAATGACCAAATCAGCCAGTTTTCCAACTTCAAGTGACCCCTTGCTCTTTTCTTCAAAAGTCTGATATGCTCCATAAATCGTGATGGCACGCAACGCTTCCATTGGATCAACAGCAAATTCAGGCCCAATTTCTCGTCCACTTGACGTTTTGCGGTTGACCGCATGGTGAACACTGAGAATCATATTTGGATGAATCACAGGCGTATCCTGATGCATGGTAAAGCTCATACCACGTTTCACTGCAGACGTCAATGGGCTGATGCGACGTCCACGTTCTGGCCCTAATACTGAATCCAGATGCAAATCCCCATAGAGATAAACATGATCGTGGAAGAAGGATGGCAATAAGCCAATTTCTTTCATGCGATCCAACTGATCTTCGCGAACAGTCTGACAGTGAATAACCACTGGCCGCAAATCTTCATCAATGCCGGTGTCAGCTTTTGCACGCGCATACTGCGTAATAAATTGTTCAATTGCGGCGTCACCATTGGCATGACAGATAATCTGCCAACGATGCTCCAGTGCTTGCTTGAAGTAACCGTAAACTTCTTCGTCACTTGGATGCACTGGATAACCACAATAATCCTCTGCTTCACCTTCTGGAACAATATAGTACGGTTGAGACAACCACGCTGTTTTCGCCTGAGGAGAACCATCGAGGAAAAACTTCACCCCACCAATTTTTACCCCATCAATATATTCCGCTTCTGGAGAAGGCGGTACTTGATCAACCATGTCCCCCAACATCTCAATTTGTGAGAAAACATACAGATCAATTTTAGACAAGCCCATTTTGTGCATATTTGCGACCAACGGAATGGTATGCAAATCAAAGCTACCATCTTGAGCAGTTGTGATACCATGGCTAAGATACAATTTTTCTGAACGCTGAACGCCTTCCATCATAAATTCTGGTGTAGGACGAGGCATAAATTTACCCAAGACATACTGCGTCAACGCAGCTTCTTCCACCATCCCCGTAGGTTCACCGGTCACTGGATCCTTTTGGAAAATCCCGCCTTCTGGATTTGGCATATCCTTTGTGATGCCACACAATTCCAACACCTTCGAATTGCAGCAACCCACGTGACCACTGGAATGCATCATTACTATTGGAACTTCCGTAGATGCCTGATCCAAATCATCGCGTGTTGGGTGTTTGCCATCCGGAAAAGCGTTGTTGTCATAACCCATACCAACCAGCCAATTATCACCTTTAATTGGATTTTCTTCCAAATACACCTTAATGGCTGCAACAAGTTTCTCAACGCTATCAATGTCACCCGTTGGCGGAGCATCAAAACGAGGGAACAGACAACTGAAAACCATATGACTGTGGCCATCAATAAAGCCTGGGGTCATAGTTTTGCCATCAAGATCAATTCTTTCAACGTTTGCATCAGCTTGTTCTTCTACTTCTTTCAAAGCCCCAACAGCTTTAATTCTGTCTCCATCAATAAGAATGGCCTCCGCTAATGGTTGTTCATCATTCACCGTTATTATTGTTCCATTAAAATACAACGTTTGTCCCATTTTCATTTCCTCCTTCATAATATAGCCGTTTCGTTAATCATCAAAACAATAGCTATTAAAAAAACTGCATCATGGGTGATGCAGTTTTCAATATCATTACGCTTTTACAACATCAAGGCCACGTTCTTCTTCCGCCTTGCGAGCAGCATTATAATAGGTTAAGTAAACTTTTCCTGCATAAAGTAATAGAATACCTGTAATGATCATGGTTGCCTGAACGACTACAAGCCCGTTTTGAATGCCGATCATATCAATCAAAGCACCACCAGCTGTAGGCCCAATAGCACCAAATATCTGAATAAAGAATACATAAGTCCCATAAGATACTGACTTATACCAAGCTGGCACTAATTCGTGACTGGATGCATGGAAAGCCGTGTTCCCCAAGGTATATGTCGCATTTCCCGCAATAATGAGAGGAATGCTCGCACTGCCATAACCAACAGCAAGAATACCTGCACTGAGCAAGCAAGTGATCATCGGCATCCACATACGTGCGCGACGATCTTTACCATACCATTTATCAAGAATCTTACCACCAATTGGCGTGGCTAAAATACTGAAAGGCATAGTAATCAACGCTACCATAGACGCGGCTGTTACACTCATACCTTTTACATCTTGGAAATAGATTGCTGCAAAGGAAGAACCTGTATTAACAGAGAACAAGGCCATCCCTGCTGCCAAACACATCGCTAACAACGCTTTATTATGAAGAAGTAGTTTCGCAGTATCAGAAACATTCAATTTAATTTGAGCCACTTCTTCTGCATCACCATTACCTGCTTCAGAACCCTGCTGTGCCATAAGTTTTTTATTATCTGGCAACAAAAATGACAACAAGCAAACAACCAAACTAATGCCACCAATTACATAGAAGCACGTTCTCCATCCAGCAGCCTGAGCAAGTGCAGCAAACACAACAGTTCCCAATGCACCACCAACAATCATTGCGGTATTGTAAATCCCCAGCGCAGTACCCCAAGAAGATTTCTTAAACCAACTGGTGATCATGGCCGTGGATAATGGCGCATACGCGGAGCTGCCTGCACCAACACACAGTCGACTGATAATCAACGTGACTGCTCCACCAGCCATGCCGCAAACAACGGTGGCTGCAGACCAAAGAATACCACAGAAACTAATGGTTCGACGCTGCGAATGATTTTCACCAATAAATGAGATCGGCATTACAAAAATTGCCATACCTAAGAATATCGCACTACTCATCATCCCAACCTGTGTATTACTTAATCCCAGGTCAGACTGAACAAGTGGCATTACATAACTAAATCCATAACGAATAAATAAATCAAAGCAGAACATTACATACAGAATCGCGATGAAAAAGGTTCGCTTGCCCTTTGGTAATTGCACCAATGGTTTATCAACGATCTGCGTATTTGGTCTATTGGTTGCTTCAGACACAATAAACACTTCCTTTCTCATAGTTAGTTAATAATTGATAAGTGCGATGTTATAACGTTGTGCGCCCAACTCCCTTCCAGTAGCAGCTATCTTATAAAAATTCTGACATCAAATTCTATTATTGATGCATTGCATTTTTATTGAAAGCCGTCTACAAT
>CALAKO010000013.1 GCA_937922955.1 uncultured Peptococcaceae bacterium | reverse complement strand
CAAAATCGCAGAAAGAATCCCAGAATGATACAACGAGTATTAAAACCAAGTCGAAAAAGAACCTATCCGATGAAAAGAAAACGCCAAAACCAGTAGAGAAAATAAAAAAGAAAATCGATAAACCTAAACTAACAGTTAATGATGAAGAAAATGTGCCGGTTGTTCATTCTGAAAAGGAAGTTTCTTTTATTGATAATTTAGAGCACATGAACACCGAAATCATTAAGAACGATCAAACTACTAAAGTAGAACAATACATTTCTTCGGGTGAACAGGATCGTTCTGATAAAAGCATTGCCTTGAGAGGCATTGAGTATGTTTTACCGTCAGAAGATCTTTTAGAAGCCCCAGAGAAAAAATATCAAGCCGATAAGCATGAGATCGAAGAGAATGCACGGCTTCTGAAAGAAACGTTAAATGACTTTGGCGTGAAGGGGGAGATCAATAACGTAAATGTTGGTCCAACCATTACACAATATGAATTTAAACCTGCAGCTGGAGTGCGTGTAACAAAGATTGTCAACCTTGCTGATGACTTAGCTTTGAGTCTAGCAGCAAGCGATATCCGTATAGAAGCGCCAATACCAAATAAAAGTGCTGTAGGAATCGAAGTGCCAAATGTTCATCGACGCACTGTAAAATTTAAAGAAGTAATTGGCAGTGATGCATTTCAAAAAGCAGAATCCAAACTTTCATTTGCGCTTGGTAAAGACATTAGTGGTCATGCTATGGTCGCTGATTTGGCGAAAATGCCACATCTTTTAATTGCTGGAGCAACAGGTGCAGGGAAGAGTGTTTGCTTAAATGCATTAATTACTAGTATTCTGTTTAAGGCAAAACCAAATGAGGTTAAATTTATTTTAGTGGATCCTAAAAAAGTTGAATTATCACATTATGCCAATATTCCACATTTGCTTTCACCAGTTGTTACTGATGTAAAGAAAGCAGCTGCAACATTGAAATGGGTCGTTAAAGAAATGGAACGACGGTATGATGTTTTTGCGGAAACTGGTTCAAGAGATTTGATAACTTACAATCAGAAATACATTAAAGCGGAGGCTTTGAATGAAGAAGGTCATCCATATGAATTCATGCCTCAAATCGTTGTAATTATTGATGAATTAGCCGATTTGATGATGATTGCACCAGCTGATGTGGAAGACTCTATTTGCCGCTTGGCACAACTGGCTCGTGCTGCAGGGATTCATTTGGTTATCGCAACCCAACGACCATCTGTTGACATCATCACAGGCTTAATTAAGGCTAATATTCCATCACGTATTGCTTTTGCTGTGTCCTCGCAAATCGATTCACGAACCATTTTAGACATGGGAGGAGCAGAGAAGCTGTTGGGGTATGGTGATATGCTGTATTTCCCTCGTGGTTATGCTAAACCAGTTCGCATCCAAGGCGTTTACGTGACAGACGAAGAAATTGCTTCTGTCATTTCTTATGTGAAACGACAAGCCGCTCCTGTATATGATCAAACAATGGATGAGAGTATTGACGCTCTTATGAGTGGTGACAGTTTTATAGATTTGGGTGATGAAAGACCAGAACATGATAAACTATTAGGTGATGCTTGCCGCTTTTTCATTGAAAATGGTAACGCAAGTATTTCTATGTTACAAAGACATTTTCGAATTGGCTACACGCGAGCGGCACGAATTATCGATGAACTTGAAGAGTTAGGCTTTGTCGGTCCTTATGAAGGTAGTAAGGCCCGAAAGATAAATATTGGTTTGGATGAATGTGAATCATATTTTAATAAAGGCGAAGATGAAGAATGAAAAAGAAGATATGTTTTGTGACTCTTGGATGTGCGAAAAACACGGTCTACTCTGAATATATGATGGGATTAATTGCCGACAGCAATTATGTTCTAGTAGAGGAACCTTTAGACGCAAATGTGATTGTTGTAAATACATGCGGTTTTATTACGGCAGCGAAAGAAGAAACGATTAATACCATTTTGGAGCTAAATGCTTACAAAGAAAATGGTAATTGTGATTTTTTAATTGCCATCGGTTGCATGGTACAAAAATATGCGAACGAAATGGAAGAAGCATTGCCAGAGTTAGATTTGCTCTTAGGAAGTACAGCATATGATAGTATTGTATCTCATGTTGATGCTTTGTATGCACATAATTTGTCTGAGAAAAGTTCTGTAGACACCAGTTGGCATCTTCCGAATGATATGGAACGTAATGGACGTGTTTTATCTACTCCTGGGTATTATGCTTATCTGACAATTGCAGAAGGTTGTGATAATCATTGTACATTCTGCGCTATCCCGGAAATGCAGGGACCATACCGAAGCCGTGAAATGGCCGACATTTTGCAAGAAGCTGCACAATTGGCTGATCGTGGCGTGAAAGAACTTATTGTTATTGCTCAGGATATTACGACCTATGGTTTAGACTTATATGGACAGTTTGCTTTACCTGAATTACTGAAAAAACTTTGTGCCATTTCAGGGATTGAATGGATCCGACTTCTATATGCGTATCCAAATCATTTAAGCGATGAATTAATTGATGTGATTGCTCAAGAAGATAAAATCTGTAAGTACATTGATATGC
>CALAKO010000012.1 GCA_937922955.1 uncultured Peptococcaceae bacterium | reverse complement strand
TCAGCGCCATGATCCAGGAGATGGGTTGCAAAACTGTGTCGAAAACTATGCGGGTATACATGATAACGTAAAGCCCCTTGTTCAATATATTTGTCTATGATGTAAATGACTCCTCGTCGTGTCAGCCGCTGACCTTGGTGATTTAAGAGCAGCGCTTCTGATTGCGCTGGCTTTGCTTTCGCAGCCAGCTCGGCTCGACCACCATGATCCCCCAAGTATTTTTTCAGTATCTCTTGCGTTTTTTTGCTCAATGGCACCAATCTTTCTTTGCTTCCTTTGCCAATAACACGAAGGTGCAAAAAAGATTGTACATCCTGCAAATTGACTGCCACAGCCTCTGAGACACGCAGTCCTGATCCATAAAGCAATTCAAATAAAACCTGGTCGCGTTGCGCCAATGGATCGTTCTTTTTATAAATATCAGCAAAAAACGCATCCATATCTTTTTCCTGAATAACTTTTGGAAGACTTTTTTCCTTTTTGGGAGAATGCAACCCTTGAAAAGGATTGACATCAACGATTTTTACTTCAACCAAATAAGAATAAAATTGCTTAACGCCAGACAACTTTCGTGCCAAAGAGCTTTTTGAAAGCTGCTTTTGGTTCAGATAAAACAAATACGATCTGGCCAGTATGTTGTCGACATCATAAAGCGAGATGTGTTCGTCATCCAACCAAGCAAAAAATTGCTCAATATCTTTGGTATATGAAGCAATGGTATTCTCACTGAGCCGTCTTTCATATCGCAAATATTCAATAAAGGTCCGAAGTTGATCATCATACATGGCATTCATCCACCCATGCAGCCAAATCATTCAGTGCTCGCTGAGCGTAATATTTGTTTCGTTCTTTTTTTGAACGGATTTTTTCTTCAGGTGATGGGAACAAGCCAAAATTAATGTTCATTGGCTGAAAATGATTACTTGGTGATGCTCCTACGTGATGCATCAAAGCACCAATCCCAGTTGTTCGCGGAAACTTCACTGTCGGCAACCCATTGGCCAAGCGAAATGCATTAATTCCAGCAACCAGTCCACTTGCCGTCGATTCAATATACCCCTCAACACCGGTAATTTGGCCCGCAAAGAAAAGGCGCTGTTTATCCTGCATTTGACCTGTTTCTGTCAATACTTTTGGACCATTAAGAAAAGTGTTTCGATGCATAACACCATAACGAACAATCTCTGCATTTTTCAAGGCAGGTATGGTTTGAATGACCTTTTTTTGATCACCCCATTTTGTTCGTGTTTGAAAGCCCACCATATTAAACAAGTTGCCTTCTTCATCTTCACGTCGTAGTTGAACAACCGCATACGGCGTTTTCCCTGTGTGCGGATCCACTAAACCGACTGGCTTCATCGGACCGAATAGTAAGGTCTGAAAACCTCGTTTTGCCATTGTTTCAATTGGCATGCAACCTTCAAAAAAGATTTCTTTTTCGAAATCCTTGGTTGGTACCCATTCGGCTTCCATTAAAGTATCATAAAAAACTCTGTATTCTTCTAAGGTCAATGGGCAATTTAAATAGTCAGCGCCATCACCTTTATCATACCGTGATTGCCAAAAAGCATGCTCCATATCAATGCTTTCTGCAGAAACAATAGGCGCTGCAGCATCATAAAAATAAAGTGTATCAACACCAGTTATTTTCTTGATATGGTCGAATAAAGATTCCGAAGTCAATGGCCCTGATGCACAGACAACAATTTGATCTTCCGGAAAAGCAATTGCTTCCTGTTCAATGACTCTTATGTTTGGATGATTTCGAATTTTTTCTGTGATCCAGGCCGAAAAAGCTTCTCGATCAACCGCTTGAGCGCCCCCAGCAGGGACACGCGTATGATCTGCGGCCTCCATGATTAAAGAGTCCATCCTGCGCAACTCTTCTTTTAACAATCCTGGACCACTTTCCAACTGATCAGAACGCAGTGAGTTGCTGCATACCAACTCCGCAAAACCGTCACTATGATGTGCTTCAGTCTGTTTTGCTGGGCGCATTTCATATAAATCAACAACTCCTCCTCGCTTGGCAATCTGCCATGCAGCTTCAGAGCCTGCTAAGCCTGCACCTATTACAGCAATTGGATTATTCTGAGTCATTTAATTCACCATCTATTTCTATTTTGTAATTGCAGTTTTTATTAGAGCATACTTTGCTGGCACCTTTTTTGGTAATATGCTCTACTAAATACCCATCCTGACATTGTGGGCAAATCTCACCAGTAGGTTTTTCCCATGTCACAAAATCACAATCTGGATAACGATCGCAGCCATAGAAAACACGCCCTTTTTTTGAACGTCTTTTCACAACGTGACCTTCTCCACATTTCGGACAAGTTACCCCAATTTCTTCAAAGAGAGGTCGTGCATTTTTGCATTCTGGAAAACCTGTGCAGGCAAGAAATTTTCCATAACGCCCCATTTTAATCGCAAATGGGCGACCGCATTTTTCACAAATAATATCCGTGATTTCATCCTCAATTTTAACGTCATCACCAATATTCTCTTCAGCTATCGACAATTTTTCGCTGAAAATATCGTAAAATTCTCGAATGACCGCTTTCCATTCTCGCTCTCCTTCTTCGATCAAGTCCAGATCGCTTTCCAGGCGAGCGGTAAAGTTTACATTAATGATGTCACCAAAATTATGTACCAGCAGTTCATTCACAAGTTCGCCAACCTCTGTGGTATAGAAACTTTTTTTCTCACGATACACATAGTTTCTGGCTGTTATTGTCTCAATAATAGCTGCGTATGTACTTGGACGACCAATACCTTTTTCTTCCAGGGTTTTGACCAAAGAAGCTTCAGTATATCTAGCAGGCGGCTGAGTAAAATGCTGTTGAGGGTCATCCTTAACATGTGTAAGCTTTTCACCAACCGTTAATGCCGGCAGTTCTTTTTCCTTTTTAGACTCGGCTGCATCATCATAAACAATCTGATACCCCGGAAAAACGTTCACTGTATAGCTTGCTGAAAATGTATATGCACCAGCATCAATTTCCGCATTGGTAACATCAAATTTTGCAGCTTCCATCTGACTTGCAATAAATCTTGTCCATATCAGCTTGTACAGCTTATATTCATCATTCGATAAATATTGTTTAACGCTTTCCGGATCGCGCTCAATGTAAGTTGGACGAATCGCTTCATGCGCATCCTGAACATTTTGATTGCTTTTCTTCTTAGCAGACGCTTGGCTATGTTGATAGTACTGTTCACCAAAATTTTCAAGAATGTACGTTTTTGCCTGCTCTTTTGCTTGATCAGATACTCTTGTCGAATCGGTACGCATATATGTGATAAGACCAATGCTGCCGGAACGACCAAGGGTAACCCCTTCATAAAGACTTTGAGCAATTCTCATGGTCTTGCGTGCTGTGAAATTAAGCTTTTTATTTGCTTCTTGCTGCATGACACTGGTGGTAAATGGCAACGGTGCCTTGCGATGCTTTGCAGAGGTTTTCACCGCAGCAACTTCATACTCAACACCTTTTAATTCCTCCAAAATCGCGTCCATTTCACTTTTGGAACCAATCGTTTG
>CALAKO010000011.1 GCA_937922955.1 uncultured Peptococcaceae bacterium | reverse complement strand
TCAACAAAGAAAAAGTTGTTGTCTCAATGTTTTCCTTAGCAATTTGATCACTGAAAGTTTCCGGCAGTTCTTGCTCCCCATGCCCTTCCAGAATATACATTTTAGGCAAATCGTCGGTTACCACATAATCAATAGCAGAGGTAATGGCTCCTTCACCATCAAAAGAAGTGCTATATGAATAGGAATATATATTTGAATCTGTCACATAAATGTCCTCGTATCCTATATAACGACTTCGCTCGCCACACTCTACAACCAGGCTGTTATTTTGAACGGTCTCATCAGTGTATTGCTCAGCAAATGTTGGATACACATCCGGATTTCGTTTTACTACATTAATATGGTCAGATAAACTGTCATACTTATCTAAAAGCGCTTCAATAACGTCATCTTCTTCCCCCGATTGAACAATCCAGTATATTGTCACATCTTCTTCGAGAGCATTAACGACCACCTTTGTATTGCTTGTTATGGAATAGAGTTTGCTTGCACTCATATCATAATTTGTTAAATTAGCAGGCAAAGCCGATACCACAATATTTACCATAATCAATATGACCAAAACAATTGCAATGGTTGCCAGAGAATACGCACCTCCACGAAACGCAAGGTGATTTTTCCACCAATCGCCCTTCGGCATTTGAAAAGGCCATCGTTTCATCAGTTATACCTCCTTTTCTCAAGAGATTGGATTGTTAAAAATAAGAAAAATACAATTACCGATAAATAGTATGTCACAGCCGTCATATCAAAGACACCGCTAACAAAGGTGTTTAGACGCTCAAATAATGACAGCTGTTTCATGACACTTGGCAATAGCCCCTCAAATTTGCTTTGGTCAGCAATATAAATAATACATGTAATGGTAATAAGAACAAGTGCACAACCAAATCCAAGCTGAATATTTTTTGTAAGAAATCGGCACAAGCACCCTAGCATCACGATAATGAGAATAATTGCAAGCAAAGAGCCCATAGCAGTTGATGAAACATATTCAGAAAGATTGACACTGAAATAATTGAAGAGGATAACCGCCACACCAAGACCAGCTGCCATACCCTGATTTTCTGTCAATGATGAAATAAACACGCCAATAGCGATGAATGCCGCTCCCATTAAAAATGTAGCAAAAATCGAACCATAAGCCACCGGCAAGTACACATCGCCAAAAAACGAAAAAAGGAGTGGATAAACAGATATAATACTTGTGGGAATAAGATATACTACCAACAATGCTGCATATTTTCCAATAACAACTTGCCCCATAGTAAGTGGAAGGGCATATAAAAGATGGTCCGTTTTTTGCTTACGTTCCTCTGCAATCACGCGCATGGTCAACAACGGAACAATAACAACGTATATGATACTGCTAAAGCTCAATACATATTCAAAATTACTGACTGCTGCCTGAAGATTATACAGCATGGAGCCAATTCCAACGATTACCAGCAAAAACGAACCAAATACGTATCCAGTATAACAATGGAAATAATTTTTCAATTCGTGCTTAAAAACAGCAAACATCAATTATCCCTCCCACTTCATAGAAGATTGTGTTGATTCCTTCAAATTTTCCTCAGTGAGTTCCAAGAAGATATCCTCAAGATTCGCTTTTTGCAAACGCATTTCAAGCAAAGGCACACCACATTCTGCAAAAGCCATAAAAATTCGACGAGAGACCACATAAAGTTGCTTCGCATCAACCGTCATATTAATTTCAAAATACTTATCATTTGTCTGTGAATCTATTGAACATTCTCTGACACCTTTTAACGTCCCCAGACATTTTCTAATTCCTTCATCTGAAGTATCTTTTTTATCAACAGTAAGAGCAATCCCGCCAGCTGATAATAGGTTGCGCTCCAACTTATCCGGCTCATCAAACGCAACCAATTTGCCATGAGAAATGATCAGTATTTTTTCACAAATAGCCTGCACTTCAGATAAAATATGCGAACTTAATATAACAGTGTGTTCTTTACCAAGAGATTGAATGAGATCGCGTATCTCTATAATTTGAATTGGGTCCAATCCCACGGTTGGTTCATCTAAAATAATTATTTCCGGATTTCCAAGCAAAGCCTGTGCAATACCAACACGTTGTTTATAGCCTTTTGATAAATCAGATATCCGACGATGTTGTACCTCTTTAATCCTCGCTGTTTCAATAACCGCTTCAATTTGTTCATTCAATCCATTTCCCTTGAGCCCTTTGGCCTCCCCCACGAACTGTAAATATTCCCTAGGTGTTTCTTGCATATACAATGGTGGCTGTTCTGGCAAATATCCTATCATTCGTTTTGCTTCATCAGCCTCTTCGAAAATATCATACCCATCGATTAATACTTGACCTGATGTCGCAGAGAGACATCCTGTCATAATATTCATGGTCGTTGTCTTACCTGCACCATTGGGACCTAAAAAACCATAGACCCGCCCCTTTTCTATATCAAAAGACAGATCATCAACCGCCAGAAAATCACCATAATACTTTGTTAGGTGCTCTACTTTTATCACTATCAGACCCTCCTTGTTTGCAATAAATGCATAATATATTCGCAAAACAACTGATACTCTATCAGTTTACGGTTCGTCCCTTAAGCGGCACTAAATCAAATCGTAAAAAAAGATAAAATTAATACGAACAATGGCAAATTGAAGCAAAAAAAGACCAGAGCTGGTCCTATAAACCACTCTGGTCTTCATAATATGTCATTTCTTTGAACGACTACTTATTATTTTTTCGATTAAAAAGTATCTGCGGTTACTTCACGAGTCACTTCGCCATTAACCAATTCAAGAATCTTAGCTGGCTGTTCTTCATTCAAAGATACGTTGAATTTATTAGCAAGTGTCTTCTTACGCATGAAGTCCACTTCTACAAACATATGAGAATTGGTTTCAGCATTCTTTGCTTCAACAGCCTGAATAGCTTCCAAACTACCAGCATATTCCTGGCTCCAGAATGCAAGTAATACAGGCTTTTCTGAACCAAGCACGCGAGTATTGAAATCCTTCAATTCCTCAATGTAACGTTCAGCAGCAGTAGCAGCAATAGCACCATCTGCACAAGAAGTTACAACCTGACGCAAATATTTTTCACGTACGTCACCAACAGCATATACACCTTCAAGGTTGGTTTCCATACGGCCATTGGTTGGAATATAGCCACGTTCGTCAAATGCAAGACCGGTTTCAGTCAAACCTTTGGTTTCTGGAACCTGACCAACAAAGAAGAATACACCTTCGCAAGGGATATCGGTTAAATCACCAGTCTTGGAATTCTTGACCTGCAAACCAGTTACTTCATCTTCGCCAAGGATTGCATTTGGAGTAGAGTTCCAAACAAATTTCAGTTTTGGATGTGCAAATGCTTTTTCAGCTGCAACCTTATTGCAATCGAGAACGCCCTCATCATGCAATACAATGATGGTTACTTCGCTGGCAAATTTAGCAATGAACATACTTTCTTCAATAGCCTGGTCCCCGCTACCGATGACACAAACGCGCTGATCCTGGAAGAATTCTGCATCGCAAGTTGCACAATATGCAACACCCATACCAGCTAATTCTTTTTCACCAGGAATGCCCAGAATACGAGCACTGGTACCAGTAGCCAGGATGATCGCTGGAGCAGAATAGGTATTTTTACGAGTCTTTACGACTTTGGTTTCTCCTTCAAGAACAATTTCCTTCGGAGTTTCTTTCACGATGGTGCAACCGAATTTTTCAGCATGTTGGCGCATTGTATCGGTCAATTCAGGACCGGTGGTTGAAAGAAATCCAGGATAGTTTACGATTTCACGAGTCGTTTCTGCACGACCACCAATGGTGCCCTTTTCGATAATCAGTGTGTTTAAACGTGCACGACCACCATAAATACCAGCTGCAAGCCCTGCTGGACCGCCGCCTAAAATAATCAAATCGTAATTCATTTCACTCATTTTTTTAAGCCTCCAAAAAATAATTCTTTCCTAAAAGACAAATTTATTGTAACAATAACAGACATAAGCGAGTAGCCATTTTCTTACCAATTTGGAAAAATCCGTGTAGGATTTTCGCAAACAAAGATGGCCAGTATGATCGTTCTCATACTGGCCATCTTATTTAAAGAGCTTGCACAACAATTTTATTCATTTGATCCAATTCCATTTCGATCTGAGAGTAACCAAATTGAACGATACTTTGAAATGCTTTCTTTAAAACGATAACACTCATTCCTTTATAGGCTCCAATTTCATTCGAAATGGCTTCATCATCTACGGACACAACTTCATAAAGTTCGCCTTCTGCTACTTCTGCAAGTCTAAAAAAATTACCCATTGTTTTCTCCATCTTTGATTGATACTGCAACACGGTAGAGCTCCGCAATTTTATTGCTTTCAATAGCTCGTCTAACCGTATTTTCATCAATTTTACGTCCTGGAACAATAATCACATCACCAGCAGCATCGTATATTGGGCTTGATACAGTGAAACCTTCCAAATCGCGAAGCACGCTGATAATCTCAGATTCCATAGTAGCATATTTTGATGCTTTTGATTGTTCCGAAATGGTATCAATCACACTGCGGATTTCTTTTCCTACTTTTTCAGTAAATCGATTAATATCTCGATTAATTTCTTCGGTATCAATCTGTTTAACGCGTTCTCCAACCTTTTGTCCAGCTTCCGAAAGCGTTGTACCCACACGTCGAATTAAATGGCGCATCATTTCTTCTGCGTTTTCTTCGTTATTCGCTTCAGTTTTAGCACGCTGATACGTACTTTTATGAATACCACTTGCCGGCACGTTTAACAAAACTGCCCCTGATCCCAATTTCTTGATATCAGATACTGCTATACCATATTGTTCCGCATCTGTGGACACTATAAATTCTTGAAGCATACCACTGTCATTCAGCCAAGCACAATCAAAAATTCTACCAAGCAATTGGCCATCAACATCTAAACAAGGCTGGTCAAGCACGTTTTTTACACCACTTGGCAGATAGCTTTGCGTAGATGAAATAACCACAACCTGCTGGTCAATATCTGTCACTTGAGAAAAATCACAAAATGCCATATGATGCCCAGTTTCCTCGTCTACTTGATAAGCGAAAGCCATTGCTTTCATAGAAGATTCGTCAACCAGCACACCAGAAATTACTCCAATCAAATCTCCCGACTCAAGATCCAGCACATCTTTGCCAACAAAGTCAGACGCATAGAGCACATCTCGCATCATAGCAATCACCTCTCTGAATTCTCTTCCTGTGAGATTTTTTTCATTCTCACTCGATAAACCTGGCGCGAAATCACAATACTGATTTCAAACAAGACATACATCGGCAAGGCCAACAATCCTTGACTGACCACATCAGGTGGACTAAACACACCTGCGGCCACAACAACCAACAAAATGACCCAACGTCTGTATTTGACCATCATTTCCGGTGTAACAAGACCGAATCGTGTCAGAAAATATACAAGCAAAGGAATCTCAAACACAATCCCAAACGGAATTAAGAACTTCCATACAAAGCCTAAATAGTTTGCTACTGTAATGAAAGGATCAAATTCTCCACTAAAATCAAACAGCAACACTTTTAGAGAAAACTTCAGAACCACAAAGTACGCAAAAGCGATGCCAGCGAGAAAAAGAACAACAAGCCAGAAGAGAACGCCAAGAAACATTATCTTCTCATTTTTATAAAGCCCTGGCAAAATGAACTTCAAAATTTGCCACAAGACAATCGGACTAGCACAAATGACCCCGGCAAGAATCGAAATCTTCATGTAAGCCATGAAAGCTTCAGCGACACTCGTGAATTTTAGCTCAATACCATATTCTTTCACCGGAGCAATGACCAACTCCATAATCGGTTCACGCAAAAAGCCATAACACAACATCGAAGCCACTAAAATTGCTCCAAGAGATACAAAGAAAACACGCCGCAACGCTTTAAGATGCTCTGATAATGGCATTTCATTTTGTTGATCTGACATGCTTTCTCTCCTTTCTACGCTTTGGGGTCGTTATTATTTTTTAATTCAAGATCTTTTTTTAGATCGTTCAACTCACTTTTAAACTGAGCTTCTTTTTCTTTCGCTTTTGTCGATACTTCAGAAAAACCCGTTTCCTTTTTTATTGTCTCTACTTCTTCTTTGATATTCAAATCAGAATTAGATAAGGCTTTTTTAAAGCTGTTCACTGTTTTACCTAATGTTCTTCCTGCATCTGGAAGTTTATCAGGCCCCAACACCAGAAAGGCAACGAGAATGATGACAACAATCTCACCAAAACTTAACCCCATGATTCAGCCCTTCTCTTACTTGTTTTCTTCAACAGTTTCAGCTACGCTGCCATCTTTTTTTTCTGATGTGTTGTTGTCATCGTCTTTATGAAGCTCTTCCTTGAACTCACGCACAGATTTTCCTGCTGATTTCCCAAGGCCCGCCAAGCGTGATGAACCAAACAATACAACGACCACAACCAAAATGATAAGGATTTCTCCCATACTAAGACCAAACATTTGAATACCTCACTTTATAGAATTAAGATGTTACTTATCCAAATTTGACAAGAAGTCGTGACGTTTTTGAACAGTTTCAAGATCAAGTTTGTAATTAACCACTTTTTCTTTTTCTGCTTCAACAACAGCGGCAGGTGCCTTGCCAACAAAACCAGGATTCGAAAGTTTCTTTTCAGCACGAGCCACTTCGCCATTCAAACGGATAATTTCTTTATCAAGACGTGCCAATTCGTCGGCAATATCGAGAACGCCCTTCAATGGCAGAATCACTTCAGCACCGTGTACAACAGTACTTACAGATTGCTTTTCGGCTTCAGATACATCTTCAAGCACAAGAATGCTGTCTGCGTAAGCCAATGTCTTTAATTGAATATCATAGGATTCAATAACATCCTTTTGAGCATCATTGTGGCAATGAATTTGCAAAGCAGATTTTTTGCCCGTTGCAATTCCCATATCGTGGCGCATGGAACGAATGCCTTTGACTAAATCCATGAGGAACACCATCTTATCATAAGAATCCTGATAATGAATGTTGGCTGTATTTTCTGGCCACTTGGCAATAATGATGGACTGGCCTTCATGAGGCAGATGCTGCCAAATCTCTTCAGTAATAAATGGCATAATTGGGTGCAGAAGCACACAGGTTTCTCTCAGTACCCACGCAGCGGTAGCTTGAGCCTGTTTTTTACTTTCTTCGGTAAGACGTCCATAAAGACGTGGCTTAATCAATTCAATATACCAGTCGCAGAATTCATTCCAGATAAAGTCTTTGATCGTTTTAGCGGCTTCGCCGTAGTCATAGCGATCCAACTCAACACTCATCTTTTCAGCAATTTCAAAGAAACGAGTGATAATCCATTGGTCGATGACATCATCGGTTACTGGTGGCTGCGCATGATCCAATTGTCCATCAAAGTCTTCCAAATTCATCAGAACAAAACGCGCTGCATTCCAAAGCTTATTGGTGAAATTGCGAGATGCCTCAATTTTTTCAGCGCGATAACGCACGTCATTACCAGGGGTTACACCAGTAATCAATGTCATGCGCAATGCATCAGCACCATACTTATCGATTTCTTCAAGTGGGTCAATACCATTCCCTTTGGACTTACTCATTTTCTGACCATGTTGGTCTAATACCAACCCATGAATAAGTACATCTTTGAATGGTCTCTGATTTGTCATCTTGAAAGCATCAAATATCATTCTAGCAACCCAGAAGAAAATGATATCACGGCCCGTTACCAATACATCGGTTGGATAGAAACGTGCAAGATCCTTTGCATCCAAATCCGGCCATCCCATGACTTCAAATGGCCACAGGCCGGAACTGAACCAGGTATCTAAAACATCCGGATCTTGCTCCAGATGCTTTGAGCCACATTTTGGACATACAGTTGGATCTTCTCGGGTGCAGATAACTTCCCCACAATCCTGGCAATACCAGACAGGAATGCGATGCCCCCACCAAAGCTGACGAGAAATGCACCAGTCTCTGATATTTTCGAGCCAACCAGTATAGATCTTTTCAAAGCGATCCGGAACAAAGCGAATGTCACCATTCTGAACAGCTTCTAATGCTGGCTTTGCCAATGGTTCCATGCGTACAAACCACTGCTTGCTGACACGTGGTTCAATAGCTGTGTGACAACGATAGCAATGTCCTACAGCGTTGGTATAATCCTCTTCATGATCAAAGTACTCAGTACCCTTCAGATCTTCAATAACCTGCTTACGGCATTCAAAGCGATCCATTCCATTATATTTACCGGCATTCTCATTCATTTTGCCATACTGATCAATGACAACAACGTGTGGCAAATGATGGCGCTGGCCCATCTCAAAGTCATTGACATCATGAGATGGAGTAATTTTCACACAACCAGTACCAAATTCGCGTTCAACGTACTCGTCCGCGATAACAGGAATAGCCTTATTAACAATAGGCAGGATGACATTTTTACCAATGAACGAATTATAGCGTTCATCTTCTGGGTGAACAGCAACAGCCGTATCCCCAAACATGGTTTCAGGGCGAGTGGTTGCAATGGTCACCTTGCCGCTTCCATCTTCAAGCGGATAATTCAAATAATACAATTTACCCTGGTTTTCTTCGTGTTCTACTTCAATATCAGAAATCGTTGTCTGACAATGAGGACACCAGTTTACGATATAATTTCCCTGGTAAATCAGCCCCTGTTCATAGAGCGACACGAACGCTTCACGAACCGCCTTACTGCAGCCTTCATCCATAGTAAAACGTTCACGTTCCCAATCGCAGGATGCGCCAAGCTTACGAATCTGCTGAGTAATGGTGTTGCCATATTGTTTTTTCCAATCCCAGCAATGTTCCAGAAAAGCCTCGCGCCCAATTTCTTCACGCAAAATGCCCTGATCGCGAAGCATGTTTTCAACCTTTGCCTGTGTTGCAATACCAGCATGATCTGTTCCAGGCACCCAAAGGGTGTTAAATCCCTTTAAACGTTTATAGCGCACAAGAATATCCTGCATCGTTTCGTCCATTGCATGGCCCATATGTAATTTGCCTGTAACGTTTGGCGGTGGAATTACAATAGAAAATGATGGTTTTGTGTCATCATCGGTTGGTGCAAACAAATGGTTCTGTTCCCAGAATTCATACCAACGGTTTTCTACCTTGGATGAATCATAATTTTTTTCCAGATTTTCAATAGACATGAACTTCTCCTCCAAAAAATAAAAGCCGCCCCTAATAAAAGGGCGACATTGATCGCGGTACCACCTTTTTTCAGCCCGAAGGCCCTCACGATTTTTTAACGGTAATCAACCGGAGTTTCCTCGCCTCAAAAGCAACCTTCAAACTTCTTAGGCTAGTGACATTTTCAGCCACGATGTCACTCTCTGTTTAGCGCCAAAGTTTTACTCCTCTTTCTCATCGGCTTTAATTTACATAATACCAAAGCTGCTGACGCACAGTCAATATCCTACAGCTGAAAATCTATATTAAAAAAGCAACAAATCCCTTGTATGGGATTTGTTGCTGCAGACTGTCGAAAAAGGTCACCGTAAGGTGGCCTTTTTCTCGTCTTAAGCCTCAA
>CALAKO010000010.1 GCA_937922955.1 uncultured Peptococcaceae bacterium | reverse complement strand
CCCTTCGACAAAGGTGCGGTCGGGACGGCTTTCTTTGCCGGCGTCGAGCAGATAGACGCGGTGGGTGATTTTGTAGTCGGTGATGCCCATTTCCTCGAGCACTTGGAAGAGCTGCTTTTTGCCGATGTAGCAGTATGGGCAGGTGTAGTCGGACCAGATTTCGATGTCTAACATGTGATGATCTCCTTATTTATGATATTTTTGGCCACTGTTGATGCGGGCGCAGCGGTAAAGCTGCTCGCAGAAGAGCACGCGCATCAGCTGGTGGGGGAAGGTGAGCTTGGAAAAGGACAGGGCAAAGTTGCTGCGGCGCAGCACGTCGTCGCCGAGGCCGTAGCTGCCGCCGATGACGAACACAAGGTGGGTGTGTCCGGCGGTTTCCCAGCGGCGCAGGGTGTCGGCGAGGGCGAGGGTGTCGAGCTCTTTGCCGTTGATTTCAAGGGTGACGACAAAGTCGTCGTCGCGCACGTGTTTGAGCAGCCGTTCGGCCTCTTTGTTCTTGAGGGCGGTGATGGCTTTGTCGCTTTCCTGAGCAGGGTCTTTTTCATCGGCAACGGCCACAATCTTGAACTGGTGGTACTTGGTCAGTCGCTTGCTGTATTCGTCGATGGCTTGCTGCCAGTATTTTTCTTTGATTTTGCCAACGCAAAGCAGGGTAATGTACATCAGTCTTGCGGCGCCTCCGTTTGGGTCAGCATGGCGTCGACGGCGGCCTCGTCAGGGGTGACGAAGACGGTTTGCTGGTCGGTGTAGATGACCATGCCCGGCTTGGCGCCCGATGGCTTGTGCACGTTCTTGCGCAAGGTCACGTCCACCGGCACTTTGGCGGAGTAGCGCGCCTTGGAGAACCAGGCCGCCAGGGCAGCGGCTTTTTCGATGATCTCCGGCGTGAAGCCGTCGTAGCTGCGGTTGGCTTTGATGATGACGTGGGACCCATGAATGTCCTTAGTGTGGAGCCAGAGGTCGGCGTTGCGGCCAATCTTCTGGGTGACGTAGTCGTTTTGGTGGTTGTTCTTGCCGATGTAGACCTCGTAGCCGTCGAGGTAGAGGTGGGTTGGCGCTGGGGCGTGCTTGCTCTTTTTGCCGCGCGGCTGGGCGTGGCGTTTGGCGTAGCCGGCTTCTTCCAGCTCCAGGCGCACATCGACGAGGTCGTCAGTGTTCTGCGCCTGTTCGAGGCTGTCTTCGATGGTGCGCAGGTATTCCAGCTCGTCGCTGGTTTTTTCAGCCTGCACGGCGGCCTTTTCGGCGCTGACCTTGGCCTTGTTGTATTTTTTAAAGAAGGCCTGGGCGTTTTCGTTCGGCGTTTTGCTTGGGTTCATTTCAATGCGTTCCAGCGGCGCGCCGTCTTTGTAGAAGTTTTCCACCTCGGCGATCGGGCCCTGCTGGATGCGGTAGAGGTTGGCGGTGATGAGCTCGCCTTTGATGCGCCATTCGTCGGCGTGTTCGAGCTCGTCGACCTTTTCCAGCTGGAGCTGGAGCTTTTTCTCACAGCGTTCTTTTTCATGGCGCACAATGCGTTCCAGGCTGGTGCGCTTCTGCTGGAAGAGCTCCTGGTGCTCTTTGATTTCGTAGTAGTCTTCGAGCATGAGGGTGATGTTTGGACGCGTTTCCTGGTGGTAGCTGGCGAGCTGTTCCAGGGCGAACGGCGCAAAGGCCACAATCTCGCGCCCGTGGTAGGCCAGCGTTGGCTGCCAGGTTTTCTCAGCGGCCATGGTGCGCAGTTTGTCGCACTGCTGGTAGAGGCGGCTGTAGTCGATTTCGCCCAGGTATTCCACGCGGGTGTCCGGGGCAATGTTGGCGCGCACCAAAAGCTCGGTCACCGTCTGCGGGCCAAAGCCGGCCACGCTGGCCAAAAGCGCCTTGGATGCGGTCTTTTGCAGGCCGGCGTCGAGCATGGCTTCGGTGAGGGTGGCTTCGTCCAGGGTGTCCAGCGGATGTTTGTGCTGGGCCGGCGGCATTTGAAATGGAATCCCCGGCTGGAACTGGCGAATGTTGTTGGTGCCCATGCCGACGCGCTTGATGGCGTCGAGGATGGTGCCGTGGTCGTCGATGAGGACGATGTTGCTGTTTTTGCCCATGAGCTCAAAGAGCAGGGTGAAGGTGGTTTCTTCGCCGATTTCGTTGCGGCCGCGCAGGTCGAAGGCAATCATGCGTTCCCAGTCCACCTGGTGGATGGCTTCGATGACCGCGCCCTGAATATGTTTGCGCATCACCATGCAAAACTGCGGCGGCGTCAGCGGGCTTTCAAAGGTTTGCTTGGTCAGCGAGACGCGCGCACTCTGAGGATTGATGGTGGCGAAGCATTTGTGGTTGTGTCCGCCAGCGCGCACCGTCATGGTCATGGTGGTGGCACTGGGCTGTGTGATCTTATCGATGCGGCCGCCGGCAAGCTGGCTGGCAAGGTCCTGCGCCAGAGCGCGCATCGCGATTCCGTCTAAAGACATAGGCATCCTCCTTTGTGTCTACCCCTCATTATAGCATAGGTGCTCCTGGGTGGGGTAGTGTTTTCGGGCGTGCTTCTGGCGGACGGCGCGCAGCAATGAAAAAACTCTTCATTAAAATAGATGACTTGCGTGGGTAGCTATGATATAATATCATCTAGTATGATTGAGAGGAGAATGCGCATGGAGGAGGTCCATTCCTACACCTTGGAATTGCTGGGCCAGTCGTATCAGGTGCGCTCCAGTGACGATGAGGCAGTGGTGACGGCGGTGTTCGATCGGCTGCTTCAGGAAGTGACGGCGGTGAGCGAGGAACAGAAGTTTCTCACCCAGCGCGAACGGCTGATGCTGGCTGCGTTGAACATCACGCAGCAGCTTCTCAATCTTGAAGAAGAAAACACATTGTTATTAGAATTGCTGAATGCAGATTAATAAATGAATAGGATGGTGCACTGAATGTTAAAAGATCAACTGATTGATTTTATGAAATCGTACGAACGCGATCACGACGAATTTAAGCTGTACGTGACTTTTGAACACGTGCTTCTGCACGCTAAGGATTTCACGGCGGTTAACTATAGCGACGAACAGGGGACCCGCGATCTCCTCGAATACCTCAGCCGTGCTGGCTGGGACCGCATCGAAAAAGACGGCCTGCTGGTGGGCGTGGAAAAAGACAACGAACGCGTCACCCTCGGCGTGGGCGGTCAGGTGCAGTGGAAGTATGGCCCATTCATGGACATGAAGGACGTCGACCAGGCGTACCTCGGCTTCATTGAAGGCCTTTTCGACGAACTGCGCCGTCGCGGCATGACGCTCTTGGCTACCGGCCATCAGCCAATCAGCGGCGCGAAGGACATCGAAATCGTGCCAACAGCCGAAAACAAATGCCTCGCTGCGTATGCAGAAAACAACGCCGCGCTGATGGATGTCCTCACCTGCAGCGCTCGCATGAGCATCAGCATGCAGTATGCGCACGTCGACAACTTCGAAAAGCGCTTCCAGGCTGCGGCCATCATTCAGCCAGCGCTGGCTGCGTTCTTTGACAACGCGGCTTGGGTTGACGGCAAAGAAAACGACAAAGACCTGTACAACGTCAACAACATTCTCGCTGCCGACTCCACCCTCTATCATCTGGAAGACGTCATGAGCGAACATTTCAAATACACCGATTTTGCCGATTTCCTCATGGATGCGCCAGCCATTGCCATGCACAGCGGCGACGCGCTCGCACCAGCCGGCGACAAGAAGGTGGAAGAGGTCTTCGCCGATGGCATCACCCGTGACGACATCCTGCGTCTCCTGTCTTATGTGAAGCCAATGGTGTCCTTTGACGACACCGGCATGACCCTGACCAACGTCGACAGCGTGCCATACCCACTGAACATGGCGTATGTGCTGATGATCAAGTCTCTCATGTACAACCCAGACCACATCACTGCTCTGCAGCAGCTGATCGACGAAATGAAGGAAGAAAACCTCATCACTGCCCATCAGGAAATCTTCAAGAAGGGCCTCAAGGCGCCAATGCGTGAAGGCACCGCCTTTGACCTCATCAAGGACCTCTTCTTCATGATCACCCTGACCACCGGGCCAAAGGAACAGCATTATCTGCAGCCACTGAACGCGCTGCTCTTCAAAGACGTCACCACCAAGGGCGTCAGCGCGAAACAGTTCGCCAACATGCTGGCCAATGCGTAAATTTTAAACGACTCTCGAGCGACAGCTTGGTTTCAAGCTGTCGTTTCGCGTTATTGAAAGGAGTATGGACATGAAACCTATTGTTGCGATCGTCGGGAGGGCGAACGTTGGCAAATCCACCCTTTTCAACCGACTCACCCATACCCGCCGCGCCATTGTCGATGACTTTGCCGGCGTTACCAGAGATCGTCTCTACGAAGACGTGACCTGGAGCGGCAAGACCTTTACCCTCATCGACACCGGCGGCATTGAACTTAAAAGCAACGACGAAATTCTGAAAAACGTGCGTTTCCAGGCAGAAATCGCCATCGATGAATCCGATGTGATTCTCTACGTGGTCGATGCCACCACCGGCGTCACCAGCGACGACGAAGAAGTCGCTCAGATGCTGCGCCGCAGCGGCAAGCCGGTCATCCTTGTGGTCAACAAGGTGGAACGCTTTGACGATCTCTCCGACGTCTACGAATTCTACAGCCTCGGCATGGACGAGCTGATTCCTATTTCAGCCTCCCACGGCACCAACACCGGGGACCTTCTGGACGCCGTGCATGCGCGTCTGGAAGCGCTGCCGGAAGCCGTGGACGAAGAGGACGACCGCGTGCACATCGCCGTGGTGGGCCGTCCAAACGTCGGCAAATCGTCTCTGACCAACGCCATCATCGGCGAAGACCGCTCCATTGTCAGCAATGTGGCCGGCACCACCCGCGATGCCATCGACTCCACCTTTAAGTACAACGGCGAGGAGTTTGTCATCGTTGATACCGCCGGCATGCGCAAGCGCGGCAAAATTGAGATGGCCACCGAACGTTACAGCGTCATGCGCGCTCTGCGCGCCGTCGACCGCTGCGACGTGGCGCTCTTTGTCATCAACGCCGAAGAAGGCCTCATCGAACAGGACAAACGCGTGGCAGGCTACGTGCACGAACAGGGCAAGGGCCTCATCATCGTTGTCAACAAGTGGGACCTCATCGAGAAAGACGACAAAACCATCAACACCTACACCGAAAAAATCAAGAGCCAGCTCTTGTTCATGAGCTACGCGCCGATCATTTTTGTTTCAGCATTGACGGGACAGCGCGTTGGGCGTATTATTGACATCGTCAAGGCCGTGGCAGAAACGCGCACCATGCGCCTGCCAACCAGCCTGGTCAACGAAATCGTGCGCGACGCGGTGCTCAAAAACCCACCGCCAGCCGATAAAGGCAAGCGCCTGAAGATTTTCTACGCCACCCAAGTGGACGTGGCGCCGCCAACCTTCGCGCTCTTTGTCAACGATGCCGAGCTGATGCATTTCTCCTACCTGCGTTATCTGGAAAACTGCATTCGCAAGCATTTTGCCTTTGAAGGCACGACGATTCGTTTGGAATTAAGAAATAAAAAAGAGTAAAAAGAGGGATACACGATGGAGTCC
>CALAKO010000009.1 GCA_937922955.1 uncultured Peptococcaceae bacterium | reverse complement strand
CGACGGATGGAACATTTTTTTGATGAAGTTGATCAAGGTCTACAGAATGGCAATTATATGCGCAGTGATCGAAGAACTGTTGTTTCATTTTTCATTATCAAGCATTTTAGTGATCCGCTGTATAGAAAGTTAGAAATGGGGAAAAGTCTCTTAGATATGGCGCTGTTTCACCATGAGGAACAAATATTGTCATATTGGGAATTAAAAAAGAAATTCCCAGATAACGTTGACGAGTTGTGGGCAGCGTTAAATACATTAGATAATCAACAAGCATTATCATTCTTTTTATTACTTTCTTATCGCCTTGATGAAAGTGAAAGTGAGAGTGAGGTGGAAAGAGAGCATAAAAATGAAAACATTGACAAGCTTATTTCGAACTTGTTGGGGTCGGGAAAATCTGAATTCACAGACAGCGAAACTGTTGTTAAATATTTCCTTAAGAATGTGCTAAGGGCGCGCAAAGAGGACCAGAAGCAGCGCTATCAAGAGATGATAGAAAAATTAGATCGTGGTGAACCATTAGATAAAGCGAAAAATGATAATAGGACTATTTTTATGATGGGTAAGAGCAAAATTGTTAGTTTAGCGCATGCGATGAAAAAGGTTTGGGTTAATAGTGACCAATGGAAAGATTTTTTTGAGTTTGTATTTTCTAATCGAAATGAAAAGTGTATCGATAATGAGTTAGTGACTTGTTTAAAGCAGTGTCGTTATCCAAACCGTTCATGTTATTTGTATATTCTTCAACAGTTTTCGCAACTCAGGGTTTGTCAAAATCTCAATAGCAGTCATGATTACGTTGAATTTTTAAAAATTTATTTGAACCGATTGCTACGCTTAGGATTTTGCCAGATTGAGGTTACGAACCAATTAAACGAGGATAGAATTAATAAAACTATTTGCGAGAAGCTATTTGATAATATAGAGAATGAATTAAAAAAATACGATCCTTTGCCTTTGGAGTTAACATATTTAAAAGACGATTTGACAATCATTCGGGATTTTATCAAGAAAAACCGAGAGTTAATTGCCAATAAAACATCCGCACCACGTTCGGATCACAGTGTAAACAGTACGTTTAGCTCAGCAACACTATCTAAGGCGGAAGAGGCACTTGGTGACATTGAATCCGACGAAGATTTTCAAAAACAACTGGAACAATACTACAAAGACGGGAACCTCAAGCCTTATCAAGTCAAAAGAGTGTGGGACAAAAGACATGGCAAAAAGAACTAGCCCTTTAACACCATCCCCGCCACACGATACAATAAAAGCATCATCGTACTCGAAAAAAGGAGGAACATCATCATGAAAAAACGATTCACTATCCTGGCCGCTGTGCTGATGGCGGCGCTTGTTGCGGTGTTGCCGTCGGCGGCGCAGGCGGATGAGCCTGGCGCGGCGCAGAGCAAGGCCGGCAGCGCCATCACGGTGCACATCGACGGCGCCCTCATCCAGTGCGACGTGCCGCCGATCATTGAAAACAGCCGCGTCTTTCTGCCAATGCGCGCCGCTGCCGAAGCCATGGGCGCCAGCGTCGTCTGGGACAACGCCAGCCGCAGCATCAGCGTGGAAAAAGGCAGCACCACCGCCTATTTCGTCGTCGGTGACACCACCTATCTCAACAACGGCGTCGCCAAACAAAGCGACGTCGCCCCAATGATCAAAGACAGCCGCACCATGCTGCCAATCCGCGTCTTTGCCGAATCCCTCGGCGCCGACGTTTACTGGGACAACGCCGCCCGCGACGTGCAAATCACCACCAGCGGCACCACCGGCCCATCCACCCCAGTTGCCACCAGTTTCATCCTTAACAACAACAGCTACAAATTCCACCGCCCAACCTGCTCCGCCGTCGACCGCATGACCAACCCCATCCCCTACCAAGGCACCCGCGAAAGCCTTATCAGCCAAGGCTACACCCCATGCAAACTCTGCAACCCATAACCGAACACCCCGCATCCCGCCCCCACGGCGGGATGTTTTGCGTTAGGGGGGAGGGACGGCCATTGGTTATGGCCAT
>CALAKO010000008.1 GCA_937922955.1 uncultured Peptococcaceae bacterium | reverse complement strand
GGCGTGTACTACGCCAATAAAAATAAATCGACCTCCGAATTTTATCTCGGCGGACGAACACTGGGGCCTTACGTCACCGCGATGAGTGCTGAAGCATCGGATATGTCCAGCTATCTGTTAATGGGGATTCCAGGGCTGGCTTATTTATCAGGGATGGCAGAAGCTGGCTGGACCATTGCCGGCTTGGCCATTGGGACGTATTTTAACTGGCTGTTTACAGCACAACGTTTGCGTCGTTACACGCACTTGACGGATTCCTTTACATTCCCACAGTTTTTATCCCATCGTTTTCATGAGGAGAAAAACATCTTGGCCGTCATTGGCGCCATTGTTATTATTATTTTCTTTGTTCCTTACACGGCATCTGGCTTTGCTGCCTGTGGGAAAGTATTCTCTGCCTTATTGGGCTTCGACTATACAATCACGATGATTGTTTCAGCGGTGGTTATTGTTAGTTATATTGCAACGGGGGGCTTCCTGGCTGTATCTATGACCGACTTTATTCAGAGCATTATTATGTCGATTGCCATTCTCTTTGTGGTAGGCTTTGCAGTGGTTTCAGCAGGTGGCATTGACGTGGTCATCGATCATGCTCAGCAGCTGCCTGGTTATCTTTCTGCCACCGCAAGTTATGACCCAGAAACCAACACGGCGTCGGCTTTTGGCGCGTTGTCAATCATCACAACCTTATCCTGGGGCTTGGGCTATTTTGGGATGCCGCATATTTTGCTGCGTTTCATGGCCATTGAAGATGAGCAGAAGCTGAAAGTATCTCGTCGTGTCGGGACAGGATGGGTTATTGTGGCCATGGCTATGGCGGTATCCATTGGTATTGCCGGTCTCATGTTGAGCACCGAAGGTGTGTTGCCAGTATTGGAAGGTTCTGCTTCTGAAACGATTCTGATCGAAATTGCCAATCTGTTATCGCAGCATGGTATTTTGGCGGCCATCATGGGTGGGATTGTCATTTCTGGTATTTTGGCAAGTACCATGTCCACGGCTTCTTCTCAGCTGTTGGCCGCAGCATCCAGTGTGAGTCAGGATATTGTGCAGGAAACCTTGCACATTCGTCTAAATGATAAACAAAGCATGTTGCTTGCTCGCGTGACCGTTGTCTTGATTTCTGTTTTGGGGATCATCATTGCCAGAAATCCAAACAGCTCGGTATTCCAGATTGTATCGTTCGCCTGGGCAGGGTTCGGCGCTAGCTTTGGTCCGCTGATTATCTGCTCGCTCTACTGGAAACGCACCACCTGGCAAGGCGGTCTCGCCGGGATGGTTGTCGGCGGTGCTATGGTCTTCATTTGGAAGTACCTGATCGCTCCAATGGGTGGCATCTTCAGTGTCTATGAATTAATGCCTGCCTTCCTGCTGAGCCTTGCTGCCATTATTATTGTCAGCCTGGCGACAAAAGCACCGGATGAAAGAATCATTAAAGAATTCGAGAAAGTTGCTTCTGGTGCACCAATTAAATAGTTAAGTTTTCTGCGACAACCGCGCTGCGGTTGTCGCGTTTTTTTGTATAGCGATGATTGCTGGCAATTGTTGAAAGTGATACACTTAAAATAAGGAAGGACATTGAAAGGGGAAGACCTATGAACAGAGAAATGAGACGACAGGATCGCAAGACAACCGATCCAACCATGATTGCCGAGGTATTGGATAAAGCCACCGTGATGCATCTGGGTCTGGTGGATGACGGCCGAGCGTATGTGGTGCCGTTGAATTATGGCTGGCTGGAAAGTGATGGCCATTATTCGCTTTACGCACACAGTGCTCAGGATGGGCGGAAAATAGATCTCATTGGCGATGGCGCAGAAGTGGGATTTGAAATGGAATGTGGTGTGGCCTACTTTTATGCTGATAAGGCCTGTGGCTATGGCAACAGATTCCAGAGCATCATCGGTGAGGGGAAGGCTGTCCTTTTAGAAACAGCTGAAGAAAAACGCGCGGGTCTGACAGCGATCATGAATCATTATTCCAATCGAAGCGACTGGACGTTTGATGATGCGTTGGTTGATCGTGTGCATGTCATAAAAATTGATGTTACCGCACTGAGTTGTAAGTTGAATATGTGAGGAAAGAGATGAAAATGAGCTAATATGAAAAAAGTAGTTATTTATGTTTGTTTGACGGCGTTTTTCTTTAGCACCATGGAGGTTGCGTTGAAGGTGGCAGGCAATAACCTGGATGCCATTCAGATGACCTTTTTGCGATTTTTGATCGGGGGCTTGATTCTGGCTCCATTGGGATGGTCCGATTTACAGAAACGTGGCGCAAGATTAACGAAAGGTGATTTGCTTTGGTTGTTTGCAGTAGGTGTGATGGGGGTTTCCATCAGTATGCTGGCTTTTCAGTTTGGGGTCAGCAATTGCAACGCAGCTACGGCTTCTTCTATTATTTGCCTGAATCCACTGTTTACCATGTTGATCGCTCATATTTTTACGACGGAAAAAATGGACCGGGCAAAATGGACGGCTTGCGGTATTGGCCTGGTTGCGGCCTTTTTTATGATTCGCCCTTGGGACGTTCAGCCGGGTAATACACCGTTAGGCCTGGCGCTGACACTTCTGGCTTCGATTACTTTTGGGGCCTATACTGTTATGGGGAAACGCACTATTGGTCGCCTTGGGGCTCTGGCACAAACGAGCATCAGCTTTCTGTTTGGCTCGATGATTTTACTGGTGGCTTTGCTGGTAACTGATCGACCAGTCTTTGCAGGTGTGACCGATAATCTGCTGGTGGTAGCCTATGTCGGAATTGTTGTAACAGGGATTGGCTATATTTGTTATTTCACAGCCATTCGTTACTCTGACGCGACAACGGGGGCGATAGCTTTTTACATCAAGCCGGCCATTGCTCCAGTGCTGGCCATGCTTTTTTTAGGCGAGCACATCTATTGGAACACCGTGGTGGGTGTCGTTCTTCTTATTGGCGCATCGGTGTTGATTCTGCGTGATGCTTGGGGCAACAAGCGTCTCAATCTTGAAGAAGTGCATTCCATCGATGAAATCTTCGCTAAGCACCAAACGCATGCAGCTGACAAACGTCGCTTTTTCTCCTGCATGCTGCCGCTCATTGATATTGATGACAAGGATCATCTGGTTCTCGAGGTGCGCAATCAGGGTGTCATTCACCAGCGTGGGGAAATCTGCTTCCCAGGCGGGGAAATGTACGACGACGAGGCGCCAGGAGCTTGTGCCATGCGTGAAGTGTGTGAAGAACTCGGGCTGCGTCGCGATGCGGTTCATGTGATTAACCAGATGGACACTTATCATGGCTTGCAGGGGATGAAGGTTTACAGTTTTGTTTGCCGTCTCGATTCGGTGGCCTTTGATCCAGACCCACGTGCGGTGGACGAAGTCTTGACGATTCCAGTAGAGTTTTTCCTGAACACCGATCCGGAGATGCATCATCTCGACGTCATTCAGCGTCAAAAAGCCGGAGACAGTTTGGACGAAGCCATTGCAGCTACGTTAACAGAAGGCAATCGAGATGTGCCGGTGTATCGTTATGGCGACCGCACAATCTGGGGGCTGACTGCCATGCTGCTTTTTGACTTTTCCACGATTTTGCGTGACGCACTGAAAAACAATTAATTATAAAACCCGACGAGACAATCGTCGGGTTTTATGGTACTATGAGAAAAATCCATTGAATGCGAAGGAGGCCCCGCCTTATGAATATTAAAGAAGAAGCACGTCGTATGAAATTGGCCGCGCCAGTGTTGGCGGCATCGAGCAATACAAGCCGCAATGCTGCTCTTGAAGCCATTGCCGTTGCATTGGAAAAGAATCAAGCCGACATTTTTGCTGCCAACGCAGAAGACCTTGCGGCAGCAGATGCCAATGGGGTGACGGGTGCCACAAAGAAACGCCTGAAATTCGATGAAGGGAAACTGCGTGATTGCATTTCAGGCTTGCGTCAGCTAGAAACTTTGCCCGATCCATTGAATCACGTCACTCTAGCGCGTGAATTGGATGCGAACCTGACGCTTTATCGTGTAACGGTGCCAATTGGTGTGATTGGCGTTATTTTTGAAGCACGTCCCGATGCTTTGGTTCAGATTGCCTCTCTCTGTGTCAAGAGTGGCAACTGCGCCATCCTTAAAGGCGGCAAGGAGACTGCCAATACCAACAGAGTCCTGTTTCGTTTAATTAAGGATGCGGTGATTCGTGCTGGTTTGCCGGAAAGCTGCCTTTTACAGGCAGAGGCGCACAGCGAAATTGACGAACTGCTTGCCTGCGATCAGGATGTTGATCTGCTCATTCCTCGCGGCTCCAATAAATTTGTGCGCTACATCATGGACAACACGAAGATTCCGGTCATGGGCCATTCCAGCGGCATCTGCCACATCTATGCCGACAAAGCCTGCGATCAGGAAGCTGCTTTGCCAATCCTTGTGGATGCCAAAACCCAGTATGCAGCAGCTTGCAATGCTATGGAAACCCTTCTGGTTGATCGCAGCATTGCCGAAGAATTCTTGCCAAAAGCTGCTGCGGCTTTCGACGCCGCCTATGTGCGCCTGCGCGGCACGGCAGAAGTGGCAGCCATCATTCCTGTTGAAGTGATGGAAGAAGACGATTTTGCCACCGAATACGGCGACCTGATCTGCTCGGTCAAGCTGGTGGCAGGCGTTGATGAAGCCATTGCCCATATCAATAAATACGGCTCCCATCATACCGATGCCATTCTCACAG
>CALAKO010000007.1 GCA_937922955.1 uncultured Peptococcaceae bacterium | reverse complement strand
GAACAACCTGCCGCCTCAGCGACAGCTCATTTATATTACCACAGCTCAGGAGTTTTTGTCAAGAAGTTTTTTCAACTTTTTAATCAAAAGTTTTTCTTGATTTGTTCCGTCGCTTGGCGATGTGTATATACTATCACTTTTATTCTTAGAATGCAAGCACTATTTTACACTTTTTTATAATTTCTTTTGCCTCTTATTTTCTTAGACTTTACAAGCATTCGTTCAGAGTGTTTCTATTGCTCACAATACATTATTCCCTATTACGGCCACGCTTTTTACTCTCTGCTACCTTCGTATCTTTTCCATGCAAAAATGTCGTATTCTTACTTGATTCTTGTTGTAATTCCCTCTTTTGTGCAGTACACTTGCAATAATAGGTTTTTTTAAGTGTATTATGCTACTAGGTTGTTTAGAAAGGAGTTTTATTGTGCAAAAACTATTTTTTAATGGGGACATTGTCACCATGGAAAACGAATGGGATCAACCAGAGGCTGTTTTGGTTGAAGACGGTAAGATCGTTGCTGTCGGCGACTATGACACGCTCAGCAAGGATCTAGCAAGCGATTGCGAACGCATCGATCTAGCAGGAGGCACGCTGATGCCTTCCTTTATTGATGGACATGGACACATTGTCATGGCCAGCGTTCAGTACGGGACCAAGGTTGATTTAGAAGGAACAAAGAATTTCGACGAGATTGTGGAACGTCTTCAGGCATTTATGAACGAACACCACATTCCAGAAGGGCAGCCTATTGTCGGCTATGCGTACGACAATTATTTCCTTGAGGAGCACGCTCATCCTGGCAAGGCTGTGTTGGACCGTGTTTCAACAAAACATCCGGTTATTGCAACACACACTTCTGGCCACGTAGGCTGCGCCAACTCTTTAGCACTAGCCAATGCCGGCATCGATGAACATATGGAAGATCCTCAGGGCGGGCATATTGACCGCTACCCTGGCAGCAACGAACCATCTGGCTTCTTGGAAGAAGCAGCCATGATGCTTGCGATTGCCGCCAATGAGCCAGCGGTTTCGAACCCTGAAGAACTGCTGGTTGATGTACAGAATCTTTACGCGTCATTCGGGGTAACCACTGCACAGGATGGGGCTACGGAAGATGGCGTTTTCAACCTTTTAAAGAACGCCAGCGATCACGGAAAATTGAAAATCGATATCGTGGCTTACCCACTGCCAATGGAGATTGCCGGACGCGATCAATTGACGCCACTTATGGCGGCCAATCAGGACCGTGCCGGTAAGTACAAAAATCATTTGAAGATTGGCGGTTACAAGATTCTTTTGGATGGCTCCCCTCAAGGAAAAACCGCCTGGATGAGCGAGCCATACGAAGACTCTGGCGACTATTGCGGCTATCCTTGGGTTACTAAGGAGCAAATTCACTCCTACATTAAACGTGCGTTGGACGACAACCAACAGCTTCTGGCTCACTGCAACGGCGATGCCGCCTCTCAGCAGCTGTTGGATGCGTACGAAGAAGAATTCAACGCCTCCGATAACCCTAATAAGCTGAATCTTCGTCCCGTCATGCTTCATTGCCAAACCGTGCGAGACGACCAACTGGATCGCATGAAACCAATTGGCATGCTTCCTTCCTTCTTTGTGGCACACACCTATTTTTGGGGCGATGTTCATCTGAAAAACTTCGGTCAGAAGCGCGGCAGTCACATCAGTCCTTGCAAAGCAGCGCTGGATCGTGGACTGGTGTTCAATCTTCATACGGACACACCTGTTCGTCTGCCGGATATGTTGTTCTCTGCTTGGACCGCCGTCAACCGCCAAACATGCGGTGGAGTCACCATCGGTCCCGACCAATGCATTGATGTGTACAGCGCTTTAAAGAGCATCACCATCAATGCCGCCTATGCATACTTCGAAGAAGACAGCAAAGGCTCCATCAAAGAAGGCAAACGCGCCGATCTTGTCATCTTGGATAGGAATCCATTAAAAGTTGATCCGATGGCCATTAAGGACATTCATGTTCTCGAAACCTTCAAAGACGGCGAATCCATTTTCAAACGTCAGTAAACCAAAAATCCCTTGCTTACCGATCGGTAAGCAAGGGATTTCTTTTTTATCATGAAACGCTGCGTGACATGCGCCCGCTTTGATTCACTTCTTTTCTGGCCGCTTTCTTGCATGCATCGTTCGTCGAACCATTTTCAATGTAAAACCATTAAACTTTGATTATAGTTTTAACTGAATCTTCAAATTTCTTATATTAGTAATTTTATCGCCGCTTCGGTACGCTAATCTTAGTTGGTTTTTCTATACAAAAGATTAGCACTTCGTTGTTTCAGAAAGGAGATTCACAATGCAAAAGCTATTTTTTAACGGTGATATTATCACGATGGAAAATGAATGGGATCAGCCAGAAGCGGTTTTGATCGAAGATGGGAAAATTGTCGCAGTTGGGGCGTACGACGAGCTTGCTCAGAAATTAAGCCAGGATGGTCAACGTATTGATCTGATGGGCGCCACCCTTATGCCTTCCTTTATCGACGGCCACGGTCACATTGCGATGGCCAGCGTTCAATATGGAACAAAGGTGGATTTGGAAGGTACCAAAAACTTTGATGAAATCGTCGAACGACTCAAGGGCTTTATTGAAGACCATCACATTCCTGAAGGTCAGCCAATTGCCGGCTATGCGTACGACAACAATTTTCTTGAAGAAAAAGCACATCCGGACAAAAAGGTTCTTGATCGTGCGTCTGCAACACACCCTATTGTGATTGCCCATACATCAGGCCATGTCGGATGCGCCAACTCTCTGGCTTTATCCCGTGCCGGGATAGACGAAACGACACCAGATCCACAAGGCGGCCATATCGATCGTTATCCAGACTCCAATGAGCCAAGCGGCTATCTTGAAGAAGCCGCCATTATGATGGCAAATGTTGCAAACGAACCGCCTGTTACGAATCCGGAAGAACTTCTTGTGGAGGTTCAGGATCTTTATGCGTCCAACGGCGTCACCACCGCCCAAGATGGCGCCACAGCGCCAGAAGTTTTGGCACTTTTGAAACAGACCAGTGAGCACGACAAACTTAAAATTGATATTGTTGCGTATCCGATGCCGCTTGAATTATCCGGCGAACTTGTACACGCCGCCGACGGATTGCAGACTCTTATGGAATCCAACGCAGACATTGTTGGCTCCTACAAAAACCATTTAAAGATTGGCGGCTATAAGATTCTCCTGGACGGCTCTCCACAAGGGAGAACCGCCTGGATGAGCGAGCCTTACGCCGATTCTGAAGATTATTGCGGCTACCCTTGGTTAAGAGAGGACCAGGTTCATGAGTACATCAAGCGCGCCCTGGACGACAATCAGCAATTACTGACTCATTGCAACGGCGATGCGGCCTCCCAGCAGCTTCTTGATATCTATGAAGAAGAGCTTGCAGCCTCCACCAATCCGAACAAAAACAATCTTCGTCCCGTCATGATTCATTGCCAGACCGTGCGAGACGATCAACTGGATCGCATGAAAGCCATCGGCATGATTCCATCGATCTTTGTTGCCCATACTTACTATTGGGGCGATGTTCATTTGAAAAACTTTGGACCTGTCCGTGGTCCTCGTGTCAGCCCTGCAAAGTCGGCGCTGGATCGTGGGCTGATCTACAATTTCCACACAGATACGCCAGTGCGTCTCCCTCTGATGCTGCACAGCGTCTGGAGCGCCGTTAACCGCGTCAGTGTAGCAGGAACAAAAATTGGACCGGAACAATGCATAGGTGTTTATGATGCTCTAAAAGGCATCACCATCAATGCCGCCTATGCGTACTTCGAAGAAGACAGCAAAGGCTCCATCAAAGAAGGCAAACGTGCCGATCTTGTCATCCTGGATAAAAATCCATTGAAGGTTGATCCAATGGCCATTAAGGACATTCAAGTCCTCGAAACCTTCAAAGACGGCGAATCCATTTTCAAACGTCAGTAATAAAAAGACCGTACTTACATTTAGTAAGTACGGTCTTTTTGTTAGATTTCATTTTTTGGCACAGTCATGCGCGCTTCAGGTTTGCCTTTGTAGCGTTCTGGATGAAGGCGACGATCACGGAATTCTGCGCAAGCGGTGAACAAAACGTCCGTGGAGGAGTTGAGCCCTGTTTCGCAGGAGTCCTGAATGACGCCAATGATGAACCCTACCCCAACAACCTGCATCGCAATGTCGTTAGGAATGTTAAACAGGCTGCAGGCCAATGGAATCAGGAGCAAGGACCCGCCGGCAACACCGGAAGCCCCTGCAGCGCTGGCTGCGGCCAACACGCACATCACCAACGCGGTCCCAAAGGAAACGTCAATACCCAGGGTAGTTGCTGCGGACAATGCCATGGTGGAAATGGTGATGGCAGCCCCTGCCATGTTAACCGCCGATCCCAACGGAATGGAGATGGAATAGGTGTCTTCGTCCAAGTTCAGCTTTTTGCAAAGTTCCATGTTCACAGGAATGTTTGCTGCGGAGCTGCGAGTGAAGAACGCGGTTACAAAACTTTCTTTAAGGCAGGTGAACACCAATGGGTATGGGTTCTTGCGAATGCAAAGGAAGACAATGATTGGGTTAATGATCAAGGCAACAACAGCCATCGCACCAACCAAGAGAACGATCAGCTTTGCATAACCAACCAATGCGCCCAGCCCCTGCTGAGAAATGGTGGTGAAGATCAAACCCAAGATCCCAAATGGAGCGAAGCTGATGACCCACTGAACCGCAATGGAGGTGGCATCAGAAATATTTTCAAGCACATTTTTGGTGCCTTCGTTGGCTTTTTTCAGTGCAATCCCAAAAATAACGGCCCAGAAAAGAATCCCGATGTAGTTGGCATTCACAATGGCGTTGACAGGGTTGTCGACCAGGTTCATCAGGAGATTGGTCAACACTTCAACCACGCCGCTAGGTGGTGCGACATCACCAGCATCCGCACCGGACGCAAAGGTCATGGTGACTGGGAACGCATAATGACCAAGAACAGCAACGAACGCAGCGGTTAAGTTGCCGATAATGTACAAAACAACGATGGCTTTCATGTTGGTACGTTGACCTTCTGCCATGTTGGACAAAGCGCTAATAACGAGGAAAAAGACCAAAACTGGTGCAATGCCCTTCAAAGCACCAACAAAGAGATTCCCCAGAATGGAAATCCCGGTTGCTTGCGGAACAACCAGCCCTAAAACAATACCGATGATTAAACCACAAACAATACGTTTTACAAGGCTGATGTTATTCCACTTGTGAAATAACGATTTAAAACTCATACTGTTTTCGCAGGCTTTCTCTTTCGCCTGCAACCCCCTTCTTTCTGCAATGGTATTTGGCAAAAAAATATAACAATTCTTTTACCAATCCTGTTCATTATTACATAATTTTTTCATAAAGGCTAGATGGAACCGAACGTCCGTCAATCGAATAAATTAATACACCATGCGTGCACCTTTTTATCAATGGCGGACAAATGTACGTTGTTGATGCATCAAGGCACAAAAAAAGACTGAGAAAGAACACGCTTTCTCAGTCTTGAGTACGTAGAATTAATTATTCGAGCACGCTGGCGCAGCGTTCGCAAACGTCTCCGTCTGCAGCGACGGATTCAGAATACTTCCAGCAGCGTGCGCACTTGTGACCGCTTGCCTGGTCAATCTTCACGGCAAAGTTTTCGACGGTTTCGCTCTTTTCTGCGTCAGCAGGCGCATTGGCGATGTCGTCGATGACCAGCTGGCTGACGATGAAGAAATCTTCTGGTGCCATGTCCATGCTGGCGAGAGCGGCCTTCACGTCGTCCAGTTCGCTGCCAAGATACAGCGTAACCTTCGCGTCGAGGGAGTTCCCGATCTTCTTGTCCTTACGAGCGGTTTCAAGAGGCTTCATGACTTCGTTGCGGAAGCTCATGAGGGCGCTCCACTTCTTATCCAGTTCTTCGTCAACGCCAGCGATGTCAAAGGTTGGCCAATCGCAGAGCTGAACGGATTCTGGCTTGTTGTCCATGTCGATGTATTTGAACACTTCTTCAGTGGTGAAGGAGAGAATTGGGGACAGGACGATGTCCAGAGCCAGGCACATATCATAGAGAACCGTCTGACAGCTGCGGCGTGCAGGATCGTCCACCTTGCTGGAGTAGAGACGGTCCTTGATGATGCTGAAGTACACCGCACTCAGATCGGTGTTGCAGAAATTGAAGATGGAACGATAGATCACATGGAAGTCGTAAGCGTTGTAGCTGTCCTTTGCTTTTGCTACGAGGTCCACAAAGCGGCCCATCATCCAACGATCCAGCTCCGTCATCTGGTCGTAAGCCACGCGGTCCTTACGAACGTCGAAGTCGGAAATGTTACCGAGCATGAAACGGAAGGTGTTTCTGATCTTGCGGTAAGAATCAGCCACCTGCTTGATGATGCCCTGGCTGACAGAAACGTCGCTGCGGTAATCGGAAGAAGCCACCCAGAGACGCAGGATGTCGGCACCGTTCTGCTTGATAACGTCTTTAGGGTCGACGCCGTTGCCCTTGGACTTACTCATCTTGTTGCCTTTTTCGTCAACGAGGAAGCCGTGGGTCAAGAGGCCTTTGTATGGCGCCTGACCATAGACAGCCACAGAGGTGCAGAGAGAGGAGTTGAACCAACCTCTGTGCTGGTCGCTGCCTTCGAGGTAGAGATCGGCTGGCCAGAGCTCGTCGGATTCTGCGCGCAGAACGCCTTCGTGACTGGACCCAGAATCAAACCAAACATCCATGATGTCGGTTTCCTTACGGAAATGGGTGCCGCCGCACTTAGGGCACTTGTACCCTTCTGGCATCAGTTCTTCAGCCGTCATGCTGAACCAGCAGTTGGTGCCATGTTCGCGCACGTGTTTCTGAACGCTAGCAATGGTGTCGTCGTCGAGGATGGTTTCGCCGCAGTCTTCGCAGTAGAAGACAGGAATTGGCACGCCCCATACACGCTGACGGGAGATGCACCAGTCGCCACGGTCACGAATCATGTTAAAGAGGCGTTCTTTGCCCCATTCTGGTGTAAATTTGATGTGATTTTCGATCTGATCCAACGCTTTTTCGCGGAAGCCATCGATGGACGCAAACCACTGATTGGTAGCACGGAACAAGGTTGGGGTGCCGCAGCGCCAGCAATGTGGGTATTGGTGCTTGAAGAAGCTGAGCTTCAAGAGCGCGCCGCTTTCTTCCATGTGCTGGCAGATGGCTTTGTTGGCATCCTCGGTCTTCATGCCGGCAAATGGACCGGCTTCTTCGGTGAGCACGCCGTCGTCGTCCAGTGGAGACAGGATTGGCAGGTGATAACGCTGACCAACCACATAGTCTTCCACCCCATGACCAGGAGCGGTGTGAACGCAGCCAGTACCAGCATCGAGGGTAACGTGGGTGCCGTTGATCACGAGAGAATCGCGGTCCAGGAATGGATGCTGGCAAACGATGTATTCCAGATCTTTGCCGAGCCATTCGCCTTCCACGGTGTAGTTTTCTGGCAGACCGATTTCTTTAACAACGGTTTCAACCAGTTCTTTTGCCAGCACGTAACGTTCGCCGTCAAAGTTCAGCAGCTGATATTCAAATTCAGGGTTCAAGCAGACAGCTTCGTTGGCAGGTAAGGTCCATGGTGTGGTGGTCCAAATGACGAAATAGGTGTTGTCTTCAGTGAATTTGCCCTTGGCATCGGTGACCTTGAACTTCACGTAGATGGATGGGGATTTTTCTTCGCCGTATTCGATTTCGGCTTCAGCCAGCGCGGTGTGGCAATGTGGGCACCAGTACACTGGCTTGGTGCCTTTGTAGATGTAGCCCTTCTTGGCCATTTCACCAAAGACGCCAATTTCGCGGGCTTCAAATTCTGGCTTCAGGGTCAGGTATGGGTGTTCCCAGTCGCCGCGCACGCCGAGGCGTTTGAACCCTTCGCGCTGAATGTCAACGTATTTCAAAGCGTAGTCGGCGCAAGCATTGCGGAAGCCAACCACGTCATCGGTCTTCGCATCCAGGCCGGTGTTTTCGATGGCCTTCAATTCGATTGGCAGCCCGTGGGTATCCCAGCCAGGCACGTAAGGCGCATCGTAGCCCTGCAGGGTCTTGGATTTTACGATGATGTCCTTGAGGACTTTGTTCATGGTATGGCCAAGATGGATTTCACCGTTGGCGTATGGAGGGCCGTCATGAAGAACGAATTTCTGATGACCGGCGTTTTTCTTTTGCACCTTATCGTAAATATCAATGTCGTTCCAGAATTCCAAGAAACTTGGTTCATTTTTTGGCAGGTTGCCACGCATTGGAAAATCTGTTTTTGGCAGATTCAATGTTTCACTATAATCTTTTTCTTCCTTGTTAGACATAATGTCACCTCTCATAAAAAATAAAAAAACTCATCCCACTAAGGGACGAGTTTGAATCGCGGTACCACCCTCATATTTATGGGTTGCCCCATAAACACTCAGCAATCTTTAACGCAGATCACACGGCTCCCCTACTCTGGTTCAGGTCGCGGCTCACGGACGATACATAACAGCTTGTTTTATCCATCTTCCACCAACATGGATTCGCTAGAAAACAAGGCCCTGTTAACGGTTCCGCTCATTGCCTCTATCTATACAATAAAAAGTCTACTGGATATGGCTTTCTTTGTCAAGAACCCGCTACACATATTTACCAATACTCAATTTTATTTTGCCTTTTTTGCTCACACCTTCAATGTCCTGAAGGATGAATTTGCCTTTGCCGCGCACGGTGATGATTTGACCAGCGTCGCACATGCGGCTGACATTGGTCGTTGGCTGGTGATCCACCTGCACCAGCCCAGCACGGATGTGTTCCACAGCCTGACTGCGCGATAAGTTGAACACCTTGGCAATGACCGCATCCAGACGCGTTTGCGCCACCAAAATGGACATCTCCTTGAGCTCCCGCTCCGGTGCCTGCCAGTTGCTCCAATCGATTTTTTTCGCGCGCATCGGCACACGCCGAATACTCAGCTCGCTCATAAGCAGAAAATCATCGATCTCGGAGTTGGTCAGCACGTCGAAGCCGTTGTCGCGCACGATGATGTCGCCAATGCAGCGACGCTCAAAGCCGAGGCTCATCAGTGCGCCCAGGCAGTCGCGGTGCGAAAAATTGATGAACTTCGTGTTGCCCGTAAAGGACACCACGCCAATGTTCATGTCGTCCGGCCCTGGCGGCACGTCATCAAACATCGTCATGAACAACCGCACCCGCTCAGCGTCGTCGTAGCCGCCATCGATGCGGTAGTGCACCCCCGACTGAAGCAAAAGGTCGACTTTGTCGTCAATTTGTTCACGAGGCATAAAATCCGTCAGAACGTCCCGCCATTCAACGGTCGTCTGCCGGATTAAATCGAGTAAATATTTATCAAACGTCAACATACTCAGTCATTCATCTCTACATAAACAAGATCAGGAGACGATAGAGAAGGCTTTCCACCACGCTCAGAAGCAAAAATGCCACGATTGGTGAAAAGTTCAATGGTGCCAGCAAAGCCCGTGGCATGTATTGCTCAATTTTACCCAAAAACGGATCGGTCAGATCGCAGAGAAAACGCGCAATTTTGCTGTTGTACGGACTGATGTTGGTCCATGTTAAGAGAATACGTGCCAAAAGGATGAACTCGTACAAACGGAAGGCGAGACGTATGGCTTTATAAATCGTAAAGACTGCGCCGCTTGTTAACATTCAACGTCCTCCACTTAGTCCTGGAATTCAGCCTTGGAATGCGTGCGATTGACCCAGTCTGCAATGTTCAGTCCATAGTCGTCTTCACCAAGCCCCATGCGCAGTTCGTTGTCCATGGAGACACTTGGAGGCACGGCCACGAAAATGGCGCCACGATCGTTGATTTTCTGGATGGAGCCATTGAGTGCGTAAATTGCCCCGCTGACAAAGTTGACAATGTTGATGGCGGTGTCCACGTCGCATTCCTGCAGATCGAACACAACCACCTTGTTATCTAACAGGTAGCTGGCAATGTTCTGGGCTTCTTCAAAACGGTTTGGCTGCAAGAGCACAATGCGCATGCCAGGCCCAGAATAGCTGCTGTAATCGCTGGACGAATTCTCCGACGAAGAACGGAACCCGAACATGGAAGACTTCTGCTGCGTCTGCTGCTTTGGTTCTTCTTCGTATTCTGGTTCATCGTACCCATAATCGTCTTCGTACTGGTAATCGTCGTCGTTTTGGTCTTGGAATCCTAATGAGTTCATCAATGTATCTTTAATCCCCATGGTCTACCTCCATTATTTTGTGTTAAACACTGCGCTGCCAACGCGAACCATATTAGCGCCTTCGGACACAGCCACTTCGTAGTCGCCGCTCATTCCCATCGACAACCACGTCATGTCCACATGCTCGATGTTTTGTTCCTTCAACTGATGGAACTTATCGTTCATCTTTTTAAAATATGGTCGCAAATCGTTCTTATCGTCTAAGTTTGGTGCAATAAACATGAGCCCTTTGAGGAAGACATGCGTCATCTTTGGCATTTCTGCCACAAAGGCGTCGATGTCTTCAAAGGCAATGCCCGATTTTTGCTCTTCCTGTGCCACGTTGACCTGCAGGAGAATGTTCACGTCGCAGTCGTGCTGAACGGCGCGTTTTTCAATTTCTTCCAGCAAGCCAATGCTGTCCACCGACTGAATCATGGCCACTTTTCCAACCACTTGCCGAACCTTGTTCTTCTGCAAGTGACCGATCAGATGCCATTCCACATCGGTGGCGCCAGCTTCCGCCATCGCATCAATTTTAGGCAGCAATTCCTGAACACGATTTTCGCCAAAAGCGCGCTGCCCATCTTTATACGCTTCTTTGATTTCTTCAATAGTATGGTATTTGCTGACGGCAATCAGTTTAACGTCGCCGTTGTCGGCGGCTGCTTCCTGACGGGCCGCTGCAATATGTTGATGAATGGTTTCAAGATTTTCTGCAATAGACATTTATATTACGATCCTTTCACAACATCCCCTGGTGATACCCGGTTTGGCGTCAAGACAATGACGGTCCCTTCTGGCAGGGTTTCGCATTCCACGCTGCTGTCCGTTTCTTTGATGATCGTCACGGACTGCCACTGAACGGTGCCGCCCGATACGACATACACGCCTGGATCGCCATCGTTATAAACGAGAACGTCCTTTTCCAGTTTCAGCGTCGAGGTCTCAACCTGATAAATTTCCGCCTGTACCACTCGGTTCGTCAAAAATGTTTCACTCACAGGTCCGAGAACAATTTTACAGAACTTTGTTCCGTCCCCATTGTCAATGATTTCTTCGACGGTTCCTGTCGTTGATTCGTTTAATTCTGGAAAACGAATGCGCAGCGAATCCCCTTCGTTATCAAAGAAATGATTGTCCTTTGCGTTATAAGACATATAAATGTACGCCTCTTTCAGGTTGTCAATCACCTTGGCATAGGCTTCACCAGCCGTAGCCGTATCGCTTGCATTGGTTTTTCCATCTTTTGTGAACGTATCTTCATAAATGCCACGAAAATCAAGATCTTTAATTTCCTCAATGTCCGACATGTTTTCGTAGCCGTCAATGCGGTAGCTGACAATGCCGGAAATTGGTGCATAGTAAGGTTCTGTGGTATTTTTACCATTATCTTTGGTGGTTGTCACCGAAAACACCTCATGGTTTTTCGGCACGCGCACCCCTTCTTCAACCGCAATCTCCGCTTTTCCCGATCCTTTTGGCGTGATCAGCGATTCTTCGGCCTGAATGAAGCCATAATCGCTGTACACCACATCGGTGTACTCGGCGCCAACCGTCATCGTTTTAATCAGATGCTGGTGAATCATGCTGTAGGCGCTGTTGCCGGTCACAATAATGAAGCTAATCACAAAAAGACCGATCACCACTTTTTGCAGAAGGGATAACGCCTTAAATCTTTTTATTATCGTTTTGAATTTCATAGTATCCTCTCTAATGACAGGAATCATTAACATTATATACTATGAACTTTGATTTTTCGAGGGGTAATCGAAAAATCTCATCAAATATTGACATAAAAAAGCTTGAACGGTCCGCCCAAGCTTGACAAAAATAAATTTTCATTTGTTTTGCAAAAAAATTCATCGCTGTTGGCTGAACATTCGCCGCATTTGTCCAGCAGCCAACAACACCGCAATGCCCGACACCACCATGATGCCGCGCAGCGACACCCCATCCGCCAAGGCACCAAAGGCAACCATGCCGAAGGGCAGCGCCCCTGCATAGATACTACCGAGCAGCCCAAACAAACGCCCTTGTTCGTCGGGCGCCACACTCTCCTGAAAAAGGGTGGTCAGCGTGACCTGCACCATCGTCATGGCGACGCCGTAGAAAAACATCGTGAGCAGGTAGCCCTCCAATCGAACCGCCAGCCCAAAAGAATCGTCAGGCCGCAGAAAGGCTCCCTCGTCCATTTCCGGGTAGCCATCGATGGCGGCCTTCATAAGCGCCAGGAGCGTCGGAACGTCGGCGTCGTTTGCCAGTCGTACCTGCTGCCTTTCAACGATGGGCGCGGCAAGGTGTGCGTACAACGACACGCGGCATTGCAAGGGATAGGCGTCCGCTCGCCGACGAAACGCCCCTGGCGCCTGCTTATACAGGCTTTTAAAGGCGACGCTGAAGGCCTGCTGGCTTTGATACCCGCTGAGCAAGGCAATGTCCAGAATGGACCGCCGCGAATGCACCAACAGCGACGCCGCCTCGCTCAGCCGACGTCGCTGCACGTACGTGTGCACCGGCAAGCCAAGCACCGTCGTAAACGCGCGATGCAGATGAAATTTTGAATAATGGGTCGCCGCCACGAGGTCGTCCAAGGTCATGCGCTCGTGCAGGTGGGTGTCCACATGCTCCACGATGGCCTGCGCCAGTTCGATGTCTTGCACCTTCACGCCCATCGCCTCCTTTCATCGGTATTATAGCATGCGCCTCGCGCGTGTTTTTCATAAATCTTGCGATCATAAAAGGCGCACGATGCGAAAACATCGTGCGCCAAATGGTTAAGCTTAGTCCCAGAGGCTCTGATAGATTTGTAAGATGTCGTCTTTGCCGATGGCTTTGCGGGTGTTGGCCGGACTGCCGCTGGCGAGAGCGTCGTCGGCCATCTTGTCCATGACGGCAAAGAAGCGCTCGCGGTCGATGCCGTAAGCTTCCAGCGTTGGCACCTCGCAGGTGCGGCAAAGCTGCGCCACCGCCTCCAAAAAGAGGGTCGTGGCGGTTTGGTCGTCGTCGCTGTCGTCGGCCACGCCAATGGCACGGCCCAGGTCCGCAAAGCGGCTCGTGGCACCATCGGCAATGACGCGCAGGCAGGCGGTCAGCAGCATGGCGTTGGAAATGCCGTGAGGCACGTGGAAAAGCGCGCCAATTGGGCGGCTCATGCCGTGGACAATGGTCACCGACGAATTGGCAATGCCCACGCCAGCCTCGTAAGCGGCAATCGCCATTTCCTGGCGGGCTTCCTGGTCGCTGCCGTCGGCCACAGCCCGTGGCAGTGCCGCAAAAATGCGCTTCACCGCCGAGAGACAGAACAAGTCGCTCTCACAGAACGCCTTGCGGGAGGTGTAGGCTTCGATGGCGTGGGTCAACGCGTCCAGGCCAGTGGCCACTGTGACGCTGCGCGGCGTCTGCTGGGAAAAGAGCGGGTCAACGATGGCCAGGGCAGGCATGAGGCCGTCGCCTTTGAGCAGGAGTTTTTCGTCGTTCACCGTGTCGGTGATGATGGTGAACGGCGTCGTCTCCGAGCCGGTCCCAGCCGTGGATGGAATGGCGGCCACTGGCGGCATCGTCGCCGGAATCGTCTGCCCCTTGAACGAGGTGATGCCTTGACCGGTCTTGGCCTCCACGACGATGGCTTTGGCCGCATCCAGGGCGCTGCCGCCGCCGAAACCGATGGCGAAGTCGCAGCCTTCCTGAGTATACACCGCGGCTCCCTCGCGAATCATGGTGTCGGTGGGTTCGCCGCTGATGCCGGAAAAGAGCGCATGCGCCACGCCGCCTTTTTCCAGCAGGGCGGTCAGCGCAGCCACGTGCCCCTGGCGAATCATGGATTGACCGGTGACAATCAGCGCCTTGCGGCCCAGGGCGCACAGCGCCGCAGCGGCGTCGGGCAGAGCATTGGTGCCGATGAAGGTTTTATGGGGAATAGAAAACTGATGAGCCATGACAAGGTCCTCCTTTTGTGAAAAAACCAGCACCCAAGCGGATGCTGGTTGGTTCGATTAAAGTCGTGCGATGATCGCTTTGGTCAGCTCTTCGGTGCTGACAGCGGTTGCTGGGTCGGCAGCGATGTCGACGGTGCGGTAGCCGTCGTCGATGACCTGCTGCACAGCGGCTTCGATGGCGCCAGCCGCTTCTGGAGCGTCCAGAGAGAGGCGCAGCATGTAGGCCGCAGAGAGAATCGTCGCGATTGGGTTGGCAATGCCCTGACCAGCGATGTCTGGCGCAGAGCCGTGAGCCGGTTCGTAGAGGCCCACGCTGCCGCCGAGGCTGGCCGATGGCACCATGCCCAGAGAGCCGGCCAACGCCGCAGACTCGTCGCTCAAGATGTCGCCGAAGCTGTTTTCGGTGACGATAACGTCAAACTGCTTAGGGTTGAGCACCAGCTGCACTGCCGCGTTGTCCACGTACATGTGGTCGACGGTCACGTCTGGGTATTCCTGCGCGATCTCGTTGACCACCTCGCGCCAGAGGCGGGAGGTTTCGAGAACGTTGGCTTTGTCCACAGAGGTCAGGTGCTTGCGTGGGCGCTGGTTGGCGAGCACAAAGGCGTCACGCACGATGCGTTCGATTTCTTCGCGGGTGTAAGCCATGACGTCGTAAGCGCGGTCCCCTTCGCGTTTCTTTTCGCCGAAGTAGATGCCGCTGGTCAGTTCGCGGTAGATGACGATGTCGACGCCTTCGACCACGTCTTTCTTGAAGACGAGGCGGTCCGCCAGGAAGTCGTAATACTTCGCTGGGCGAATGTTGCAGTACAGGCCCAGTTCCTTGCGGATGGCCAGGAGACCGGTTTCAGGGCGCTGTTCGCGTGGCAGGGCGTCGTACTTTGGTCCGCCAACGGAGCCCAAGAGCACGGCGTCCACGTCCTTGACGATGGCCTTGGTTTCTTCTGGGAATGGGTTGCCAACTTCGTCGATGGCAGCGCCGCCAAAGGCTGCGTCCACAAATTCCAGGCCGAGGTTGTACTTGTTGTCAACGGCTTTCAGCACGTCCAGGGCGGAATTGACGATTTCCGGACCGATGCCGTCCCCGCGTAAAACCGCTACTTTTCTTCTCATTGCCCCACCTTCTCTTTCACATAGTTTAACAGGTTCCCAGATTCAACGATTTTCTGGATGAAGGCTGGGAATTTTTCAAAATGATAGGTTTCGTTCTTGGTCAGGTTGTTGATGATCCCTTCTTCGAGTTTGATCTCGAGCTCGTCGCCCTGGTCGATGGCCTTGGCGGCTTCTGGGGATTCGATGATTGGCAGGCCGATGTTGATGGCGTTGCGGAAGAAAATACGCGCAAAGCTTTCAGCGATGACGCAGCTGGTGCCTGCCACCTTAATGGAGATTGGCGCGTGTTCGCGGGAGCTGCCGCAGCCGAAGTTGCTGCCAGCCACCAGCACGTCGCCCTGAGCGATGGTGTTGGCGTAATCCGGAATCACGTCCTCCATGCAATGGTTTCTCATATTTTCGTCGCTGGCGTCGTTGAGGTAACGCGCTGCGATAATGAGGTCTGTATCAATATTGTCGCCGACTTTCCAGGCTTTTGCACTCATAGATTATACCTCCTCTGGATTGGTAATGTAGCCAGTGATGGCGCTTGCTGCCGCAACCGCTGGGTTGCAGAGATAAACTTCGCTTTCAGGGTCGCCCATGCGGCCGACGAAGTTGCGGTTGGTGGTGGACAGCGCACGTTCGCCTTTGGCCAGGATGCCCATGTAACCGCCCAGGCAAGGGCCGCAGGTTGGGGTGGACACAACGCCGCCAGCATCGAGGATGGTCTGAGTGATGCCTTCCTTCATGCAGGCTTCATACACGTCCTGAGTGCCAGGAATGACGATGAGGCGCAGATATGGTGCCACTTTCTTACCCTTGAGGATTTCGCCAGCCACGCGCATGTCTTCGAGACGGCCGTTGGTGCAGCTGCCGATGACCACCTGGTCAATGGCGATCTTGTCGATCTGGTCCACTGGATGGGTGTTGCTTGGCAGATGCGGGAACGCCACCTGAGGCACGAGGGTCGCCAGGTCAATGGTGATTTCGCGCACGTATTCGGCATCTGGGTCGGCTTCGTAGATGGTCATGTCGCCATCGAAGCGGCCGTTCATGTAATCCTTGGCGATGTCGTCGACTGGGAAGACGGCGTTCTTGGCGCCGCATTCGATGGCCATGTTGGCGATGGTGAGGCGGCCGTCCATGGAGAGGTGCTGGAGGCCGTCGCCGACGAATTCCAGGCTCTGGTAGAGAGCCCCGTCTACGCCGATCATGCCGATCAGGTAGAGGATGACGTCCTTACCGGAAACGTATTTGTTGGTTGGGGTGCCGGTCACGGTCACCTTGATGGCTTCCGGCACTTTCAGCCAGGTTTCGCCGCTGATCATGGCTGCTGCGATGTCGGTGCTGCCCATGCCGGTGGAGAAGGCACCCAGCGCCCCGTAGGTGCAGGTGTGGCTGTCAGCGCCGATGATGAGCTGCCCAGCGCCAACGATGCCCTGTTCAGGCAGGAGGCAGTGTTCCACGCCCATCTTACCGACTTCGTAGTAGTGCTTGATCTGGTGTTCCTTGGCAAAGTCGCGGATGGCTTTGCACTGTTCCGCGGACTTAATGTCCTTGGCTGGTGAGAAATGGTCTGGAATCATGGCCACTTTGGTGTTGTCAAACACGCAGTCCATGCCCACCTTTCTCATTTCACGAATGGCCACTGGGCCGGTGATGTCGTTGCTCAGCACCATGTCGACTTTCGCCGTAACGAGCTGACCAGCGTGTACTTCAGGAAGACCTGCGTGTGCCGCAATGATCTTCTGTGTCATTGTCATTCCCATATTAGTTGTTCTCCTTTTGATGATTCATTTCTTCCCAATGCAGGGCTTTATTGATGGCGTTCAAATAACTCTTGGCACTGGCTTCCAGTACGCTGGTGCTGAGGCCGTGGCCATTGAACGTTTTATTCTTGTAGAGCACCTTGATATTCACATCGGCCTGGGCGTCGGTGCCGCCGGTGATGGCTTCGATGCGGTAGGTCTGCATGTCAAACGCGCCCTTGTATTGTGGCCCGAGGATTTCTTCAACGGCTTTGCAAGCGGCGTCAACAGGGCCGTCGGACAAGGTGGCGATTTCTTTGACGTCTTCGTCGATTTTGACGCCGAGGGTGGCCGTGGAGGTCAGGTCGGTGCCGGTGAAGACATAGAGATGGTCAAAGACGTACTTGTCGTCGGCGGTGGCGATCTTCGCGTCGATCAGCGCGATGAGGTCGTCGTCCAACACTTCTTTCTTGCGGTCGCAGAGTTTCTTGAACTCTTCGAACGCTTCCAGCAGCGCGTCGCCTTCGAGATCAAAGCCAAGTTCGCTCATGCGCACCTGGAAGGCATGACGGCCGGAATGTTTGCCGAGCACGAGGTTGTCGGCGTTGAGACCGATGGTTTCTGGGCTCATGATTTCGTAGGTTTCGCGTTTCTTCAGCACGCCGTCCTGATGGATGCCGGATTCATGCAGGAACGCGTTGCGGCCAACGATGGCCTTGTTGGCAGGAATTGGCATGTTGGTCGTCTGGCTGACGAGACGGCAGCTACGATAGATTTCCTTGGTGTTGATGCCGGTTTCGCACTGAATGGCGTCCTTGCGGGTTTCCAGCGCCATGACCACTTCTTCGAGAGAGGTGTTGCCGGCGCGTTCGCCAATGCCGTTGAGGGCCACTTCAATCTGGCGTGCGCCCTGATGCACCGCAGCCAGAGAGTTGGCCACCGCCATGCCCAGGTCGTTGTGGCAGTGCACGCTGAAGATGGCCTTGTCGGAGTTTGGCGTGCCATCGATGACGGCTTTGACAAAGTCGCCGTATTCCCATGGCACCGCATAGCCGACGGTGTCTGGCAGGTTGATGGTGGTTGCCCCAGCGTCGATGACAGCCTCTACGATGCGGCAGAGGAATGGAATTTCACTGCGGGACGCGTCTTCGCAGGAGAATTCAACGTCGTCGGTGTAGGTGTTCGCCAGCTTGACCGCGTCAACGGCTTTCTGAATGACCTGGTCGGGTTCCATTTTCAGCTTAAATTCCATGTGGATCGGGCTGGTGGCGATGAAGGTATGAATGCGGGAGTGTTTCGCGCCCTTCAACGCTTCACCGCAGGCGCGAATGTCCTTTTCAGCCGCGCGTGCCAAGCCGCACACAGTGGATTCGGTGATGGTGTCGGCGATCATCTTGACGGATTCAAAGTCCCCTGGGGAGGAGATTGGGAAGCCGGCTTCGATGACGTCCACGCCCAGCTTTTCCAGCTGACGTGCCACGGCCAATTTTTCCTGCAAGTTCATGCTGCAGCCTGGAGACTGTTCGCCATCGCGCAGCGTGGTATCAAAAATGATGACTCTATCTTTACTCATGACTATGCAACCTTTCTTATCCAATATAAAATGCCCTTCTCGTCTCAAAATTTAGAGACGAAAAGGGCATGATTTCCGCGGTACCACTCTAATTGCCAAACGCCGCAGCGTTTGACCACTCACATTGATAACGGTAATGAACCGGCGCCTGGGCGCAAAACTCAAAGGCGAGTTCGGAAATTAATCGTTCACGCTTTTCACCAGCCAGCGCTTCTCTCTAACGACGCTTCTCTTACTACTCCTTGTCACTGTTTTTGTTGAACTATTTGTCTGCTACTATTTTAATCGCTGACAAAGTTTTTTGTCAAGTACAATGATACAACAGCAGCCATTTATCAAACAATATTATACAACAGCGCTGACACAGCGTGCTTATTCAACCGTAACACTCTTCGCAAGGTTGCGTGGCTTGTCGATGTTGCAGCCGCGTTCCAAAGCGGTGAAGTACGCGATCAGCTGCAGTGGAATCGCTGCCAGAACTGGAGAAATAAAGTCTGGGCAGGTTGGAATTTCAATCACATGGTGAATCTTGCTGCTGATGTTGGTCTGTCCCTTCTGTACCACAGCGAGCACCTTGGCGTTGGTCACGTTGCCGTTTTCATCCACCATGCGAGAAATCATTTCTTCGGTGTTGCTCATGGTTTTATCGAAGGTCTTCTGCTGCAGCGCCACAGAGATGACCGGCGTTTCGTCGCTGACGAGAGCCAGGGTGCCGTGTTTCAATTCACCAGCGGCATAGGCTTCAGCATGAATGTAGGAGATTTCCTTGAGCTTCAAGGCCCCTTCCTGAGCCACAGCCCAGTCCATGCCACGGCCAATGTAGAACAGATCCTTGACGTTCACGTATTCCTTGGCGATGCTCTGAATGCGTTCCACGTTTTCCGGCATCAGGAGCTCTTCGGCCTGTTCCGGCAGTGCTTCCAGAGCACGCAGCATGACCGGATACTGCTCCTGGTCGATGCGGCCGGAAAGATCGCCAAAATAGAAGCCGATCAGATACAGCGCGATGAGCATGGAGGTGTACGCCTTGGTAGAGGCCACGGAGATTTCCGGACCGGCCCAGAGGTAAACAACCATGTCGGACTCACGCGCAATGGAACTGCCCACCACGTTGGTGATGGCCAGAACGGTTGCGCCAGCCTGCTTGGCTTCGCGCGCCCCTTCGAGGGTGTCGGCGGTTTCACCGGATTGGCTGATGACGATGACGAGGGTGTTTTCGTCGAGCATTGGCTCGCGATAACGGAACTCGGACGCCACTTCCACAAAGACTGGAATCTTCAGGGTCTTTTCAAGGATGGTCTTGCCGACGAGGCCTGCATGATACGCAGTCCCGCAAGCGACAATATAAATCTGATGCCATTTTTCAATGGTGGCTTTGTCGATATCAATGTCATTCAGCACCACACGGTCGTCCTGAATGCGGCCACTGAGCACGTTTTTGAAGGTTTCCACCTGTTCAAAGATTTCTTTGATCATGAAGTGTGGGTAGCCGCCCTTTTCAGCGGACTGCGCGTCCCACTGAATCTCATCGACCATTGGGTGC
>CALAKO010000006.1 GCA_937922955.1 uncultured Peptococcaceae bacterium | reverse complement strand
AGATATACTATTCGGTTGTGTTGCATTTGACTTGACAATTCAAGTCGACAAAATAAGCAGCGGCAGAAACCGCTGCTTGACAACTCATTCCAACATGGAACCTTGCAGCAGCTGACGACCAGACAAGATCATCGTTCCAACGCACAGCACCACGTTTACCGCAGCCATTGCCAGCAGATAATGCAAAGGCAAGGTCGCATTCGGATGAAAATAGAGATACACGTGCTGCAGGAAATAATAAAGCACCTTTTCTGTCAGCCAGTACATCACCAGCATAACCAAGCTTGCATACAGGCCGTAGCGAAGGCCTTCTTTTGCCAGCATACGTAAAAAGCCCCAATCAGTAATTCCCATGGCTCGCAAGATGGCAAATTCATGCCGACGCTCTGCGACCAGATATTGCATGCTGTTCATGATGTGCAGCAGGCTGATCGCTAATAGCACCAGCGCTATTCCATAAAAGAAAAGCATTTGTTGATTCAAATATAAATTCTGAGCCGCAATTTGGGCGGAGTAATCCTTTACGAGACACCCGGGAACATCAGCCACTAATGTCCGAATGGCATCCGAAACCTGCGATGAGTCCGCAGCGTCTGTCAGGGAAATGCTAACTGTCTGATACCCACTGACACCAAAGCAGCTTTGCATTTGTTCGTTGGTCATAATGATGTCAACTACTGTTTCTCCGTCATCACCAAGCGTTGTTTCAACCTTCCCGAGAGGACGGCTTACGATTGCAGCCGTCTCAAAAGTCGTCATTCGATACTGTTCATCGTCAGCCAGAAAGCGTAGCACCTCTCCCTCGGCCTCAGGATCTTTCGGCGTTTTTACAGTCAGATCATTGCCAACGGCAAAATCAACGCCATCTGTGTAGCCTTGTCCATCAACCAACGTTTTTACAATCACGCTGTTTTCAGCACGCATTTGATCGGGGTCAATGTCTCCTTCAATCAGATAGTCATTCAACATTTGAAGCATAACATCGTCATAACCATAAATGTTCACTTTAAGTTTATAATCATCCTCTCCAGTTTGAACAATGATACCGTTGTATTTCTCAACGATTTCTGGTCTTTGCTCAAAACCTTCTTCATTAGCTGTTTCCGGATAATATTTGGGCATATGAAACATACCATCTGGAAGAGAAATCTCGCCAAGTTGATAGCGAACCGGCAACACAGAATCGATGCCTTCAATATCACACATCCGCTCTATCAGATCTTCCGGGATAGTTTCAGAGAGAGCTCCTGTTTCTTCAATTAGTTGAATGTCTGACCCCAATCCATCATCAGCAGCAAAAGTTAGTTGGTTATTAATACGTGTGTTATCAATCACATAGGTAGCACTTAAAAAGATGACACCGCCAATGGCCAGCGACAGCAAGACACCAATAAACGTACTCTTTCTTGAAAACATGAACCTTTTCGACAGCACGCCAGTAAGACTACCATAACGCAGACTCATAATTCTACGACTGCGTCTTCTGTTACCGCTATCTTTAACCATCATTTGGCGCAAAGACAGCTTTTTCATCTTTCTCACTAGCAGGACACTGATCCCCATAAGTACAAGAATCAGCACCAGTGCCACGGCAATCATGAGCTTCCCATCTACATGAAAAGCTCCGGCGTCAGGCAAACCATCCACTGTCTGTTCGGCAGCAATCAACGAAGTGTCAATACCGCTGTGATAGTTCACACGGCGTGCTATAAAAATACGTCCCACTCGCCGGTAAATGATCGCTGCAACACTGTTGCCCAACAGACATCCTAAACTGTAGGCAGCTACAAAGATAACCGCCAATTCGTAAAACAGCAGACGACCAATGCCACCATCAGTCAACCCCAGTGTCTGCATGATGCTGTACTGTCCTCTTCGTTTTAATACAGAGACCTGGAATATACCATAGATAATAAATGTGGCAAACACAGTCAGAGCCAGCAATATCGCGCCTTTAGTCATGGCCTGATTTTCATTCAGCAACCCCCAAACATACGGGATTCCAAGACTGGGATCTTTGATTGCCTGCCAAAATTCCGACGCGCTTATCAATGCATCTTCCGCACCAACATAGTCAACAACATGATAT
>CALAKO010000005.1 GCA_937922955.1 uncultured Peptococcaceae bacterium | reverse complement strand
TGGCGGCGGACTTTGTGTCTTCGGCGGAGCGGCATGATTTTTCGTGGTATGAGAACGGAAAGCTGCAGCTGCTGCAGTATTACGATCAGGTGGTTGTGAATGATGCGGGCGCGGCGGCGTAGCGCATCAACAGCAGCCTGCAGCAGCATTATAATGAATTTTATGCTGGGGTGCCGGATAATATTGCGCAGGCTCAGGAGATGCCGCCTTATTATCCAGGGCAGTATTATCAGTATTATTATGAGCCAGAGGTGAGCACCAATCAGGATGGCATTTTGAGTGTCAAGATGGGGTGGTTCTGGAATTTTGGCGGGGTTAACGATTATGGCATCGATGGGTTTAATTTTGATTTGAATACTGGCGAAAAGCTGGATTTGTCTGAGATTTTCTCTCTTTCAGATGCAGAGATTGAACGTTACTTTAAAAATCAGACGCTGAATTTTATCAACAGCCATCCAGACTATCCATGGTGGGATGATTCTATTTCTGATGCGCGTCAGAAAGTTAATGATTATTCGCTGGATGATTTTAATTATTACATTGAAGGCAATAAGGTTGTTTTGGTGTACGAGAAATACGAGCTTGGCCCTGGCGCGCTGGGCATGGTGGAGGTGCCTTGTCCGATGATCAACAACACGATCGATGTGGTGTTGAATGGTCAGGCGCTGAGCTTTGATCAGCCGCCGATGATGGATAATAACCGCGTGATGGTGCCGATTCGTGCGATTTTTGAGGCGCTGGGCTATACGGTTGACTGGGATCAGGCGTCGCAGACCGGCACGGCCAGCAACGGCACGCAGACGATCACTGTGCAGGTGGGCAACGTTGCGATCACCCACGATGGCGGCACGTACTGGTGCGATGTGGCGCCAAAGAATGTCTCCGGCCGCATCCTTGTGCCACTGCGCGCGATTTCGGAGAGCGCAGGCTGCCAGGTGCTTTGGAATCAAACGACGAAGAAGGTCATTATTGAGGCGTGAAAAGGCTGGATATGATTTTTGCTGAGTGCTTGCGTTGAGTCGAAAAGGGAAATGTTGTCATTTCTTGTACGTGCAATACGTATTGACGGCTTGACCAACACGTGCTGCACGTGCTATAATGGGATAAAAGGAGTGAGGCAATGAAGGACAAAGAACTGCTTAAATTGTTGAAGCAAGAAGGCTGGCAAGAGAAGAGCATCAATGGCAGCCATCACAAGCTTGTCAAAGATGATAAGACCATTGTCGTTCCTGTCCATGGCAAAGAACTCACTAAAGGTTTGTTAAACGCGATTTTGAAACAAGCGGGTTTGAAATAAGCCGCGCGAAGGAGGCTGTGCAATGACCTTCATTTATCCTGCTGTTTTTCATTTGGAAGAGGGCGCTTATTGGGTGGAGTTTCCTGATCTTCCAGGGTGTTTTTCTGCTGGTGACACGCCAGAGGATGCAATGACCAACGCTCAGGAAGCCCTTGCGCTCTATCTTGAACCAGGGGAAGACGCTGTCCCGGACTATCCTCATCCAACGGATATTACCACGCTTGCTCAGCCGGAAGCTGGCTTTGTCAGCTATGTGACGAGCGAGGTGGACCTGACAAAGTCCGGCCGTTCGGTCAAAAAAACGTTGACCATTCCTGAATGGCTCAATAAGAAGGCGGTGGCCCAGGGGGTCAATTTCTCCCAGGTGCTTCAGGAAGCGTTGATTAAACAGTGTTATTAAAAAAACGGACACATCTCTTTCGAGGTGTGTCCGTTTTGCGTTTGTTGCAGCCTTCCGCTTACAGCGCCATTTCGATGTGTTTGCGGATGGCGGTGAGGGTCATGATGCCCATGATTTCGATTTTACCGTTGAAGGTGTAGTGTGGGACGAGGTCGATGTCGCGTTCGTCGGCTTCTTCGAAGTCTTCGAAGATCTGGCCGCGGTAGGCGCCTGGGTCCTGGAGGACGGCGAGGGCGTCGTCGCGGTTGAGGCCGCATTCGGCGGCGAGGTCGGCGAGAAGGTTGAAGTCGGAGATGTCCTGGCATTCTTCAAAGTAGGCTTTGAAGATGCGGTTGTTGAGGGCGACGTGTTTGTCCTGTTCCTGAGCCCAGAGGGTGAGGCGGTGAGCGTCTTCGGTGGCGATGTCCGGAATGTGGGCCATGTCGTAGTGGAGGCCGACTTTGGCTGCCATGTCTTCAATGGATTTG
>CALAKO010000004.1 GCA_937922955.1 uncultured Peptococcaceae bacterium | reverse complement strand
GAAAGAATGGGAGAAGCTGGAGAAGAACCTGGGCGGTATCAAGAACATGACCAGAATCCCGGATGCAATCTTCGTTGTTGACCCTAAGAAGGAAAAGATCTGTGTACAGGAAGCTCATGCACTGGGCATCACACTGATCGGTATCGGCGACACTAACTGCGATCCCGAAGAGCTGGATTACATCATTCCTGGTAACGACGATGCAATTCGTGCCGTTAAGCTTCTGACTTCTGTTATTGCAGATGCTGTTGTTGAAGCTAAGCAGGGTGCAGCAGGCGCTGAAGAAGTTGAAGCAGCTGAAGAAGAAGCTGCTGACGCTGAATAATATTGTTAATTTAGGTAACCGAGTTGGGGTCAATGAGGTTACCTTTTTTGAAATGAACCAATCGTTTTAACGCATTATTAGGAGGAATTATAGTGGCAAACGTTACTGCTTCTATGGTAAAAGAATTACGTGAAAAAACCGGCGCTGGCATGATGGACTGCAAAAAAGCACTTCAGGAATGCGACGGCAACATGGACAAAGCCATCGACTATCTGCGTGAAAAAGGGATCGCTGATTCTGCTAAGAAGAGCGGTCGTATCGCTGCAGAAGGCGTTGTTGCTTCTTACATCCACATGGGTGGTAAGATCGGCGTTATCGCTGAAGTAAACTGCGAAACCGACTTCGTTGCAAAGACCGATGCTTTCAAGGAATTTGCACAGAACATCGCTATGCACATTGCTGCTGAAAATCCAAAATATGTTACCCGTGAAGAAGTCCCACAGGCTGAACTCGATCACGAACGTGAAGTTCTGATCGCTCAGGCTAAGAACGAAGGCAAGCCAGACAACATCGTTGAAAAGATGGTTGAAGGCCGTCTGAAAAAGTTCTATGCTGAAGTTTGCCTCCTTGACCAGGTTTACATTCGTGCAGAAAACAACGAAACCATCGAAACCTATGTTAAGGAAGCTATTGCTCAGTTCGGTGAAAACATCAAGGTTCGTCGTTTCGTTCGTTTTGAAATGGGCGAAGGTCTTGAAAAGCGTGTTGACGACTTCGCTGCAGAAGTTGCTGCACAGGCTGGTGTATAATTTACGAGTGATCGTTCAAATCCCGAGATTGTTATAACAGTCTCGGGATTTTTTTGCGGAAAATCCTTTCTGAAAAGCACGCAATTCCTTAAAGAGACATTCCATTTATTGCGTGTAGTATGGTATAATAGGCACAGTGTAAAAAAACAGTCTTCAATAATGAACTTGGGGGTATGACAATGGAAGCTAAATATAAACGTGTCATCATTAAACTAAGCGGGGAAGCGCTTGCTGGAGAAATGGACTTTGGTCTGGAAAGCAACACGCTGAATTCGCTGGCTGATCAAATATCAGAAATCGCTGACCTGGGCGTAGAAGTGGCAGCGGTTGTTGGTGGTGGCAATATCTGGCGTGGGGTCGCCGGTGCTAAGCGCGGGATCGATCGTGCAACGGCCGATTATATGGGCATGCTTGCAACGGTTATCAATGCGTTGGCATTGCAGGATGTTTTGGAAAAACACGGCGTAGACACACGCGTTATGTCTGCCATCGAAATGCGAGAAGTGGCAGAGCCTTATATTAAGAGAAGAGCCATTCGCCATTTGGAAAAGGGCCGCGTTGTTATTTTTGCAGCAGGCACTGGTAACCCATTCTTCTCCACCGACACAACTGCAGCGTTGCGTGCAGCTGAAATTGAAGCAGAAGCCATTCTGATGGCGAAGAAAGTGGATGGTGTGTACGATTGTGATCCAAAGACACATCCAGAAGCTAAGCGTTTTGAAACATTAACTTTCTTAGAAGTGTTGAATCGCGGGCTCAAGGTTATGGATTCTACTGCAATCTCCTTGTGCATGGATAATAATATTCCAATTCAGGTGTTCAACATCACCGAAAAAGGAAACATGATGAAGGCTGTTTTAGGTGAAAATATCGGAACTTTAGTAGGAACAGGGGAATAAACTATGATTGATGAAATTTTATTAGATTCAGAAGAACGCATGGAGAAATCCATTAATAGATTTCGTGAAGATCTTTCACACATTCGTACTGGTAAAGCAAATGTTTCCTTGCTGAACGGCATCATGGTTGAATACTATGGCACACCAACGCCGATCAACCAGGTGGCTAATGTCAGTGCGCCAGCACCGGATTTATTGACCATCCAGCCATGGGACAAAGGCATCATCAAGGATATTGAAAAAGCCATCCAGAAGTCTGATCTGGGCATCAATCCAAACAACGATGGTGTCATCATCCGTTTGCCATTGCCACAGCTGACAAAAGAAACTCGTACAGATCTTGCAAAGCAGGCACATAAAAAAGCTGAAGAAGCTAAGGTTTACATCCGCAACATTCGTCGTGATGCTAACGATTCTGTTAAGAAGCTTGAAAAGAACAAGGAAATTACTGAAGACGAGTCCAAGGGTGCACAGGACGATATTCAAAAGCAGACCGACGCTGCTATTGCCAAGATTGAAAAAATCTATGCTGAAAAAGAAAAAGACATCATGAGCATTTAATGATCATAAAAGGGGCCGATATGTTCGGCCCTTTTTTATTAGACAATTCTTGGCTGAAACGATGTATTTTTTTATAGAGTATGATAAAATATAAATTGATTGTCCTTATAAATATTGGGGTGAGTCAAATGGAAAATAAACATCATACACTTGATGATATTAAAAACGGAAAGATTCCACGTCATATTGCCGTGATCATGGACGGCAATGGGCGTTGGGCAACAGCACAGGGGCTGGTTCGTCTGGCTGGTCATACGGCAGGCGTTGAGGCCATCGATGAGGTGTTAGAGACGGTCAAAAAGATCGGCACGAAATATTTTACCGTGTACGCTTTTTCGACAGAAAACTGGAGACGGCCGGAAGATGAAGTCAATGGCTTGATGAATCTCTTGGTGGAATATTTGGATAAGAAAATTGCCAAGCTTCATGCTGAAGGTGTGTGTGTACGCACCATTGGCGATCCGGAGCGATTGAGTCCGCGGGTTCGACAGAAAATCGAGAACGCTTATGCGTTGACCAAGGACAACGATGCGGTGATTTTCAACATTGCCTTGAACTATGGTGGCCGACAGGAAATTGTTCATGCTTGTCGTGAAATCGCAAAAGCTTGCGAAGAGGGCACCATGTCCTGGGAAGATATTGACGAGGCACGCTTTGCTGATCATTTGTATACGGCTGGGCAGCCTGATCCAGATTTGCTGATTCGTTCTTCCGGCGAGTTGAGATTGAGTAATTTTTTACTGTGGCAAGTGGCATATTCAGAGTTTTGGATCACAGACACCTACTGGCCAGATTTCCGAGCAGGGGATTTGTACGACGCGGTGTATGCGTATCAAAAAAGGGATCGTCGATATGGCGGCCTGAAAAAGTAGGTGAGTAGTTTGAAAACACGAATTTTAACAGGGGTTATAGGGATTCCTATTGTATTATTGTGCATTTTTGGACCCACCCCGTTGATTTATTTGCTTGCGTTTGTCATGATGGCTGCTTTGAATTATGAACTGGCACATATGCAAGGCGAGCAGTTACAGCGAAGCTTTTTACTGTTTGGCTTTTTGAACATGTTGGTTGCCTTTGGTTGCTATCTGTTTGTGACCAAGGAGCTGGGCTTTATCTTTGCTATCACCAACGTGCTGGTCATGGCGGAAACAGTGTTTTCGTATCCGAAGATACAATTTTCCGAAATGCTTTATCTCGCCTTTATCAACATCTATGCGACGTGGCTGCCACTGCATATGATTTCATTGCGTTTGTTGAATGATGGCGCTTGGCTGTTGATGAGTGTATTCATCATGGTATGGATTTGTGATTCTGGGGCTTATTTTTCCGGCTACTTCTTGGGTAAACACAAAATGGCACCTCGGTTGTCTCCTAAGAAAACCATCGAAGGTGGTTTGGGGGGCATCATCTTGACCGTGGTGGCGGCTATCATTATTGAACAATTCCTGCCATTGGCAACCAGCATGCTGCATACTTGCATTATTGGGCTCTTGGTTGCCGCCGGAGCAATTGTGGGCGATTTGTTTGAAAGCTATCTTAAACGCTCGTTCGGCGTTAAAGACAGTGGCAATGTTTTGCCGGGGCATGGCGGATTTGCCGATCGTTTTGACAGTTTCCTGTTGGTGGCGCCATTATGCTTCTATTATTTCAGTATTATGCAAGGCTGATTTAGAAAGGATTTTTTATGAAACATTTGGCAATTTTAGGGTCAACGGGTTCCATTGGCACCCAAACCCTGGAGGTTGTGGATGCGCTGAGAACCCATCAGGTGGATATTCTCTCTGCGCACCGCAATAAAGAACTGCTTTATCAGCAGATAAAAAAATACCGTCCAAAACATGTGTTTATTACAGATGTTGGTACATACGATTATTTCAAAGGCGTTCAACATGAAACGCCTTTTTGTCAATATCACTATCTTTGGGATGATTACGCGTCTTGTTTGGAAGGCATTGATTGTGTGATCGGTGCGATCACTGGTGCTGCTGGTATTGAGCCAGTGCTGGCGTCTTTGAAAGCTGGGCTGCGGATTGGTTTGGCCAATAAGGAAACCATGGTAGAAGCAGGGGATCTGGTGCTTTCTTTGTTGGAACAATACCATGGTGAAATCATTCCTGTGGACAGCGAACATTCGGCGATCTTCCAATGTCTGGAAGGGCGGCCGGAGGAAGTGGCAAAAATCATTCTGACAGCGTCTGGCGGTCCTTTCCGCACCTGGGAGTCGGAACGATTTGCGACAATCACTAAGGCTGATGCGCTGAAGCATCCAAATTGGTCGATGGGCGCAAAAATCACCATTGATTCTGCCACGATGGTCAATAAAGGGCTGGAAATCATCGAAGCCCATTATTTGTTTAACTGTGACTATGATGCCATTCAGGTGGTGGTGCATCCGGAAAGTATTGTTCATTCCATGGTGCAGTTTACCGATGGGGCCATCAAAGCACAGTTGGGGCTGCCGGATATGCGGCTGCCGATTCAGCTGGCGATGACTTATCCTGCACGTGTTGCTACTGGCTTTGAAGCCTTGGATGTATGGGAAATGGGCACGTTGCATTTTGAAAAGCCTCGATTCGATGTTTTTCCAGGCATCACCATGGCTTATGAATGCGGGAAAAAAGGCGGCTCGGCACCGATTGTTATGAACGCCAGCAATGAAGTGGTGGTGGCAGCGTTTCTGCAGGATCGGATTCGCTTTGTGGACATCGTGCCAACAGTGATGGAATGCGTGGCGCGTACGCCATGGCAGAAAGTGGAATCGTTGGAGCAAATCCATGCCATTGATGCTGAAGCGCGTGCATTGGCTGCCGAATTACTGAAAAGTTGAGAGAATGAACGATGAATATTATTATATCGATCTTTATTCTGGGTTTTTTGGTGGCGATTCATGAGTTTGGTCACTTTATTGTTGCAAAAATCAGTGGCATGTATGTCACAACGTTCAGTATTGGGATGGGGCCGAAAATAGCGTCTTTTCAAAAGGGCGAGACAGAATATGTCATCAGCGCGATTCCGGCTGGTGGTTTTGTCAGTGTCAAAGGGATCAGTGGCGATCCGGATGACGACATCGATCCAGATGATCCACGATTGTTTCAAAATCGTCCGATTCTGCATCGAATGTTGTTTACGATTGCTGGCCCATTCATGAATTTCCTGACAGCGCTGGTGGCGCTTCTGATTTTTTACCTGGCACTTGGCGTGAATGTTGTCGACAATGACAGCCCGCCAATTATCGCAGAAATAACAGCCGATTCAGCTGCTGCGGCGGCCGGGTTGGAAGTAGGGGACGAACTTCTTTCCATCAACGGCGAAGCCATGCAGACCTGGAATGATGTGGATGTGTACATGGAACATTATCAAAGCGGTGATATGGTCATCACCTATTCCCGCGATGGAAAAACAGAAGAAACTGTGCTCACTCCAATCTACAACGATTCGCTGAACCGCTATGCCTTGGGGGTTACCAAACAGCTGGAATCCACGCACGAAGATTTGAGCTTCACAGAAGCGTTGCGACAGTCGTCCGTTATGACTGCCGGCATGAGCACCGTCATTTTTGATGCAGTGATGGATCTAGTGACTGGTCGTACGGCGGTGAATGATGAAGAAGGCGGTCTTTCTGGGCCAGTGGGCATTGTAAATGCCATTGGCGACTCGGTCAGCCAGGGTGTATGGAGCGTGGTGAGCTTGGTGGCCGTTCTATCGGTGAACTTTGGGCTGCTGAATATGCTGCCTGTACCTGCGCTCGATGGAAGTCGTTTCCTTTTTCTGCTTATTGAAGCCATCCGCGGCATACCAGTCAGCCAAAACAAAGAAATGTTTGTTAATGTGATTGGCATGCTGGCGTTGATGATGTTGATGATCTATGTAACATATAATGACATTTTAAATCTTGTCAATTAAGAGGTGATAAGATGAGACGTAAAACGGTTTCATTTTTGATTCGAGATGTGGGAATGGGGTCGGACTATCCGGTGACGGTGCAGTCGATGACCAATACCGATTCCCATGACGTTGTGGCAACACTTGCTCAAGTGGAACAGCTGGCGGCTTTAGGAGCGGCAATCGTGCGTGTTGCTGCGCCGGACATGGCTGCGGTGCCTGCTGTGGCAGAAGTGGCTCGACAAAGCAGCGTGCCGATTGTTGCAGATGTTCATTTTGATTACCGCATTGCCATCGCTGCTCTCGAGCAGGGTGTGGATGCTGTGCGCATCAATCCGGGGAATATTGGCGGCCTGGAGAAGTTGGCTGCCGTTGTTGAAGCGGCAAAAAAAGCCGGCTTTTCCTTTCAGATCACCAGGGGTACACTGC
>CALAKO010000003.1 GCA_937922955.1 uncultured Peptococcaceae bacterium | reverse complement strand
GTTCCAACACCCAGCCAGAAACCGTCGACGCTTCGCATTCCCCTTTAATTTGAAAGAGATCGTACATATCGTCTAAATCCGCCGTACAATCAATCAAGTAACTGCCATCAGGCTGTTTGTTGAAGGATTCAATGATTTCATCATGTTCATCCCAGATTTCACCAACAAGCTCTTCCAGGATATCCTCGAGCGTAACAATCCCTTCAGTACCGCCATATTCATCAACAACAACAGCCATGTGCACTTTGTTCATTTGCAAGGTGCGCAGCAACTTGAAAATCTTTGTGTTTGGCGTCGTGTAGACAACAGGAGATTTTACCATAGCCAAACGATTTTCCCCACGCACGCGCGCCTTGTAGAAATCTTTCTGATGAACAACACCGATGATATTATCAATGGTGTCATGATACACTGGCAAACGAGAATACCCATTTTCAACAAAGAGTGCCCCCACTTCTTCCATGGATGCTTCCTCATCAACAGCCACCAAATCCACGCGCGGCGTTAAGATGTCTGAAACATCCAGATCGTTAAATTCAATAGAAGCGCGAATCAAATCCCCTTCGTGAGCATCCAGACCGCCTTCGCTCTCGGCTTGGTCCACAATGCCCATGAGCTCTTCTTCTGTAATCCCGCCGTCGTTCTTCATTTTAAACACTTTTGATAACAGCTTTTTCCACCCACTAAACAAAAAGTTCAGCGGCGTCAGTACCGTGATAATGACTTTTAAAATCGGTGCGGAAAACATGGCGAAACGTTCAGGAAATTCTTTTGAAATGCTCTTTGGAGAAATTTCACCGAAAATCAAAACAATTACAGTAACAGCAATCGTCGAAATGGTTGGCCCATATTCGAAAAACAATTTTGTACATAATACTGTAGAAATGGTTGAAGCAGTAATGTTGACAATATTGTTCCCGATAAGAATACTCGAGAGCAGCTTATCGTAGTTCTCCGACAGCGCAAGCGCACGCGCAGCCCGCTGATCGCCATTATCCGCCCATGTTTTCATGCGGATGCTATTTAATGAAGTAAAAGCGGTCTCTGTCGCTGAGAAAAAAGCGGAACAAACAATTAAAATCGCAACGGCAACTATCATACCTATCGTACTACTGTCCATAAGGAAACAATCAACTCTGCTTTCTTTAAAAATTTTTATATGATGATTTTTATACGGTTATTTGGTAATATACCATGATTTTCGGAAAATTTCAATGATCTTGCTCATCGTTTCTTGTGGAACGGCACGCATCCCTCAAAATTTTTCTTGATGACAATGGCTCCAGTCCATTTCCTCTTCCAAATGCACTGGCCGCTGTTCATCGCTCATGCCAAGCGCCAAAATGGCCAACACCTCGTAAGGTTCAGGAATATCCAGCGCCTGACGCACGTACGCATTCGACGGCAGGTTGCTGCCATCTGACTGCAATGTTTGTGAGAAGCGGCTGCGAATCTGTACCCAGCAATTCCCAATGCCCTGTGCTTCCGCTTCCAGCTGCATGTAAGCCATCATGATCGAACCATCTTCCACCCAGGTATCAGAGCGTGCGGTATCGCCAATTACTACCAGAGCAGCATCAGCGTTTGCCAACAAGGCTGAGCCACCAGTTTTTGAGCGTGACAAAGTCTCCAACATGCCGCGCTCGCGCACCACAATCACTTCCACTGGATGTAAGTTGCGGCCGGTCGGCGCCAACAGCCCAGCTTCGAGGATGCGCTGCAGACTTGCTTCAGGAATGGCCGCACCAGTATACACTCGACGGCTGCGGCGTTTCATAACCAACTCTCTAAAACTCATTCTTATCCGCTCCTTTGTTGTTCACTCATTGCTCAATCGTCTAATGCCATTTTAGCCGCTTCGTGCGCATGAATCAATGTCGTATCAAACAGCGGCACCGAACAATCTTCCTGGCGAATCAGCAGTCCAATTTCCGTACAGCCAAGAATCACACCCTCTGCCCCCTCCTGCGTCAACGCCGCGATGATCTCACGACAGCACTGGCGCGAGTGGTCCTGGAAAATGCCCTTGCAAAGTTCCTCAAAGATGATGTGATTGACCATTGCCATCGCTTCCGGCGCCGGTGTCAGAACCTCGAAGCCCTGCTCCGCCAACCGTCCTTTATAGAACGGTTCCACCATCGTCGTTTGAGTGCCTAAAAGCGCCACACGCCGTACGCCAGCCTCTCGCAAGGCCGCAGCCGTTGCATCGGCAATGTGCAGAAGCGGAATCGACAGACGCGCCGCTATCTGCGGCGCCACCTTGTGCATGGTATTGGTGCTGATGACGATGAAGTCTGCACCAGCCTGCTCTAGACGCAGTGCTGCATCGCCAATCATCTGGGCACAGGTCGTCCAATCATCGGCAAATTGATGCACGGCAATGTCCGCAAAATCAACACTATCCATAAGAATTTTAGCGGAATGAAGACCGCCCAACGCATCGCGCACGGTTTCATTGATAACTTGATAATAGCTCGCCGTACTTTCCCAACTCATACCGCCGATCAATCCAATGGTTTTCATGCCTGTTCTCCCTCCCAGCCAAACGTCAAACGGCACAGCTCTTTTCCGCCATTCGTACGAAAAATGCGTTCGTAGGCTTGATGCACTGCCTCAGAGTTGGCTGCATCTTCATACAGATTAACAAGAAAATCCGCTTCGATCAAAATCTGATGATCCAGCCCCTCCACAGGATGATAGGTATGGTGATGGCCCACCAACCAGGCAATGCGATCGATGTCTGTCGGCTCCACGCCAGCTTCTTCCAGTAACCGTCGTGCCGGTGCCGGCCCTTCTTGTTCCTGCAGCTTGCCATCACAGCGGCCATACTTGCTTTCTGCCGGATGGATGCCGATGTCATGAACGAGCGCCGCAGCTTCAATAATAAATTGCTGATGGGCTGTCACCTTCTCCGCTTTAGCAATCAGGCGCGCGTACGCGTGAACCTTGAGAAAATGCTGAATGCGTTTGACATCGCCTTTGTCAAAGGCCATCATGCGCCAGCAGATCGCGTCAATCATGGTTTCAAACATCAACACCACCCTCCTCACTGGTGATACAACTTGGCGTATACGCCGTCTCGAGCCAAGAGTTCTGCGTGGGTACCAGATTCGGTGATGCCATCTTCCGTCAGCACGAGAATGCGCTCCGCATTTTGAATCGTCGACAGACGATGCGCAATCACAAAGGTGGTGCGGTTTTCTGCCAATTTTTCAAGCGATTCCTGCACAATGCGTTCGCTCTCATTATCAAGCGCCGAAGTGGCCTCGTCAAAAATCAAAATCGGTGGATTTTTTAAGAACACGCGCGCAATCGACAAACGCTGCTTCTGACCACCGCTGAGTTTGATGCCACGCTGACCGATGTCCGTGTCGTAGCCGTCCGGAAAGGCCATAATGAAATCGTGAGCATTGGCATTTTTCGCCGCTGCAATCACTTCTTCCGGCGTAGCATCCGGCTTGCCGTAAAGAATGTTCTCATAAATGGTGCCCGCAAAAAGATAAACATCCTGCTGCACAATGCCAATGTTGTCGCGCAGACTTTTCAGCGTCACATCGCGCACATCATGGCCATCAACAGTGATCCGTCCGCTGGACACATCATAGAAACGAGGAATCAGCGAACACAACGTGGTTTTCCCAGCGCCGGATGAGCCCACCAATGCCACATAAGCTCCCGCCGGCACCTGCAAATTGATGTGCTGCAGGACCTCTTCCTGTGCTTCTTTATAATGAAAGGAAACATTGTCGAAGCAAATCTCCCCGCGCACCTTTTCAAGCGGCACGGCATTTGGCCCGTCTTCAATGTCTGGATCGATGTTCATCAGTTCGCGGAAACGCTCAAAGCCTGTGTACCCATTCTGGAACTGCTCGGTGAAATTAACCAGCGTGGTAATAGGTTCGGTAAATACACTGATGTAGAGTAGGAAGGTCACCAGATCGCTGATGTCCAGTCGGCCATTGGCGATCAACACACAACCGGTGACGATGACGCTCACCTGAATCAACGTCGTAAAAAAGCCAACACCCGCCTGGAAAGTCCCCATATAATGATAGCTGTTTTTCTTAGCGGCTAGGAACCCTTTGTTGCCGATGGAAAACTTACGATTTTCCTCCTGCTCGTTGGCAAAAGACTTCACCACGCGAATCCCTGCCAGATTATCCTCAATCTGGGCGTTGATCTCGGCAATTTTTTCACGGTTGCGCCGAGACGCGCGACGCATGCGTTTGTTGAGCACAAACGCAAAAATAAACATAACTGGCAAAATAATGAACGCAGCCAGTGCCAGCCAGCCGTTGATGTTGACCAGAATAATGAAGGCACCGACGATTTTCAGCACCGACAGAATGATGTTCTCCGGCCCATGGTGCAACAGCTCGGTGATATCGAACAGGTCGTTGGTGACGCGGCTCATCAGCTGCCCCACCTTGGCGTCGTCGTAGAAGGAGAAAGATAACTTCTGCAGATGGTCAAAAACTTCCTCACGCATGTCGTATTCAATCTTCGCACCCATGACGTGGCCATAATTGCCAATAAAAAATCGGCTGTAACAATCTACAACCAGCAATACCAACAAGCCAACGGCCAAATACACGGTCTGATGCAAAATAACATCCTTCGGTTCATAGATCAGCGTCGATGTCACATAGCGCACCACCAACGGTATGATCAATGCCACCGCTGCAGACAGCGTGGCAAACAGCATGTCCGCCAAAAAAATCCCCATATAGGGCTTGTAATAACTCAACATTTTTTTGAATGTATCGCTCAAAATAATGGGCCTCCTTTTTCTCTTGCTGCCGGACGCAAGCAAAACATTTTGCGCCACAGCGCTTTCATATTATGGCACGTCGGCACGCATTTCTCAAGACACTGCATGCAGATTCTAAGCAGCCACTGTTCACCATAATCAACGCGCATCACACGTCATTCATAACACCACCCGTCACCTCTGCCAGAAATTCCGACCAACAAGATTGAACCAATACCAACGCGAACTTTTCTCTCTTTGAGCAAACAAAAAGCGCCGCCATCCAACGATGAGCGACGCTGATAAATTATTCTTTCATGCCAACAATGGTAATCTTGGAACGCATAAGTGCGGTCCACCCCAGCAAACTGATGATGCCGCTGGCCAAAACAACACTGCCCAAGGCCAGCACGCCATTGGACGCTGCCGATACACACAGCATGCCCAGGCTGCCAATAACGGTAAACACCCCATTGAGCAGCGACGACGCCGAACCCGTATCGCCCTTCTGCTGTTCCAGCAACAGATTGGAACTGAATGGGCGAATCAGAGAGCCAAAGAAGGTAAATGGCGCAAAACCAATCCAGAATAAGAACGGCAGCAGTTGGCCAAAAAGCACCAGCAGCACGCCTGCAACAAGATAGCCCAAAAAACAAACATAAACGAGCTTCTGCTTATTGGCTTTGGCCAGGAAACGCACATAGACGACCGGCCCCAGCAAAGACACCAACGCATTGACCGCAAAGAAATAGCTGTATACCTGCTCTGAGAGACCAAAGAAATCCACATAAATGTAGGACGACACAGAAATATAGCCCATAAAAGCGAAATTGTACAACGAGAAAATGATGCACGGAATCATAAAGCCTGGATTTTTTCCTACGATTCCCAGCTTACCAAGAGAAGCAAAGGCCGACTCTTGCAAACGTTCTTCCTCCGGCAGCGTTTCCTGATAAAGCACCGAAAGCACCAAGCAAATCACACCTGCTGCCGTCAACACCTCAAAGGCCCCGCGCCAGTCGGTGATCTTCAAGAGAAAAGCCCCCAACACCGGTGCCAACATTGGCGCCAGCCCAGATGCCGACTGTACCACTGCAAGAATGGTTTCGCGCTGACGGCCGGCAAAGCAGTCTTTAACCAACACCGTAGAAGCTGAAATGATGCCACCAGCGCTGATCCCTTGGAACACCCGGGCAACAATCATGATGTATACGTTCGGCGACAACGCACAGCAAGCACTGGCAAGAGTGTACATGGCGCTGCTGAGAATCAGCACTTTGCGTCGGCCATATTTATCACACAATGGCCCAAAGAAAATGGTTCCGCAAGCGAAAAAGAAGAAAAAACTAACAAGAGTCAAGTTGACCAGCGATGCTGACGCATTGAAATGCCCACTCATCGTTGGCAACGCCGGAAGATACAAGTCTGTAGAAAGTGGAATAAACATATTCATCAGAGTGATGAATAGAATGGTCCCATTTTTTCGTAAAAACTTCTGTTTTTTAATGTTTTCGACTGTATTCATTGCTCACTCTCCATTCTTTTTGACCAGCATAAAATCATAGTGCGGTCGTTGGCATTCGCCATGCGACCGCATTACAGAAATTTTACCATAGGTAAATATACGCATCTAGTCAAATACTGACCAGCTAATAATAAGAATGAGCGTTGTTCGCGGGACTCTTCCGTCATCACTCATTGCGAACAGCAGCGAGAACCGAACGTCGGCGCAATTGCCGCCAAGCAACAGCGATGGTCACTCCGCCAATGACAAACAGCAGCGTAAGGAAAGCCAGCAAAAATGGCCAAGGCAGCGCCACATTGATACAGTGATGCAGGGCATCGATGCGCGCGCAGGCAATGGCACTGGCCACAGCCCCGACTAAAAGACTAAGCAGGCCTGTCACGCCAAGAATCGTACCCATCTCCCAAAACAGCATCCGACGCAACTGACGCTGCGTCGCGCCCACTGCCTCAAGAAGGCCAAATTCCCGTTGACGGCTGCGCAAATCAACGATGAGCATATTACTCATACTGAGCCCACCAAATAAAAAGAGTACCATCGCCACCAGATAAAGATTGCGAATGGTGATGCCATTGATGGTCTGAATGTTTGTGATGGTCTGCAAAATGTCATTCTCATCAATGGTATCGCTGGCATCGGCCATCCGTCTGATTTGTTTTCTCACCGATTCGAAAGCACCATCCGCAGTCTGCACCGTCAGAACGCCTGTCAAATCCTGCACCCCGGTCAGTTGCTCGACACTGTCCACCGTCAGTAAAAACGTGGGAGAACCTGGCACCAGAGGATAAGCAGCCATCAGCGCCTCCGGATCGAAACTGCCCACAGCTGTTGCAGTGAACGTTTTTTTCTCACCGTCTATTCCACGCACACTGACCGAGAAACGATCGCCAACCTTGCCATACTTGTTATTGATGAGAATGCCATTGTCAGCGCTCATTGCTTCATAATCCGGCGTACCATCTGTCAGCAGCGCAGCAATGGCATTAAAATCCTCACGGTCAATCACCGGCACCAAGCTATCCTGCGACAAAATGCTGCCCATATCCCAGGGCATTTCAATGGTGGCCCGAATGGCCTTGTGCGCTGTCACCTTTTCCACGCCGTCGATAGACAGAAGTGCCTCATTGAGCGCCGGATCGGACAATGGATTGTCCTCCTGCTGCAAGCGGGTGTCGTAATTGTACTCGCCATTGGCTTCAAAGGTCGAACGCGCCACTCCCTGCAACATCACCTCAATATCACCAGCCGGATAATATTCAAACCGCGCCTGTTTCTCTGCGTCAATAGAGCCAGCCACCGTTGCCACTGCTAGAAAGAGCGCTCCACTGAGAGAGAGGGCCAGCAGTGTGAACGCCGTTTTAAACCGGCTGCGGCCAAGGTTGATGGCCGCCAAACGTGCTGGTGTCAAAGGACGATGACGACGGTGCCTGTGCTTGCGGCTGCCATGTGCCGCAAGATAACGGCTGCCTTCGATGGGCGAAATTCTGGCAGCAATGCGCACTGGCCGCCAGATGGCCAGCGTCACCGCCATCCAGGCAATCGCTGCGCTCACGCTGCCATAGATCAGCGCCGTCGGCAAGCGAAAACCGCCAGGACAAATAATAAATCCCAATAACGTACCCATCATCAAACCAAGACAAATGCCCTGTACAGCGAGACGACGACCGCTTCGCCGCATCATGCGCCGCACCTGCCGTGTCGTCATGCCAATGGTGCGCAGCTGCCCCAGCATCTGTACGTTTTTAACTATCATCGTGTAAAACACGCCATAAACGATCACCGCTGCCAAGACGCCAGTGATCATCGCCAGCAATGGAATCGAAAGGTGCAGCCCGCCGCCCACGGCGCCATTCATGGCTGCAAAATAATCGGTCAGAAAAATTTGCTGCTCCGCAACGCCCAAGGGCGTCAAAAGCTCTCCAGCTAGAGCCGTCAGCCCATCTGCCGAAATATCCTCCGTCTCCATTCTCGTATAAGCGGTGATCTGCCAATGGCCGTCCATCGTATCATCAGCAAGGGTCTGTGCCAGTGTCTTGCTCACATAGACGGTATAAAGACTGTCGTCGTTGCTTTCGTTTTCAACAATACCGCTGAGACGGTAGGAGGCCGTTGTGCCCAATCCAGTCAAATCCATTTCCACTCGGTCGCCCACCTGCAGCGACCAGCCTTGTCGTTGCAAATAATCACGCTCGAGCATGATTTCGTCATTCGCCACTGGCAGCCGTCCCTCAACAGACAGCGGTGCCTGTTTGTCAAGATAGTCGGCATCCCCATAGACCACCAACAATTCGGTGCCATTTTGATGCGAATACCCCAGCGCTGCGTACTCGCCGACCCATTCGATCCCCTCAGCGGCACGCATGGCCTGCAACTGTTCGTCGTTTGCCCCAACCACCGTCACCTGTGCCTGCTGACGATACGGATCTTTCGCCTTTTCCGCCATGCCCGCCGAAGCCAGGGCGATTGCCAGCACCATTGCCACCGCCAAAGCAATCGTCAGCACGAGCAGAGCCGCACTTTTGCGGTCGTGAGTCAACGAGCGTTTTGATAACTTGTGAACGACAGAAGAAGTGTCATTTTCAAAAGGCCTTCTCATGACATCTCGCCTCCCTCATGGACAACACGGCCATCCTCAATACGAATGATGCGGTCGGCAAGGCAGGCGATGTCATTATTATGCGTGATCATCACCACCGTCTGATCAAATTCCACGCTGGTACGCCGAATCAATCCCAATACATCGGCACTGGTGCGGCTGTCCAGATTACCCGTCGGTTCATCAGCGAGAATCAGAGCCGGCTTGGTGATCAATGCCCTGGCAATGGCCACACGTTGCTGCTGACCGCCAGACAATGCTGCCGGCAGATTGTCCAGCTTATCGTCCAAACCCAGCATGGCAACCACCTGTTCAAAAAATGCCGTGTCCACTCGATCCCCATCCAGTTCCACTGGCAATACAATGTTTTCGTACACATTCAATATCGGCACCAGATTGTAATTCTGAAACACAAAGCCAATGTTGCGCCTGCGAAAGATGGTACGCGCCTCATCGCTCATAGCTCCGAGCTCCTTGCCGCGGACAAACACCTGCCCGCTGCTCGGCGTGTCCAGCCCACCCATCATGTGCAGCAACGTGGACTTCCCGCTGCCAGAAGTGCCGACAACAGCCACAAACTCCCCTTCGCGAATTGTCAGACTCACGCCGTCAAGAGCACGAACGAGGCTGGCACCTTCACCGTAGGTCTTGTGCAGATCAACCGTTTCCAAAATACACATGTTCTTCACTTCCTTTCTGCTGCCAGTATAACGATCAAAGGTCACAGAATCCTCCGTAAAAAGCAGGCGCGCACGTTCTACTGCGAACATGCGCGCCTGTTGCTTGCTAAGTCTGTGTTAAATTATCGGGCCCAAAACCTTCCGGCAAAAGCTCCCGCAAAGTCATCAAGCGATAATCGTCCTCGTTGTGAGCTAGGACAATGGTAAAATCATCCGGCGCGCAAAATTCTTGCATCACCTGACGACATACGCCACAAGGCGCCGTGTAGTCACTGGGAGCTTCCCCCTCTGCACCGCCAACAATGGCAATGGCAGTAAAATCTCGCGCCCCTTCGCTGATCGCTTTGAAAAACGCCGTGCGTTCGGCACAGTTGGTCGGCGTATAGGCAGCGTTCTCAATGTTGCAGCCGGTATAAATGGCACCATCTGTCGTCAGCAGCGCTGCTCCTACCTGAAAATGAGAATACGGTGCATAGGCCAGCTCTCTCTGAGCCAGCGCTCTGGTAATCAAGGTTCGAATCGTGGCCTCGTTCATTGCTCACTTCTCCCTGTCGGCGCGGATCAACCGCCGTATCGCTTCGATGCCCGTTCGAATGGCCGCATCGGTTTCGTGCACCACCGGATTGTCCAACCCCGCAGTCGCACGCTCCTGATTGGCCATGACAAGGAAGCAGGAACCACAGCGCACCTTGAGAGTGCTTGCAACAATAAAAAGGGCCGCCGATTCCATCTCAGAGGCCAAACATCCGAGACGTTTCCAGGCCTCCCACTTCTGCGTAAGCTCAACGCTCACAGGCTTTGTTTCCGGCGAGTGCTGACCATAAAACGAATCTTTGCATTGCACCACGCCCACATGATGAGGCAGCTGCAAGGACTTCGCTGCCGCCACAAGCGCATTGGTTACCTCTAGATCAGCCACCGCTGGAAACTCAATCGGCGCATACTCGCGGCTTGTTCCTTCCATGCGAATGGCGCCATTGGCCACAACGATGTCGCCGCTCATGACATCCAGCTGCATACCGCCGCAGGTGCCAACACGCACAAAGGTATCGGCCCCGGCCATGACCAGTTCCTCCATGGCAATCGCCGACGATGGCCCACCGATACCCGTAGATGTTACACTCACCATTTCGCCGTCGAGATAGCCCGTATAAGTCACAAATTCACGGCTGTCGGCCACCAACTGCGCATCATCAAAATACTGAGCGATTTTCGCACAACGCTTAGGATCACCAGGCAGGAGCACATAACGACCGACCTCCCCCTTGCCCACCTGTATGTGATAGAGCCTGTTTGCGTCTTCTGAATAATTGATCATTGCCTCACACCCTTTCTGTTATTGCCATTCTAACTGATTCCACTCCTCATCTGCAAGTCTCCCTTTAAATTGTCTCTCGCAACGGCAGCATAATGGAAAATTCAGTACCCTGACCTGGTGCTGAGCTTAATCGAATGTAACCACCCTGTCGAGTCACGATTTCGCGCGCCAGATACAGTCCCAAACCAACGCCTGGAATCTCATGCACAGACGGCGCTCGATAGAAACGTTGAAACACCTGCGCCTGCTGACTCTCTGGAATTCCTGGCCCATTATCATGAACACTAAACGCAGCAAACATCTCACCACTGGTCACAGCAAGCCTTACCTTACCACCAACTGGCGCATACTTCACTGCATTGTCCAGCAGATTGAAGAGCGCCTCTGCCGTCCAACGGCTATCGTGCGACAGCTGCAGATTCTCCGGACAATCCACCGTCACTGTGATTTTTTTCTGTTCAGCAGCCGACACAACACCGCTTAGAGCCTGCGCCACCGTATCATACACTGGCAACAAGCGTTTTTCTATATGCACCAGGCCCGTTTCCAATCGCGACGTTTTGACCAGTGCTTCGATCAGAAAAGCCAGCTTATCCGTCTGAACACGCATCGTACCAAGAAAAGTACGACAATTCTCATCACTGAGCGACTGCTCCAACAAGGTATCGCAAAGCATCTGTATGTTGCTCATTGGTGTACGTACCTGATGAGCGATATCTGACACCAATCCCTGCAGCGCCTGACGCTCTTCATCCAGACGACGTCTCTGACTCTGCTGCACCGTTTGGAGCCGCAGCAAACGTTGGCTGATGCGGTCAAAAAGCGCTTCACTGTCGCGAGGCACCGGCAATGATGCGTCTGACTCCATCATACGCGTAATGGTTGCGCAAAGCTCGTCACTGAAACGCTGCAGCCGCCCGGCTAAGACCTGTATACAGGCATAATTCCCGAGCAAGGCACAGAGCATCAATGCCGCAGCAAACGCGAGGATCCACGTTTCGCCAACACAGCGCCAGGCAACTATACTGAGCGCCATCATCACAGTCAGCATGGCCAATAGAATAGAAGAAAAGCATGTTTTCAGCGACCATTCATTTGGCTGCATGATGCCGCACCTCCCACCCATTGGTAACCCATACCGTACACCGTCTTAATATAGCCCTGTGCGCCAGCGGCTTCAAGTTTCCCGCGAATGCGGCTCACCGTCGCCGTCAAAGTATGTTCCTCGACAAAACGCGCGTCGCAATCCCAGAGTTTTTCCAACAGCTGCCGCCGTGTCAGCACTTGTTGTGGATGGCGACAGAAAAGATCCAGCACCTTGAACTCCATAGCCGTAAGCCGCAGCATTTTTCCTTCGAAATGCGCTGTTTGTGCTGCAAAATCCAGCAGCAATTGGCCATCGTCATACAGCGACGTGCCTGGCGCATGATGCGCCGCCATGGCAAACAATGCCTGAATTTTTCGTTGCAGCGCGCCAATATAAAAAGGCTTGGTGATATAATCCACCGCTCCCAACTCATAGCCGCGAATCTGATTGGCTTCCTGATCATTGGCCGTAAGGAAAAGCACGATAGCTGCCGGCTGCATGGCCTTGAGCTGCCGACAGAGCGCAAACCCGTCCCCATCCGGCAAATTGACATCGAGCAGCGCCATGTCGAACGCTGTTGTCTCCATTGCTTTCTCTGCCTCAGCAGCCGTATGTGCGCTCGTCACCGCATAGCCTGCACCACGCAAATGATAATCGATCATACTATTGAGCACAGCATCATCCTCCACCACCAAAATCTTTTCCTGCATGATTCTCGCCTCCTTCCTTTCAGTATACCAGCCAAACCTCCGCAAAATCTCACAAAATAACAACAGTGTTTTTGAGGGCACATTTTGAACCACAGTACCACCTTTTATCGGCAAGAACGTTTCAATGTCAAAACAATCCATTTTTCAACAAAGAAAACGGCGCACAGGGGGACTGTGCGCCGCTTCCAAGATATAGGAAAGGTTTAGAAAATAAGAGAAACTTCTTGTTAAAAATGAGTGATTATTTTTCTTCTCCCTATTCTGAAAAAATCTGGGAGAACGTAAAGTTGTCCGAATAGTATTTGTCAATTTTATGCTTATAGCGTTCCACTGGCACTGGTTTTTTAGAATAAGCAATGTCGCCTTGCTCATCCTGTTCGGCCACAATCCATGCCAGGAATTCGTCGTTGTTGCGTGTTGGATAATCTTCGCGGAAATGACCAGCACGAGATTCCTTGCGCAGCAGCGAAGCCTGCAAATAAAGTTCACTGATGAAGGAGATGCCTTGTACTTCAATGAGCTTGAGCAGGAAATGAGGATCTTTCGCCTTCATGCGTGGCAGCAGATCTTGCTGAATTTGATGCAGCTTATCGAGCGCTTCGTTCAAAGAGCGTTCGCTCTTGATGATGGAAACTTCGTAAGGGAAAAGAGTTTCCTGGATGGCACGCAGTACATCGTGAGGAGCGATGCCATCATCGCCAATCTGCGCGTACAGCGCGGCTTTCTTTTCAGCAATAACCGCCTCATCTAAAGCGCCGCCCTGAACATCGTTCTGCAAGGCTTTAACCACTGCTTCACCGGTCATGTAACCGCCAGAAGCGGTGGTTTCGAGAGCAAAGCCGCCCATGTAAACACCTGGGTCCAGGCTGCGTGCGGTACCAGCAGCATAGAGACCAGGCACACCGGTGTAGCCGTCAAGTTCGGCTTCCACGCCGCCAAAGCCACAAGTCAGCTGTGGGATCCATTCGCTGTTTTCCTTAAACATATCAATGCCAAGATCGCAAAGCTTATCATAGTTCAGTTTTTGCCAGCCATCCTGAGGTTTCAACAGCACCAGATCATCTGGGTTGACCGCACTAATGTCAAGATAGAACGGCCCATTGCCTTTGCGATGTTCAACAGCCATTGCCAGAGTCGTGAAATGCGGGTCGGTGTTCGCACCAAGCACTGGAGAATAAGGATCCATTAAAGGCTCGCCAACGCCATTGACCACCTTTGCCCCCAGTGGAAAGAGCGCCGTCTGTCCTTCCCACCCAAAGAGCTTTGGCACGTTCCAAACGCGGCCAAATTCAAAATTGCTAAGTTTAGCACCGGCTTTAAAGGCCAATTCTGCGCCTTCGCCAGTGGTGGTGTTTTTACCATAAGAAGTCTTCCAGCCGGTCCAGCCGGTTGAAAGAATCACAGCACGCGCCTCAATAATGTAGAAATCGCCGCTGCGGGAATCAAAGCCCACTGCACCAACAACTCGTTCGCCATCTTTTAAAAGATCTGTGATTAAAATACGGCCCAAGCGCTTAACGCCGCGTTCCTTTACTTCTTTAATAAGGTTGCGCGCCATGTCCTCGCCGCCCTTGCCTTTATACTGAGCTGGGTAGAGCTTAACATGCGGCAGCCCGCGCTGAGGAATACCTTTGAGGCTACCGTCCTCTTTGCGGAAAAAGCGGCATCCCAAACGTTCATAATCCTGCATGCGCGCATAGGATTGTGAGAGCAGTGTTTCCACCAGTTCCTGGTTGCAAAGGCCATCGTAATAATACACAAGGTCCTTCACCCAGTCGTCAATGTTTTCGCCTGGCAGAATGACATCAAAGTCCCCACCAGACATGGACATCAGGCCACCCCAGTCGGCGGGCCCTTTATCGACAACCAGCACATCCAGATCAGGATTGAGTTCCTTTGCTCGGTCTGCTGCCCATAACCCAGCAGAACCACCACCGATGATTAAAATATCGGTTTTTAGACGGATGTCTTTTACATTTGTCAGTTCCATCACAACACCTCCACTCACTCAAACGCCATTGGCAGCGCTTCTTTGAATGGATGCACAAAGATGGCGCCACCTGGGCAAAGTCGTTCACATTTGAAACAGGTCATGCAGTCGTCTCCATAAGCAATGAAGGCTTTGCCATTTTCATCGAGGCGGATCGTATCCAACGGACAGATTTCCACACAGGTGCCACAGCCAATACACTTTTCTTGATCAATGGATTGAATCATCGCGCTGTCCTCCTTAAATAAAAGCATTGTCCACAGAAACGTTTCCATGGACAATGCGAGTTTCGCAAATCAGTCTTAAAATCTCTTGCGCCATTCCAAAACTTCTTCACCATTTTTATCCAGATGAATGGTCTGGAACATATTGTTCAGCAAAGGATTGGTGTAGTCATAGTCGATGCGCTTATGGCCGCCACGGCTTTCTTTGCGGTTGCGAGAAGTGATGGCAACAGCTTTACCCAAATCAATCAGGTCAAAGAGCTCCATAGTACGCATAAGCTGATGCGCATCTTCGCAAGCAAGATCCGATTTTGCATAGGATTTCAAATCATCAAGGTATTTGATGCCAGCACGCATCATGTCTTCACTACGCAGCTTGAGACCGATGTAGTCGTTCATGATAACCTGCAGAGTGGAGTTTGCTTCGAGCCAGTATGCTCCGTTCTGACGGGTCATCAGTTGGTTGTAGAAATCAATGTGTTCCTGAATAGCTGGATGACCGGATACATCGTATTCATCAACAGTCTTAACGTATTCAGCCACAGATTCACCGGCAACATCGCCCCATACGGACGCACTGGTAATGTTCCCACGAACGTTACCACAAACAATGCCAGCTGCATAAATGCCAGGAACGCTGGTAGCCGCATTCAGATCGATGTCAATGCCGCGCTGTGCCAAAGAGTAGTCGTAGGTCCCAAATTCAACCATGCTCTTGTGCAGGTCAATGCCACGCTGATCAAGATAATCTGTGATGGAATCAATGCCTTCGCATTTGAATTGCTGATGCTGATAAACGTGGTCTTCTTCGCTGTAACCAGTGCAGTTCATGAAAGTTGGACCGGTTGCGTTGTCCAGACGCTTGGTGAACACGCCGGTGTTGATATCCATGAGCGCGTCGCCGCGTTTGCGGTCCGGCTTGTCACAGAATGGGCTGATAGAGTCGCCGTTGATGTCACTGATGACACCAAACCAGGTAGCCTTCCCACTGCGTGCAAAGCCTTTAACCCCAGCATGGCGATAAGGCACGTCGATGTTAACCAGTTTGGCACCAGCACGATAAGCAATCGCTGCACCACCGGCAGCAGCTGGGCAGCTGTGGGTGTTGAAAATGTAAGCAGGGTTAACGTTTGGATACATGCGCATAGCCTGTGCAGTAGCAACCAGCACCGCCTTGGCCTGGATGACAACGACTTCCGGTTCATCTTCTGCAAGAATAAAACCAATCGCACCAACAGCACGGCCTTCATCATTGGTCAAAATGTCGTTGATGAAAAGCTTGTTCATAATCTTTGCGCCGTTCTTGCGGGCTTCGTTGGTCAGCACGCGTTTCTGATTGGCGCCGTCGTATTTCAAATGATAGCACTGGCGAGACGGCATGGTGTGCCCTTCAAAATGATATTCGCCGGTAGGCTTCATGTTGACGCCCCATTTTTCCCAGCGTTCAACCACGCTCTGAGTGCGCAGCATCATCTTGCGCAGCATGGATGGGTCCTGCCAAGGGCCGCCTTCCATCCCTTCGTTGATTTCAGAGATCACACGGTCAAAATCGTCCCCGTGGCATTCTGGAATGTAGCACATGAAGTGGTCGTTCCCACCACAGCCGGAACCGGAACGGCGTGTATCCGCTTTTTCAGCAATCAGAACGTCGACGCCTTTGCTGGCTGCTGTAATGGCAGACATCAAGCCAGCTACGCCACCACCGATAATTAAATACTCTGTTTTAATGATTTCATCGCGAACCTTGACATCCATTATTCAGCACCTCTTTCTTTTGCGAGCTTTTCTTCTGGAACATCCATTGTGAACATCATATGAGACAATGGATAGCGCATTGAGATTGCACCTTTTGGGCAATCCTTAACGCATGCACGGCAATGCCAGCATTCATAAGGATATTTCACAACAACAACTTTTTTTCCTTCTTCATTCTTCGCAAAACGGATAACATCCAATGGGCAAATTTGCGCACAGGTTCCGCATTCAATACATTTTTCTTTGTCAATGATTGGTGGCATACGCCAACACCTCTTTCTAAAAAATTGTTAAGTACTAATCATTAAAAAATAATCGAACCAATTGCAATCGTAATTACGGTCACGGCAATCCATGAAACGATAATAATTGGTACCGCAGATTTCATGATATCCTTGGTTGTTACCCATTCATTACCATGCAACAGGGAGGCACTGGAACTTGCTGCTGGTGTAAGGAACGCAAGATGAACGCTCATGACAATGATGATGACAGACAACTGAGGATCCACACCGTTGGCCATGCAATAGCTGTAAACGATCGGCATCAAGGCCACCCCAAGTGCCCCGTTGTTCATAACGTTGGTGAGGAGCGCTGCAATGAGACCAATAACAACCATAAAGAAGACCGGGCTCTTACCACCAAAGATTGGATTCAAAATCCCCATCATCCATTCAGTGATCCCGCTTTCTTCAGCAGTCATTGCAGAAGACAGCGGCTGAACAGCAGCCAACAGGAAGATGATCCCCCAAGCAACACCGCTATCGATGGCTTTCTTAATCTTCAGAAGTGGTTTACCGTCAACTTTGATGAAGCACATGATAGCAACAATAAAAATGCAAACGCCAGTGTTGCCAATGCCGTTCAAGAACTGTGTTAAGAAAAAGTCTTTTGGCAAAAAGCTTGGCAGCAATAAGCAAAGAACCAATGCTGCCAAAAATCCCAGAACGATCTTCTGAACTTTCGTAAGAACCAGCGCTTCGCCGCTCTTATCCAGCTGTGTAGCATCCAAATCAACCAACTTGGAAACATCTGGACGGAAAATGAATTTGCAAATGAGCAACAAAAGAATCGCACAAACAATGCAGCATATAATAGCAATTAACATGTATTTTGCATAATCAATGGAAGATCCTGTAATGTTTGCGAAAGCACCAAGAACGGTCAGTGGTACTTGTTTGAATGGGATCATCGACATCCCAACCTGAGCTGCAAATACAATCGCGAAAACCATCATGGTTGGATAGCCGTCGCCTTTTTTGTAACCGCAAAGATCACAGATGGCGTACAGAATCGCCCAACCAATCAAGGCTGCTGGGGAAGCACTGGTGAGGCCGCCGAGAATAAAGATGGATGCCAGGAACACAAAGGTAAACATCCAAGGCTTTCCCTGTACAAACTTACGAGTGATGAACCACAACGAAATAAAGCGAGACAATCCATACTGATCAATCGCTGCACAAAAGATAAAAATAAAGAACATCATAACAACGATTGGGTCACCGAAACTCGAATTCAGCGCAACCTTTGGTGCCATGCCACCTATGAGCATCAGCGCCAAAATACCAACCATACTTGGCCAAACAATATCAACAAAAATCCATCCATACAGCAGCCCCAGGAAAATGCCAATCAAATTCATGCCCAACGGAGTCAAAGGGGCAACGGCTGGAAGCTGACCAAAACCAAAAATAATAACTAAAGTAATAATTGAGTTGATGTAGTACATCGTATTCTTCTTTTTTACTGCCTCAGACATTGTAACCTCTCCTTTGCGGTTATTTCCCTTTCTAAAAGATACACGCTTGATTATGATGGCCATCAACTCTTTCACGTGATTTCTTTCCACGCCTATATGATATATCCAGTTTATGGATTCTAAAAGCCTGGTTTATCAATATTTATCATTAAGAAAAAATATGGCTAATTCCTGCAACCATCATTTTCGCCAATAATAAAAATGGGCTGCACGTATTTCATCAATACGTACAGCCCATCGCTACAATTATAACGTCATTTCTGAGTAGCTCTGACAAATGTTCTCAATCGCCTGCGCCACACATTGTTCGGCAGCATTCATTTCATGAGTACTGTGATGCACCCAACCACCAAAAATATCAACATCGAAATCTTTTACATCAAGCACCGTCAATTTATAAGGAAACATTTCATTGCTGCGCAAAGCTTCATTCTTTGGCAGAATAACCACTGCATCGGTTTGCGTAGCATATTTGCGAAGATTCAACACATCCACAAGCGTAACAATAGAAACATCGCTGTCCTTCACGCCAAAATTCTGATTCAAAAAGGGGTCCTTTTTCGCCACCATCGTTACACGCTCGTAACGAGCAACATCTTCAAAATATACCTCATTCAGCTTGGTCAGCGGGTGATCGGCACGGGTGCAGACGGCCTGCTTGTCAAAATAGGTCTTATGAAATTCCAACTGCAGGCGCTTCAAATCGTTTTGAATGTCCAACGCTGCCAGCGAATGATAGGTGATAAATCCCATATCCAGTTCGTTTTGGGCCACTTTTTTCAACACTTCTTTATCATCATCACGCTGTGCATAAACACGAATGCCTGCATACTGATGCTTTAATTGCAGCATGGTATCTGTAATGATATTCATCCCTAAATGCGTGTTGCTGGCAATGCGTACGTCGCCAATGACTTCCTCCGAATTGCTAGTGATGTCCTTCAAACTATCCAGCACTTTTTGCATGTCATAGGCACGCTTCAGCACTTCTTTTCCTTCTGGTGTAAAGGTCACCCCACGTTTGCTGCGATTCAACAAAACATATCCCAGCTCTTCCTCTAAGTTAATCAATGAAAGGCTGATGGTTGACTGAGAAATATACAACTCCTGTGCTGCTTTTGATATTGATCCATATTTATCTACGGCAATTAAAAATTTAAACTGATTGAGCTGCATACGTATCCCCTTTTCTCAATAATAAAATCATTTTATCCTACCATTCTATCATACCGTATCTTTCCTGCTTTGAAAAGAGACACATCCACCGGTATACGAAATGCAGGACTTTTCCCTGTTCGCCACAACAAAATGTCACTGGCAGATTGTGCGTTTTCAAACATCCCAATTTTGGATAAAAAAAAAACCTTTCGGAAATCCGAAAGGTTTTTAATGGCGATACAGGGACTTGAACCCCGGACACTACGGGTATGAACCGTATGCTCTAGCCAGCTGAGCTATATCGCCATAAGCTGATAACCAGATTTGAACTGGTGACCTCCACCTTACCAAGGTGGCGCTCTACCGACTGAGCTATATCAGCATTAATTGCGGGGACAGGACTTGAACCTGCGACCTTCGGGTTATGAGCCCGACGAGCTGCCAACTGCTCCACCCCGCGGCAGTTTAATGGAGGGAACAGGATTCGAACCTGTGAAAGCACAGCTAACGGATTTACAGTCCGTCCCCTTTGGCCAACTTGGGTATCCCTCCAAAGGCTTGTCGGTTTCGAGCAACCTTGCCAACCGACGAGATTTATAATACCATCATGAATCGATAATGTCAACGCTTTTCTTTTATTTTTTTTGATTTTTTTTCATGTTCTTTTCATGGCCTTCATGAATCATCGCATAAAGCTGCTGCCGCACCTTTTCATCAAGCTGTGCATCAAGAGGATTCGACCCCTCCGGCTGCTTTTCAATGCGACGGCGATGTGCTTCTTTCTGGCCAAAGACCATATTGTGAAGCTCCATGGCAGAAATGCGCAGCCCGCCCTGAGCCAATACCGTCTCCTGCTCAAGGCGGTCGCTGGTTGCCACATAAATCTTCTGATGTTTTGGCAGCTGCGCAACGAGACGTTCAATGGCCATGTCCGCAGTCACGCCTTCTGCCGTAAACAGAATTTCAATATAAGGGTTTTCAACAACACTGCCACGATTGCCTTTGACGCGCCAGCCGTCAAAAACAAGCACCGTATGGTATCCGCTTGCAACGGCATATTCACTGAGATAATCAATGACTTTTTTACGCGCCTCTTCCAGAGACTCGTCCCGCAGGCTTTTTAATTCTGGCCAGGCACCGATAATATTGTAGCCGTCAACAAACAGATAAGTTTTCACAATCAGCCCTCCCTGCGGCGTTCCACTTCGGAGAGAACAATGCCCGTAGCCACAGAGGCATTCAGAGAGTTAATGCGTCCCTTCATCGGGATAGCAACGGTGAAATCACATTGTTGAGCGACCAGCGGACGCATGCCATGGCCTTCATTGCCAATGACGATGGCCAGCGCGCCAGAAAGCGGGGCCTGATAGATGTTCTGTCCATCCATGGCCGTGCCGCACACCCAAAGCCCCTCTTTTTTCAGTGCTTTCAAGGTCTGAGCAATGTTTGCCACGCGTGCCACCGGCACGTATTGCAGGGCACCTGCTGCCGCTTTTGCCACAGTCCCCGTAAGGCTGACCGAGCGTCGCTTCGGAATGATTACGCCATGAACACCAAAAGCGTCAGCGTTACGCAAAATTGCCCCAAGGTTGTGTGGATCTTCAATTTCATCGAGCACCAAAATCAATGGCGCTTCGCCTTTTTCGCGTGCCTGAGCAAGAATGTCTTCCCATTCCACGTACTGCATTTCTGCAACAGATGCATACACCCCCTGGTGATTCTTGCCTGGAAACAGGCTGTCCAGTTTGCGTCGTTCCACCTGCTGCACCGGCACCTGAGCTTCTCGAGCCAGCTTGTAAATATCATCAATGGCTTTATGTTGTGCCCCTTTGGCAATGTAAACGCGGTTGATTTCTGTCCCGCTCTTCAGGGCTTCTATAACGGGATTACGACCGTAAATCTCACTCATTCCAATACCTCCAATGATTGTGGGGATAGATTGCGATAATAACAAAAATGCAGCGGATAGCCATGTTCTTCGTCTTGTGCCAAGGTATCCATCAATTGCCAATTTTCCTCGTCATCCAGATTTGGGAAAAATGCCTGAACCCCTTCATAAGCATGGCCAATATGGGTCACATACCCCCCGCTGCAATAATCTTTAAGGGTCTTATAAAGACTGGCCCCACCAACGAGAAAAACATCGTCCCGCCCCAATTTGCGCAGGGTCTTCACCAATTCTGAAAGTGAGTGTACCAACAGCACCCCTTCAGCAGCCTGATAATCCTGCTGCGTCGTAAGCACGACGTTCAAACGATTTGGCAGCGGACGGCCACCTGGAAAAGATTCCAGCGTTTTTCGTCCCATGACGATGATGTGATCACTCGTTTTCTCCTTAAAAAAAGCCAGGTCTTTTGGCAAATGGTCCAGCATGCCGCCATCTTTGCCAATGCCCCAGTTTTCATCAACAGCAACGATAAATTCCATCGTTTCATCCAACTTTCTATTTTTGAAACACGCCGTCCGACGGTGTGTTCTTTTATCTGTAGAACAGCTCAAATAAGAGCAGAATCTCTAGCAAATATACCACATTTTTCATCGTTGCTCAACATACTTATCACCAATGCACTCAAAGCGCGCTCTCTGCACTGGGCTCATTTTTCTGCAAAAAGATAAATAACACGACCCGTGCCACATCGGCGCGGGTCGTGTTGTTTATTATTCTGCTACAGGAATGCGGCCTTCCAATGGCCAAAATTCATAGTTTTCCAACTGAACGTCGTCTACTGTGAAATCGTAAAAATCGCTCACATTTGGATTCAGTGCAAAGGTCGGGGCATCGTAGCCTTGATGGGCGATGACTTCCTCAACAATAGGCAGGTGACGGTCATAGATATGGGCGTCAGCAATCACATGCACCAGTTCTCCAGCTTCTAAGCCGCTAACCTGTGCAATCATATGCACCAGCACCGCGTATTGAGCCACGTTCCAGTTATTGGCGGTGAGCATGTCCTGGCTGCGTTGATTCAGAATGGCATTCAGGCGCTTGCCGCTGACATTGAAAGTCATGCTGTAAGCGCATGGATAAAGGTTCATCGCATGCAAATCATGATGATTATAGATATTGGTCATGATGCGGCGGCTGTTTGGCTGATGCTTGAGGTCATAGAGCACACGATCCACCTGGTCAAACCAGCCTTCCTTGTATTCATGCTTGATCCCAAGCTGATAGCCATAGGCTTTGCCAATGGTCCCGTCGTCGCCAGCCCACTGGTCCCAGATGTGGCTGTTCAGATCAGCAATTCGATTGGATTTTTTCTGCCAGATCCAGAGCAATTCATCAACGGCATTGCGCAGATTGGTCTTACGCAAAGTTAAAATCGGGAATTCTTCACGCAAATCGTAGCGGTTCACAATCCCAAAACATTTGATGGTGTGCGCCGGTGTGCCGTCGCTCCAACGCGGACGCACATCGTAGTCGGTATCCCAAACACCTTGTTCTAAAATCTGGCAAATATTTTGCTTAAATATCTCGTCGGCTCTACTCACGATTCTCTCCTTCTGTCATGTTCCATAAAGTGTCAAATGTCCATTGCAGCTTTGCCTCATCGTCCATCAGATACCAATAACCAACCAAAGCTTCCACCGCTGTTGCACGGCGATAGTCCTGGGTGCTGGCGTGCTTTGGCACGATGCCCTTGGCATTGCGGCCGCGATGCAGCACGCCCTGTTCCACGTCGTTCAAGACCGGTTCCAGGACTTCATAAAGGGCCGATTGGGTACGATTGTTGACCAGCTGCACACAGCGTTTGTTCAGCGTGTGCGCATTCACGCTGCGTCGCAGCATCATTGTCCGCACATAGATTTCATAAACGGCATCCCCAACAAAGGCCAGTGTCAAAGCCGGCAGCTGCTCCGGATGATCCATGCTTTTTTCATATAACTCCAACGCCTTATGCATGGGCATCCTCCAGAAGGCACACCGCGTATGCACTCATTCCTGATCCATCACCAACAAACCCCAGGCGTTCTGTCGTCGTTGCCTTAACATTAACATTATCCACACTTGTTTCCAGCGCCTGCGCGATGTGTTCACGCATGGCGGAAATGTGCGGCGCCATCTTAGGCGCTTGGGCACAGATCAAGGCATCCACGTTATGTACCTGATAGCCTTTTTCCGCTATTTTTTCTCGGCAGGCGCGCAGCAACGCCATACTGTCGGCGCCTTTATAGGCTGGATCGGTATCCGGAAAATGCTGGCCAATATCTCCCAACGCTGCCGCTCCAAGCATCGCATCCATAATCGCATGCAGCAAAACATCCGCATCCGAATGCCCGAGCAATCCTTTTTCATAAGGAATTTCCACCCCGCCAAGAATCAGTTTTCGTCCTTCCACCAGTCGGTGGACATCGTATCCCATTCCTACTCTCATTGTTTCTGTGCCTCCCATGCTTCTTTCATTTTTCCGGCCCACAACATATCATCCGGCACGGTCAATTTTCGGCTCATGGCATCGCCATCAACCATGCGCACCTTTTTGCCGCCGTACTCATACAGAGCGGCATCATCGGTAAACAGCTGGTCACTGTCTGCCACTTGCACATGCAGCGCACGAATTTCCTGTGCCATAAAGCACTGGGGCGTCTGAGCTGCCCGCAGCTGTGCGCGCGGCGGTGTTTCAACAATGAATCCTTCCTCATCAATGCGTTTGATGGTATCAGTCACCGCCACACCTGGCACCACACCAATTCCCGGTGCCGTCGACGCAAGAATGCGCGCCAGCATATCTCGCGGAACAAACGGCCGAGCACCATCATGAATCAACACCTTGTCCCACTCCTCCGGCATGGCCAGTAATGCGTGCCGAACCGAATCCTGACGTTCTTTTCCGCCTTCAACCACACGCACACGCGCCGCATCGATGCCACTTTCAGCAACGGCTTCCCAGGCGCGCGCTTCCTCGCCTTTCGCTGCCACAATGATCAAGGCCTCTGCAACTGCAGCCATGCTTTCGATGGCGCAGCTCAGCACACTGCGGCCGTCAATCACCAGATACTGTTTATTCATTCCGGCTCGCATTCTCTTGCCTTGCCCGCCGGCCAAAACCACGGCTCCAATCATCGCCTGCGCCTCCTTCTCTTTCATTGTTCCCCATTATAGCATATTTTTTGTAGAGCGCGAGAATAAAAAAACGAGGATGCTTCTCGCTTCCTCGCTCATTACCTATTTAGTTTTGCGCCAAACGCACGAAAATCATGCGTCCCGCATTGGTTTGGATCACGGAGGTAACAACCGTATCCACGGTTTTACCAATGACGTGCTTGCCGTTTTCGACAACAACCATGGTGCCGTCGTCCAAATAGCCGACACCTTGTTCGTTTTCCTTCCCGCGTGCCACGACTTCGACGCGCATACTTTCGCCTGGAAGCACCACCGTCTTAATGGCGCCTGCCAGCTCGTTGACGTTGAGGGTTTTCACCTTCTGGAAAGACGCTACCTTATTAAGGTTGAAATCATTGGTCACCACATAACCGTTGACATCCTTCGCCAGCTGCACCAATTTGGCATCTACCTCAGGGATCTCTTCGTAATCAATGCTCATATTGATCACTTCAACCTCTGTTTTCTGCAAATCATTGAGAATGTCCAACCCACGGCGGCCTCGCACTCGTTTGAGAGAATCGCTGCTGTCAGCAATATGACGCAATTCATCCAGGACAAAGTTCGTAATAATCAGCGGTCCTTCTAAAAATCCCGCCTTACAGATTTCCACGATACGCCCATCAATAATGACGCTCGTATCCAAAACCTTTGGATGAACCACGGTCTTGTAACTCAAAGCCGCGAGACCATCCTCTGAACTTTTCGTCTCTTTACATTCCTTGGCTTCACGGCGGCTGCGCTTTGGTGAGCGTCGCAGGGCGCCCAAAAATCCATCCACCGTTTCTCGCCAGCGATATCCAACAGAAATACCCAAATACCCAAAAATGACACTGAGCACCACCGGCATGTAACTGCCGACAATCGGCAGCGCCTTAACCGTACTGGACAAAAGCGCGGCAATCAGCAGACCTACAATCAAGCCAATAGTGGATGAAATCAATGCAGGAAACGGCATCTGTTTCAATCGCTGTTCCATCAGCGTTGTTCCTCGCACGATCAACGCAGCCAGCGGCTTTCCAATAACAAATCCTATAAGTCCACAAACAACCATCAACACACCGCATGCAATGGGAAAGCCGTAGTAATTGTTTTGGAAAAGATTCACTGACATGGAACGCAGCAAATGGTAGACCGGAAAACTGACAATATATCCTACGGCCAATCCCACGCAAAGCATGACCAATCGCACGATATTGACAATAATTTTTTCAGAATTTCTCATCTGTCTCACCTCCTTTCAAGTGAATGAGCAGCAATCACTGCACCCAGTTGCTGTCGGTAATGATCTGGCTGCGAATGCGTTCAAGCCCCAATGTAATCTGGCTCACACGCGCTGGCCCAATCCCTTCAACAGCATCCAACTCCTCATTGCTGGCTAGCAAAATCGATTGAAAATCTCCGAACGCTTCCACCATGTTTTCAACAACAGAGTTCGGTAACCGCGGAATCTTATGCAGCATCCGATAGCCACGGCATTCCAAAAAGACACGCTTGTCCTTATCGTGAAACTCATTAAGATTCAAAGAACGTGAAATCAAATCCAAATCCCACAGCTGTTCGCTGTCAAAACGACCAAGTCGATGCAAGTATTCCTCGAGCTGTTCTTGGTCGGTCTTATCTGGATCACGAAGCATGTAGTCACGAATCGTCAAGCGCTCTTCTGTTTCCACATTGCTGCTTAATTCTTCCGCCTGCATGCGAATCAGCTGGCTCTCATCCCCAAGCTCTGTCAAATACACGCGAAGCATCATTTCTACACGTTTGAACAATTCTGCTCTCTGAATAACCGTCAGTACATCTGGCAAGGTCACCACATTGTCAAACTCCTGCACGCTTAGACGCAGCACGGCTTCTTCCAGAACATCCTTATACTTTTCCAAAGTTCCCAAAGCCTGATTGGCCGTGTTCAAAAGCACACTGACATCCTTCAACACATACTTTGACGTGCCCTTATACAACGTAATGACGCGACGACGCTGTGAAATACAAATAACGAGCGCCCCCGTCTGACGTGCTGTTTGCTCTGCTGTGCGATGACGAATCCCCGTCTCGCTCGATGGCACATCAGGATCCGGCATCAAATGCGTATTCGCACTGATGATCCGCTTCACATCCGGAGAAATAAGGATGGCCCCGTCCATTTTTGCCAACTCATAAAGATGAGCTGGTGAATAATCGGTATCAATTTCAAAACCGCCCTTTGTCAGAGGTTTGATTTTTGCCGGATCGCCGATAACAATCAGTCCACCAGTATTGGCGCGCAAAACGTTATCCAATCCCTCACGCAGTTCTGTACCAGGGGCAGTCGTTTTAAGAACATCCATCATTGCATTGATTTCATTTGAAATAAGTTGCATGACTACTCCCTCCAACATTCATTCATGACATCGTTTATAAATGACCGTTCAATAATTTCCATTTGCGGAATCTTAAACGCTTTTTTCTGTTTTGGCACTATGGCTCGACGAAATCCCATCTGCGCCGCTTCTCGCAAACGGCGTTCCAGTTGATTGACCTGGCGCAATTCACCAGTCAAGCCAACTTCTCCCAAGAGCAGAACATCCGATGGCACACATTTATCCAGATAACTGGACGCAATCGCCATTGCCGCCGCCAAATCGCACGCTGGATCATCAACACGCAGCCCGCCCACAACATTCAAATACACATCCTGATCTCCCAAACGCAAACCAGCACGTTTTTCCAATACCGCAATCAGCATGGAAACACGATCGTACTTGATGCCCGTTGTCATGCAACGCGACTGCCCATAAAACGACTTCGTCGCCAGCGCCTGAATCTCCACCAAAATTGGCCGCGACCCTTCCAGCAGCGCTGTAACCACAGCCCCACTTACCGCATTCGCACGTTCTGAGAGGAACACTCTGGACGCATCGCCTACTTCAATGAGGCCCTCGCCGGTCATATCGAACACACCAATTTCATTGATAGAACCAAAACGATTTTTCAAACCACGCAGCACACGATACTGGGACTGGCGATCGCCTTCAAAAAGCAGCACGGCATCCACCATATGCTCAAGAACACGTGGTCCTGCCACACTGCCGTCTTTGGTCACATGACCAATCAGCACCGAAGGAATGCCAACACCTTTCGCCCATCCCATGCACACTGCTGTAACGGCGCGCAGCTGTGAAACACTGCCAGGCGCCGACTGTACAGCAGGATCAAACATGGTTTGCACCGAATCAATAACCAACAGATCCCATTTTTGGCCCCGCACAATCGCATCCAAAATTTCTACATTGTTTTCTGTCATAACATGGATGCGGTTGCTGGACACACCCAATCGTTCCGCACGATTGCGAATCTGTCCTTTTGATTCTTCACCTGAAATATAAAGGACGTTTCCCTGGCCTGCCACACGGTCCATCAACTGCATGGTCAGTGTTGACTTGCCGATTCCCGGGTCGCCACTAAGCAGCACCAGTTCGCCTGGCACCAAACCGCCGCCAAGAACACGGTTCAATTCTCGAATACCCGTGTCAATGCGGCCCGCTTCAAGAGTTTGAATGACCGCTAAGGATTCTGGCTTTAAAGATCCACCAGATAAAGGCTGCAGCTGTGCTCTCCCCGCTTTCTTCTCCTGCGGTTGTGCGACCACTTCTTCCGTAAGGCTGTTCCAAGCGCCGCAATCCGGGCAGCGACCCATCCATTTTGGCGTTTGGTAGCCGCACTCTTGGCAAACATACTTTGTCTTGGCCTTTGCCACGGAATTTCCTCCTTCATTTCATCCTATTGTATCGTTAAGATAATCTCATTTAAAAAACGACATTTACAAAAAATGCGACCTAAAAAGGGCGCATTTTGTTTATCAAAAATTATTTATCGCTTTCTTCTTCAATATCAACAATTTTTAAAGTTTTTCCAAGTGGATGCAATACTTTCAGAATTGTTGTCAGCTGAGGATCGGTCAGACCTCTTTCCATACGTGCGATGACCGGTTGCTTCACACCACAGGCCGCCTCAATATTTTTTTGAGTCATTCCCATTTCTCGTCTTGTGCGAAGAATTTCATGCACCAGTCTCTGTTTCTTTTCAAAGATTTCATCGGACGCTTTCATCGATTTTCTAACTTCCCTTCCTAAAAATTTGTACGTTGAGCAAATTGGCCACCTAAAGGGCCATGATTTCATATGCGTTTATTCCCCCCAGAACACATGAAAACACTGAATGACATATTCTTATTTGCTTATCAATATTATCCACGGTTATCGGGCAAACGTCAAGGGTTCTGTATACGTATATTTTATATTTTTTCCAATTCTACAAGATGTCTCTGGAATACCCAACATATAAATGCATAATACCACTTATTTACTAGATTTTGAACCCTTTCTCGTCATCTTTAAAAGAATCTAAAAAAATCCAAAATGTGCTTGCATTTTCTGGAACACAATGATAATATATAGAAGATGTTTTTGCCGATATAGCTCAATTGGTAGAGCAGCTGATTTGTAATCAGCAGGTTGCGGGTTCGAGTCCCATTGTCGGCTTTTTTCTTGCTGATGTGGCTCAGTTGGTAGAGCAGCTGATTCGTAATCAGCAGGTCACCGGTTCAAGTCCGGTCATCAGCTTCGCGCCAGAGGGTAGCCTTCTGGTGTTTTTTTATTGCCCAAAAACCACTTTTTGCGATATGCTATAAGAAAACGAAAGGATTGATTCTCAATGAACGAAACGTTACACCATCAATTGAACCATCGCAGCATTCGCAAATTCAAAGATACCCCATTGACAGCAGAACAACTTGACGCGATTTTTGCTGCCGCCAGCCAAACACCGACCTATACGTTCCTTCAGGCAGCAAGCATCATTCACATCACCGACAAAGCCAAGCAGCAGGCTCTTGCAGACATTTGCAAGCAAGCGTATGTCGCAGAAGCTGGCGCTCTTTTTGTCATCGTCGCTGATATGAATCGCAACGCTCGCATCGCTGAGGCTCAGGGAGTGCCTACTGATGGCATGGGACGCGCCGAACGTTTCTTCCCAACCTTCTACGACGCCACCCTGATGACCATGAACATGGTCACAGCTGCCGAAAGCATGGATCTCGGCTGCGTCATCCTCGGCAGCATCAACAACGACATGCAGGCCGTCATCGATCTGCTTGAACTGCCAGCCTACACCTTTCCTTGCCTTGGTCTTGCTGTCGGTATTCCGGACCAGGAACCGGCGCTGAAACCTCGCCTGCCGCGCGAATTCATTGTCATGGAAAACCGCTACGAACCAATCGCAGAGCCGCTGACCGCCCTTGCCGACTACGATGAAACCGTGCACCAATACTACGATCTGCGCGATACGACCAAGCCGGTCGATACGTTCACCGCTCAGATGGCCGCTCGCATGGCTGCTGTTCCAACCGCTGAGCCGAGCCTGATGGACATTTTACAGCGCCAGGGCTTTTTGATAGATTGATTGTTCTGAGCTCTTCTCGATGACAGCACTACACAACGGACCGTCGGATCACCACCGACGATCCGTTATTTTTTTACCTGCGCACCACCTTTCAGTTACACATATGGTTCATTCTTTCCCAAAAAAGCCCAAAATTTATCAAATAAATCCGTGGGTTTTCCTGTTATCGCGGGTATAATTTAATAGAAGAATCCATCGAGGGGAGGCGATGACATGAAAGAGCAGGACATTATTGTATTGCTGCAGAGCAAAAATGAAGATGGCCTGACAGCGCTGACAACCCACTATGGCCCGTTGATGCGCTATATTATTGCACCAATCCTGCACAATCCACAGGATCAAGAAGATTGTCTTGCCGAGGTGACCATGCGCGTCTGGGACAAAATCGACCAGTTTAATCCTAAAAAAGGCAGTTGGAAAGCCTGGCTCACAGCCATCACCAGGAACACCGCCTTAAATCACGTTCGCTCTCTTGCACGTCACAGCAGCAGCGGAGAGATTCCTGAATATCTCCCATCATCTGAGCCAACGCCAGAGGAAAAAATCTTGCTGCAGGAGCGGCAAAAAGCTCTGGAAAAAGCCTTGAACCAGCTTTCATCGCGCGATCGCCTTTTGTTTTACAGAAAATATTACTACCTGCAATCTACCGCGCAAATCGCTGCCGAATTAGGGATTACGGAACGCGCCGTCGAAGGCCGGCTTTACCGTTTAAGAAAAACGTTACAAAAACTGTTGGGAGGTGACCATGATGACTGATCCTCGACACACCTTCGAAAACGAACAGGCTTTTGACGCCATGTTGCAGCTCAGCCTGTCCGACCTGCCGCCAGACGATATCGTCGCGCAAACAGTTCCTGGAAAGGAAGCATTGGGGCGCATTCTCACAGGCTATTTTCTCTATACGTTTATCATTCATTTTATTTGGCTCGATTTTATTCTTCCAGCCATTGGTCAGATTCTAGTGTTGCTTGGATTTCGTGCCTTGCAGCATGAAAATCGCTGGTTTGGCTTTTGCTACATTCTCGAAGTGTTCCATGCGATCTACTTATTCGCCAAGCTGATTTTTAACACCACCATTATTGAACTTCCACCACTATCAGATGCTTTTACAATGTTTGCACTATTCATTAATACGCTTTTTATAGCGCTGTCTCTGTTTTGTTTCTGGCGCGGGCTCCGAACTGTACAAAAGAAAATGGGCCTTCGTTCAAAAGCGCTGGGTGTATTGGCACTGCTGGCATGGAGTCTATTGCCTAATGCCATGGTCTTTCTGCAGCTCAAAGGCAACTACGTCTTCAACTCTTGGCGGATTCTTGTTGTCTTACTTCTCATGTTTATCCTCCTTCTCTGGATCGTTTCCCGTACCTTTAAAGCGCTGGACAATCTTGGATACGTCCTTCAGCCAGCACCTGTTCAGATCTCAAATCAAGCCTACACCTTGATTCTCGTCGCTATACTTGTCATTGGCAGCGCCTGCGGCTATCTCTTCTTTAACAGTTATTCCATGGCGTGGACTCCCAAAGGGGACACACTGCCAGCAAGCGTTGAAACAACCAAGGCGCACCTGATTGATCTCGGTTTCCCAGAATACATCCTCAACGATTTATCCGCCGAAGACATTGCGGCGTGCGAAGGCGCCACACAGGTACTTCTCAATTCTGGTACGAAAGATTATTATTTTGACAATTTCTTTTACGATGATGACAACATTGACATGACCAACATTGCTGTTCTGATACCTGGTGAACAACCACGCCTGGTCCTTTTCCATTATTTCCACTGGCTTACCAATCCTGGTTTCAGAGGAACCGACGCCATTCAATTAAATCCAGCCTATGGACAAACACCGCAAAGCGCACTCTTAGCCAGCGAAGTCACTGGCCGCATCTTCTATGACAACAATGGCGAGCATTTTTCTGCACCGTACCACTCCATCGAAACCCGCACAAAAGTCGACCCTATTTTCACGTTCATCGTCCCCCATGACCTTATTTTCGCCAACTTCACTTTCCCGGATCAAGGAGAAAACCATCGCGGCTACATCACCTATTCGTTCACCCCTCTCGAGGGCAACCAATTTTTCAACAGCCAAGCAACGTACATTCACCAAGAGAGTCTGATCCAGTATCCGGCCATGTCGGCCGAAGCCTACGGTCTCAACCGCGATCACTATTCAAAAGTTACACCATTCTCTGCTATTCAACCTCAATCACTGATGTTCGATGTCACCGCTGATGGCATTTCTTTACGAGAATGATCGTTTCATAAACGTTCACCATTCCTCTCATATGTTTACAGGCCCTCGCAAAGAGGGCCTGTTTTGATAAACAGCATATAACACTTGACAACAGTTTTCTACTGTTTTATACTGTTTATAACGAGAGGAGGAATTCCAGTGAATATTATCATCAATCACTCTCTCATGGTACCAATCTACGAACAAATCGTCGATCAAGTTAAGAAACTTATTCGCAATGGCGAACTCGTTGAAAACGATGCTCTGCCATCGGTGCGCAGCCTGTCCAAAGAACTCAAGATCAGCGCTCTCACCGTAAAGAAAGCCTACGATGCCCTGGAAGCCGAAGGCTTCACTCACACCATTCACGGCAAAGGCACCTATGTAGCGGCCACCAACAGCGAACTGCTTCTGGAAGAACAGCGCAAAGAAGTGGAAGCTGCTCTGGAACAGGCCATTCTCAAAGGCCGGCGCCTTGGCATCAGCAACGACGACATGCGCGATCTATTCGACATTATATTGGAGGGATCAAAATGATCACACTCAATCATTTGCAAAAGCACTACGAAGGTTTTACCCTGGATTGTACCCTGAGCATTCAGCCAGGCACCATCACCGGTCTCATCGGCCGCAATGGCGCCGGAAAAAGCACCACCTTTAAAGCCATTCTCGGCCTCATCAGCACCGACGGCGGCGAAGGCCTGCTTTTCAACAAACCACTTGATGCCATCACACCAGAAGATCGGAAAAGCATTGGCGTGGTTCTATCCGATGCCACCTTCAATGGCCATCTCACCATCAAAGACATTGTACCTATTCTCGCCGCCATGTATGAGCATTTCGACAAAAAAGACTTCCTGCGTCGCGCCGAAGCCATGGGACTGCCTTTGAAAAAGAAAATCAAAGACTTTTCCACTGGTATGAGCGCTAAGCTGAAAGTGCTCATCGCTACCAGCCATCAGGCCAAACTGCTCATCCTTGATGAACCAACCGCCGGGCTCGATCCATTGGCGCGTGAAGATCTGCTTGATGAGCTGCGCGGCTTCATGGAAGAAGACGACGACCGCGCCATTCTCATCAGCTCTCACATTTCCAGCGATCTTGAAAATCTCTGCGACGATCTCTATATGATTCACGAAGGGCGTGTGATGTTCCACGAAGATACCGACGTACTCTTATCCGATTACGCCGTACTCAAGGTCACCCAAGAGCAGCTTGACCATCTGGATCCGACACATATCCTGCGCATCAAAAAAGAAAGCTACGGCTACCAATGCCTCACCAATCAAAAGCAATTTTATCGTGAAAATTACCCAGACATCGCCATCGAAAACAGTGGCATCGACGAGGTTTTCGCACTCATGATTCGAGGTGAACAACAATGAAAGGATTACTGCTCAAAGATCTGCGTTACATGCTGACACAAAAAAGCTTTATTATCCTCATCCTAATTATCGGTTTTTCCCTCAGCCTTACCCAGGAAGACAACGAGCTTTTCGTCATTGGCTATCTGACCTTTATGGGCATCGTCCTGGGAATGACCAGCATCACTATGGACGATCAGGACCATAATCTGACGTTTCTCTTCACCTTGCCCCTTTCCCGTCGCTCCTACGTTCTCGAAAAATACCTGTTCACCTTCTTAATGGGTACGCTTTTCTGTTGCGTTGCTCTTGCGTTCGCGCTCATCACGCGTCCTTTTGGCGACTATCAGGCCCCAATCGATGCAATCCTTTCCACAACCTGCGGAGCACTGGCTGGAGCCATCCTATGTACAAACATCCTCATACCACTGCAGCTCAAATTTGGTGCTGAACGAGCACGCATCGCTGGCTTTATCGCCATGGGTGGATTTCTAGCCATCATTTTTATTGCTGGTCTACTCATAAGCTTCGCCGATACTCTGCCATTGCTCCAAGCCATTGCCTCCTTAGGCACTTCCATTCTTATCACCATCGGCTGCATCGTTCTCTTGCTTTCCCTGGGCATTTCCATCAAATTCAGCCTGCGCATTATGAAAGCAAAAGAATTGTAAGCCACTTTGTTCCCGTCCACATCTTAGCGAATTGAGGTGATCATCAATGAAAGGATTGTTTCTTAAAGATTTCCGCTATTTGTTGCTGCAAAAAAGTTTTTTCGGCCTGATTCTCATCATTGGCCTTGCCCTCAGCCTTACAATGGGCGACCGTTACTATTTTGTCCTGGGCTACCTGACTTTTATGGGCTCTCTTCTCGGCTTCATAAGCATCACCATGGATGATCAAACCAACGGCATGGCGTTTCTTTTCACGCTGCCCATCTCTCGCAAGCAATACGTCACAGAAAAATACCTCTTTTCCATTCTAGTGATGCTCTTTTCGTCTGGCGTTAGCCTTGCTGCGGTATTTCTCACTCGTTGGATCAAGCACTACACCACACCGCCATCGGATATTATTTTCACCGCTTTGGGCTGCTGCGCTTGTCTCATTTTTTTCCTTTCACTGATGCTGCCATTGACCTTGAAGTTTAATGAAGAACGTGCACGTCTGGCCTATCTCATTTCCCTTGGCGCATTTATTGTAGCCATTGTTCCAATCATCACCCTGATCAATTTCTTAAACACAACTCATTCTTTTTCTCTTCTTTGGCTTATTTCTACTGAAGTCTGGCTGATGCTTGGCACTTTCATCATTTTGCTCTGCCTCGTCATTTCTTATCGAATCAGCTTACGCATTCTTGAGCATCGGGATTTCTAAAACCCGTTCCCTTGACAATACCAGGGCAAAGTTGTAAGATATTTTTTGTAGATAGGGTTTTCATCTCTACGAATATCTTCTGGCCCGTTTGAGAAGTGGTTTAACTCCCCAGCCCCTCATGCTGGTATTCACGGGTTCGAATCCCGTACGGGCTATGCGCTTCGGATGCATCCGAAGCGCTTTTTGTTTCTAATAAATAACTTGTTTTTTACATGGTGACAGTGGTATAATAGTTAGGCCGTACTAGATGGGGAGTTAGCGGTGCCCTGTAACCTGCAATCCGCTACAGCAGGATCGACGTTCATCCGAGGGGTGTGATTTTAGGGTCTGGCCGCATTAAGCGGTGTTGACAGCTGGGTCCTGTGCAATGCGCACCTATGAACCGTGTCAGGTCCGGAAGGAAGCAGCACTAAGTAGACCCGCGCATGTGCCACGGGGGTGCCTGGCTCGAGCTGGCTGGTGCGTTACCGCCTGGGAGATCATTTCGGAGGTGAATGTACGGCTTTAATTGAAACGTTTTAGGAATGAAAACAATCGAACCGTTTTCATTCCTTTTTTCATACAAAAAATTAATCCCCATCTGTGCAAAACCAGATGGGGATTTGTCTTTATAAAGCTTGTCAGCAAATGCGATTCACTTCTTTACCATTCAAATACGCTTCTAAATTGCTTACAACGGTGTTCAATAAACGCGCACGGGTCGCACGTGGCCCCCAGGCAATGTGCGGCGTTAATACCACGTTGTCTCGGCCCATCAATGGATGGGTCATGTTAAACGGTTCTTCAACCATAACATCGGTGGCAAAGCCTGCTACCGTGCCGTTATCCATTGCCTCAATCAACGCTTCTTCATCAATGAGTGCGCCACGTGCCGTGTTGATGAGAAACGCACCTTTCTTCATCTTGGCAAAGGTATCGCGATTCATGATTTGATAGGAGCCGTCATTGAGCGGCATGTGCAAGCTGATGACGTCGCTTTCCGCCAGCAAGGTATCGAGGTCCACGTATTCAGCGACCTCGCGCCCTTCTGGACGTTCCCGCCGAGAATAGCCTAGTGTGCGCATGCCAAAGGCTCGCGCCATACGCGCTGCATAAATCGCAATGGTGCCATAGCCCACAAAGCCAATGGTTTTTCCTGCCAGTTCGGTCATTTCTATTTGCCAGAGGCCTTTTTCAGGAATGATTTCGCTGGTCCATTCTCCGCGCAGCACCCGTTCGTGCAACACACAGGTGCGATTGGCCAGCTCTAACAACAAGGCCATCGTATGTTGCGCCACGGCAATGCCACCGTAATCAGGAACATTCGTCAACGCAATGCCACGGCGGCGCACCGCATCCACATCAATGTTATCAAATCCTGTCGCAAGTTCGCCAATATAACGAACCGTTGGACAGGCGGCCAGCATGCTTTCAGTCACTTTGGTTTTATTGACAAAAAGAATGTCCGCATCACCAATACGTGCAACACATTCCTCTTCCGTCAGGTACTGAGACGATGGGTACACCGTGAGTTCGCCAAAAGGCTCCAGCACGCCCCAGTCAAGATCTCCCGGATTCAGGGTATAGCCATCCAAAACAACCATTTTCACTGTCATTCAACCTCCTATTCTTTCTTCGTTTCATGATACCATGGCGGAATCGCCTTTTCAAAATGTTTTCTGCAACAAAAAACGACCACCTCATTGTGAGATGGTCGTTGATTTCTAATCAAAAATTAGAACTTAGCACCGGTAACTTCATCATCTGGATCGACTTCTTCAGCAGAATCATCAACCTGATCGTCGGTTACGCAAGCTGCCATTTCAGAAGTGTAGCCGAGAGCTTCAGGAACTTCGGTGAAGTTCTGGAGCATACCTTCAGCAGCACCTGGAACACGGAAGGTCGTGATATCGAGTGGTTCTACAGGTACTTCTTCTGGAGTGTCGAGCTGTGGTACATAATCGTATGGATAACGATATGCACGATATACAAACATGCCTTCGCTTTCCTTGTTGAATGGAGCGATGTATTCCCAAACAACTTCTTTATCTGGGGTTACTTCGAAGATTCTGGAGCAGCAACCTTCGGTGATCATGGTGTTACCATTAGGCAGACGCTGTGCAGCACTGATCAGCTGGCTGTAGAATCTGGTATTGGTAATGAATGCGCCCATTGCACCTTTGTGAGTATCGCCACCAACGTAGCTCCAAACAACCTTGAGAGTTACAGGGTCGATTTCAAGAATACGGCTGTGGTCACGAATATCAACCTTCGTACCATCAACACTCATGCGGTCAGGCAGACCATAACCAGCCCAGCCACCGTTATCGAAGATGAGGATGTTGCCTTCGCCTGGCAGACCTTTTGGAATCATGTGAACATGATGCTGACCAATGATCTGACCGATGCGACGCATTTCCTTGGTTTCAGTGAAGTCTGGACCAAGTTTCCAAACGATCTTACCAGTTTCTTTGTCGATGATTGCAAGGATGTTTGCTTCACGAGCATCCCAGATGATGTTGTCTGGTTTGAAACGTTCATCACCAGCATCGTACCATTTGTTAGGCCCAAGATAGCTCATGGAGTTGATGTGCATCCAGTCACCAAGTTCACCATTCTGGGTGAAGTGCTGGTTAGGGTTACGGAAGAGAACGTTCTTTGCTGCTTGAGAGAAGCCCAGTTCACGGAAGTGATCACTTACATGCCATTCCCAAACAATGTTGCCTTCCCAGTCTACTTCGATGAATACATCGTCGAGAAGCTGTTTGTCACTGATCTTGTGATCATGAATAGTTTCATGGCAAAGGATCAGGGTATTACCACCATCGGTTTTGCATTCCATGCCAGGAACATAGTAACCAACTGGGTTACCTTCACGCTGATAGTCATGATGCTGACGAGCCATCCACATTGCTGGCTTGCCTTCATCTTCGATGTATTCTTTGTGGTCGAATTTCCAAACAACGTTACCATCCCAGTCGAGCTGAGTCAGGTCGGTCTGATCCTGATAGGAGAATGCGCTGTCACGAACACCGAGAGAACCCAATACATAACCACCTTTCAGCAGTTTGTTAGGGAAGCCCTGGAAATCTTTCCAAACTTTTACAACGTTACCGTTCATGTCGATCAGAACAGCACCGACTTTGCCGATTGGCATCAGAGTGTAGCCACTCCATGCTTTTTCTGGATTATAGATTGTAGTACCGGTAGGATAGATGGTTGAACTCATAAATTTTCCTCCTTAGAGATTAATTACTCAATATTAATTACCATCAATTTATAAATCCATTTTATATATTGATTACTCTTTTCGCAATAACCCGGGTTAACTTTTTTGACGATTTTTTCTTAAAATTCCTGAACCACAGCATTTACTAT
>CALAKO010000002.1 GCA_937922955.1 uncultured Peptococcaceae bacterium | reverse complement strand
GGACATGTTGTTAGTTTGGGAATGCATCAAGATGATGCCTATCTAGACAAATATCAATTAATAGAAATTCCTATTCGAGATAAAGTACGCCTTTTAAACGGCATCATCGTAGATAAAAACCGTATTGACGAACCCTTGATTCATACTTTTGTCCAATTCTACGTAGATTATTTTAAAAAAATTATTTAGGCAAACTTAAAAAGGCCTCAGAGACATAACAATTGTCTCTGAGGCCTTTTCCATATTAATCCCTAATCAATTGGTTTTTAATTCTTCATTTTCCAAAATACCTACTTGCGTAAGAACGTCACGTACGTCGTCGACAGGCACAATGGTCAATCCTTCTTTGCTTTCATCATCAATATCGGCGAGATCGCGTTCGTTTTCTTTTGGTATGAACACGGTGGTAATGCCAGCACGCTGCGCCGCCATGAGTTTTTCTGGCAGGCCGCCAATCGCCGTGATGGCACCACGCAGGGAAACTTCGCCAGTCATGGCATAGAATGGTGCTACCGCACGCCCGGTAACCAATGAAGCAATGGCGGTCGTCAAGGTAATCCCAGCCGATGGACCATCCTTTGGTACGGCGCCTTCCGGTACATGGATATGGAGATCGCATTTTTCAACGTCCTCCCATTCTGCCGGGAACATGGATTTAACCAAACTCATTGCCAGATAGGCCGATTCTTTCATAACATCGCCCAATTTCCCCGTCAACAACAGTTTACCATTCCCTTTGGTAAACAAGGTCTCAATAAAGAGAATTTCGCCGCCTGCCTGAGTCCAGGCCAGCCCAGTGACCACACCTGGTTTCTTTTCTGAAAGAATGTGGTCATGAAGCACCGGCTGCATATCCAGCCAGCTGCGCAGATCCTCTGGCTGAACCGTGAACGGTGGTTCGTCGTTTTTAGCCAGCTTCACCGCCGCTTGACGACAAAGCGTGTCAATGCGTTTGCGCAAACCGCGCACCCCAGATTCCATCGTAAAATCATCAATCAAAGCACGCAGGGTGTCGTCTGGAATGATCAGCGCATCCTTGTCCACACCATTCTGTTCATAGGAAGCGGCCAGCAAATGTTCCTTGGCAATGGCCATCTTATCGTTGACGGTATAGCCGCTGAATTGGATCACTTCCATGCGGTTCAACAATGGCGCTGGAATGGTTTCTGTCGTATTAGCCGTGCAAACAAAGAATACATCCGACAAATCATACGGCACATTCAAATAATGGTCGACAAAATTACTGTTCTGTTCCGGATCCAGCACTTCCAACAAGGCACTGGCTGGATCACCGTTGTAGGACACCGAAAGCTTATCCACTTCATCCAGCACCATGACCGGATTGGACACCCCAACCTTGTGAATGCCATCAATGATGCGACCAGCCATAGCGCCAACATAGGTGCGGCGATGCCCGCGCACATCGGCTTCATCACGCACCCCGCCTAAGCTCACGCGGACATACTCGCGCCCCAGCGCACGGGCAATGCTGCGACCAACCGACGTTTTACCAGTTCCAGGAGGCCCCACAAAAAGCAAGATCGAACCAGCCTGCTTTTTACGCAAAGCCATCACGGCAATCTGCTCAATGACACGGGTTTTAACCTTCTTCAAGCCATAATGGTCTTCGTTTAAAATCGCTTCCGCTGCAGCGACGTCAATCTCCCCAGCCTCTTCCTTCTGCCATGGCAGCGAAATCAAATATTCCATATAATCGTAAAGCAAAGCGTACTCATTGCCGCTGCCATTTTCTCGTGCCAAACGATTCAGCACCTTTTTCGCTTCGGTGCGTGCCTGTTCATTGAGAGGCAGTTCCTCAATCGCTTTCGCAAAACGCTCCAAATCTGACGCTTCTTCCGGGTGCATCTCATCCAGCTTTTGCTGCAGCACATCAATCTGCCGCCGCAGCGCCTGCTCTTTCATATTCTGCTCATACTCATACCGCTGCATTTCCATTGCTTCGGCACTGGCTCGTGCTACTTCAATGAACGCATAAATAATTTGTTCCAATGCTTCCATGCGTCCACGTTCGCTGCCATAAGTCAATACTTCATAACGTGTTTCATTGTCCGCCGTCAGCCAAGGTGACAACGACACCGCTGCTTCCTCAATGGTATGGAAGTTTTCAATCATTGGCATCGCTTGTTTGCCCCAGTCAAAATCTTTGGCGAAATTTGAAAGAGTTTCTTTAATCGCACGCAAACGCGCCTGGCGTTCCTCTTCCCCCACATTACGCACATCATAAAGCGGAGTCACCTCAACCTCAAGGGTGGCGTCTTCTGCAACCATGATGGAATCAATCTGCAAGCGTTCGTTCGCACGAATCGTGACAAAACCATCCTGAGAAATGGCACTGACGTAACCGCCCACGCCAATTTCATAGAAATCATCGGCGGTGTACGCATAACGCGGCTTCTGCTCCTTTGCCACCAACAACACCACATCTTCATGAATAGCCGCTGGAGCAAGCGCAAATTCTTCAAATTCTTCGCCGCGCACATACATGTTCACCCCCGGCACCAAAAGCACATCGTATAAAGGTAATACAAACATCGGTCAAAACTCCTATCTTTATTAGCCAACAAGTTATTTGAGTGCTAATGTCCATCAAAAATAAAAACCCTCGTTGTCGATTACTATAATATGACAACAACAGGCATCTCTTCATAATACTATGATAGTAGCATGACCCGCAACGTCTGTCAATGCTATCCATTAGAATTCTCTGCCGCCAACGTCTAGAATTCCCATCGACCTTCCTTAAAAATCAAAAATTTTTTTCACCTGCCACCCATCACAAATTATTATCAAGTTATTAAATATACTTCTTTCTGTGTTTCCATTCACAAAGAAAATAAAATTCATTCAAAGATATTTTGCGGCCAAATTTATTCGATTAGAGCAACAAATGGGGAGAACCTTTTTTTACTATACGAAATGCATTAAAACACCACAAAATCGCCTTACTGTAGACAATTGTATTTCCATGAAAAACTTATTCTAAAAGATGAAATTATATACACTTTGCCCCTTTGAGAACAACGATAATTTTTTTAATAAATTTTTGCTGTCACCGATTCTATTGACAATCCTATGGTTTAGAACTAAAATTCAATCAATTCAAAACATTCAATGTTGTGAATACCTATTCGTAGATATTCACAATAAAAAACTAAGGAGGATTGTCTTATGTCTACTTATTATTTCCTGCCTACTCGCAACGTTTTTGGTGAAGGTGCTGTTAACGAAGTTGGCGATCTGATGCTCAGTCTGAACGCTCATTCTGCAATGATCGTTACCGACAAATTCCTTGCCAGCTCAGGCATGGCCGATCGCATCGTTGAAATTCTCGCGAAATCCGACATTAAAGCAGTGGTTTTCGATGGCGCTGAACCAAACCCTACTGATAAAAACGTAGAAGCCGGCGTTGATTTCTTCCAGCATCACGAATGCGAAGCAATCATCTCCCTCGGCGGCGGTTCTTCTCACGACTGCGCCAAAGGGATCGCGCTGGTTGCTTCCAATGGCGGCAAAATCCATGATTACGAAGGCATTGACAAAGCCTCCAAAGACCTGATGCCATTGCTCGCGATCAACACCACCGCTGGGACCGCATCAGAAATCACTCGTTTCTGCATCATCACCGATACCAGCCGCAAAGTTAAAATGGCCATCGTGGACTGGCGCGTTACCCCAAAGGTTGCTGTCAACGACCCTGAACTGATGAAAGGCATGCCACCTTCCCTGACAGCTGCCACTGGTATGGATGCTTTGACCCACGCTGTTGAAGCGTATGTATCCGCTGCAGCCAACCCACTGACCGATGCTGCTGCTCTGAAAGCTGTTGAAATGATTTACAAGTATCTGCCAAAAGCAGTAGCCAATGGTGACTATATGCGTGCCCGCGATAAAATGGCTTACGCACAATATCTGGCTGGGATTGCGTTCAATAACGCTTCTCTCGGTTATGTTCATGCCATGGCTCACCAGCTCGGTGGTTATTACAACCTGCCGCATGGTGTTTGCAACGCCATTTTGCTGCCATTTGTTGAAGAATTCAACATTATTGGGAACATGAACCGTTTCCGCGATCTGTCGGAAGCCATGGGTATCGATACCACCCATATGACCACTCTTGAAGCAGCCAACCGCTGCATCAATGCGATCCGCACGCTCAGTAAGCAGGTCGGCATTCCTTCCAATTTGCGCACCCTCGGCGTAAAACCAGAAGACTTCGAAATCATGGCCGAAAATGCAATGAAAGACGTTTGCTGCCTCACCAACCCACGCAAGGCCAGCAAAGAACAAGTCATCGAAATCTATCGCCGCGCTTATGAAGGCGAAGAAAAGCCACAAATCTGCGACGATGAAATTTAATTGAACAGGAAACATCTTGTAGCCCCTTTCAACTTATACACGCAAAAAGCACCCACATGGGTGCTTTTTGCGTGTTATTATTTCATATAAAAAAACAGCGCTCTTATTTTAAAAGCGCTGTTTTGCTGTACAAACTAAAACTTAGTCTTCTACAATAACCACACGGCGGTGAGGTTCGTTGCCTTCGCTATAAGAAGTAACGCCCTTGACCTTTTCTACAGTGATATGAATGATGCGACGTTCGGCCGCATTCATAGGACTGAGAGTCACACGGCGATGAGTACGACGGCACTTTTCTGCCATGCGCATGGCAAGATTTTCAAGCTTATCCGCCTGACGTTCGCGATAATTTTCAACATCGAAAATAACACCGCGATGATTTTCCATCTTACCATTAATAACCAGACTCATCAGGAACTGGATGGCATTCAAGGTTTCGCCATGACGGCCAATAAGAATACCAACACGTTCACCCGTTACATCGAAACGAATGGTATTGTCTTCTTCGCTAACGTTGATGACCGCGTCTTCAACATCCAATGCCTTAAAAATTGGCCCTAAGAACGCCAAGCCCACTTCTTCAGCGGTAGCGGCTTCGTCACTGATGGCTTCCGCCTGAGCAACAGCCTCTGCCATTACCGCGTCCGTATCCGCAATAGCGTCAATTTCTTCAACGATGATTTCTGTTTCTTCTTCAATTGCTGGTTCTGCAGCAACCTGAACAGGTTCTTCTTCAACAACCTGCTCTTTAACAGGTTCCGGTGTTTCTACAACCACATCCGGCACATTTTTGTTGACTTCAATGATGGCATCCTTGCTGCCAATGCCAAAAATAC
>CALAKO010000001.1 GCA_937922955.1 uncultured Peptococcaceae bacterium | reverse complement strand
GCCTGGGTGCTGCGACGCCGCCCACTGTCCTGCGAGGGTCTCCGCAGGAAGGCGTCGATCCAGCGCCCGCAGCAGCGCCCCCACGCGTTTGCGATTGAACGCCACGCGCAGCCAGCCACCGGCCTGCTTTTCCAGCATCTCGTCCAGCAACCGCTGCCAGCGCGCGTCGTCCGCCTGCGTCACCCGCTGAACGGTCTGGCTCAGCAGCGCATCGAAATTCGCATCGATGTGTGCCGAAAACCGCGCCACCTGAGCGGCCCAAATGTCTTCATTTATAATATAGGATTCGGCCAATTCTTTCATCTTGCGGGCAAAACGCGTCTGGTTTTTGCTCATCAGCCCCTGAATCGGCCCCAGTTTGCGATAAGGGCGAAACAGCCCGGTCACCGCCGCAACGTTGGTGCCGTAGCCCACGACGCCGTACATGCCCACGCGCGCCGCCATCAAGGCCGCCACCTGATCAGGGTCCGGCGTCACGCCGCTCATTTCCATGGCAACGCCAGTGGCTGCGCCAACCACCGCGCCAACACCGCCACCCAGATAGGTCAGCGGGCGCATTTCGCGGCCCACCATGTCCAGCGTCAGCTCGCGAATCTCCTCGTGACTCAGCGCGTCCAGCTGTTCCTTTGTCATTTTGCCCAAAAACGGCCGCAGGGCATCAAACACCACGTTCATGAAGGCATCGGCGATGGTGTCGTAAGGCACGGCGTCCTTGCCGCTGCACATCAGGCGGGACAATGGCTGCTGATACAGCCAATCGATGATTTTTTCTGCGCCAGCGTTCAGATCCGTTCCCGACAACGGCAGTGAGGCGATCAACGCCTGGCCGTGTTCCTGCCAGATCGTTGGCAGCTTCGTCACCAGCCGTTCCTGTTTCTCAGGCGTCAGCAGATGATGCGACAGCGGCTGGTTCAAGCGCGTTTGCACCCGTCCTTGCAGCGCCTGCAGCTGCTGCGGCGTCAGCCATTCTCGAACGCCATCCATGACGGCATGCACCAACGCCTGCATCATTGGCAGCGACAAAAGCCCTTTCAAGGACTGGGTCAGCATTCGATCCACGAGGCGCACCACCACGGCACGCCCCTGCAGCCAGCGCTGACGCAGAGCCTGCATGGCCTCCTCGTCATCGGCGCCCACCTGACGCCAGTGGTCAATCTCGCTCACCACCCAGGACAGCAGAAACTGCGCCAGCTGATGGCTGGTGGCGCGAAGGGTGTCCTCCGCCACTGCGTGATCGAGCAGCGCCGTCAGCCAATCGCTGCCATCCTGCTCTTCCGCAAACCGTCCGCGCAAGGCCGCCAGCACCGCTTCGCGAATGAAGTCGCCCGCCTCCGGACATTCCGCCACGCTCTCCAGCACCATCTGCTCAATGATGGCGCGATCCTCCACAAGCAGCGGCGCAAACGTTTCCACCAAAGACGGCAGATGGGCGGCAAGCACCTCCTCCAGCAAACGCTCCGCCAACACATACACGTGCTCCTGAACGGCCGGATTCTTCAGCACGTCCAGCCAAGGGTCCTGCTGCGCCGCCTGTTGGCTGAGCAGAAGCCCTTCCAGCGCTGCCACCAGCTGCTCCCCGTCGATGGGCAGCACGTCTTTGACACAGAGCGACTCGGCCGCAGGCTCTTTCTGCCAGAAATCGGCCACCGCTGCCTGAAGGCGCTGTTCCCAGCGATCCAGCAGCAAAGCCCACTCCGACGCCTCGAGGGTCCCCAGTGCCGACAGTCGCTGCCCCAGCACACGCACCGCTCCCAGATCCGACAACGACAGAGCCGCCACGTTTTCCAGCGCTTCTCGCAGCCCGTCTTTGAAGCCCTCGTCCGCCAGAAGCGCCATCACCTTCTGCTGCAGCACCTCGGCATCAACGCTCGCTTCCGACAGCCCCAAGCACGCCACGCGCGTCTGCAAGAAGTCCCGCAGGCGCCCTTCCACATCGATGTCGGCCAGGGCACAATCCGACATCACATAAGGCAGCTCGTCCATCAGCAAATCGCGCACAAAGCGGCGAAACACCGTTGCCATCTCCGGATTGTCGCGAAGCGACTGCACCGTGTCCTCGTCAATAATCTGATCCTCCAGCACCTGAACGATCATGTCTGTAAATTGCGCACGCTCGCGCACCACCACGCCATTTTTTGCAAACAGCTGACGGATGGCAATGTCGTTGGTGAAATATCCGGTTAACGCACCCAGCAGCGTCTCGATAGCAAGCATTTTCCAAGTCCTTTCTATTGAACATTCATCCTCATAATGATATAATATTATAACACAGCTGTAGACATTTTACAGCCTGGTAACCACATTCCTGGGGTCGTACTGGTTTCGACGGGGGATTGCGGTTGCCTTGTAAGCGTACCGAGTTCCGCATGATCTCGTAAAATTGTGCACTTAAACTTAAACGCTAAAAACAATAATTTAGCTTTTGCAGCGTAAGCTGTAAACTTCCTGCCTGCTGTGCCTGAGATGCGGGGTCAGGGAGCCAAACCATCAGGCTACCGGATGATCACTGGGAAATAGTCATTCGGGAAACTTATTTCTCTCGCAGTGGTTCAGTTTGAACGTGGACGGGGCCGCTGTTAAATCAAAACACGCTCTACGTACGTAGAAAGCTTGGTGGCTGGTCTTTCGGACAGGGGTTCGACTCCCCTCGACTCCATTCAACCCTCTGGCAGAGAGCCAGAGGGTCTTTTTTTGTCTTTCCCACGCCCAGCGATCCATTCTCAAGCGCCGCAGGAAAAAGTTTTCGGCGTTTGAAAAAAATTCCGCTTCGCGGTTGTTTTCCAGAACTTTTTCCCTTTATAATAGAACAGTGCCCATGCGGCAGGCCGCATCAGCTCGCTGATGGCCAACGAATCGACCCAATCACTGTTTGAGAGAAAAGAGGTTATAATGAACAAAGTCAGCACAATCATTACCGCCATTGTCGGTGTGTTCTGCATCGTTTGCGGGTTCATTCTATTCACCGATCCTGCGTACTTGAAAGACGGCATTCTTATTCTTGTCCTTGGCATCGCGTTCCTGGTGTACGCCGTCCTGCGTTTAAAAAAACTCGCTGCAATGCCTAAAAAGGAACGCGTAAAAAAGAATCCTTACCCGGAAAAAGTTGGATTCATTGACAAAAAACCCGATGCGAACAAAAACGACTAATCGCGATGCGTTGAGCATCGACCAAAAAAGAGGCTGTGTGTCAC